>NZ_JBFUHS010000054.1:0-41553 GCF_056402255.1 Pseudomonas sp. P4_B4
GCCACGCGGTGGCGCGGACATCAAGGTCGAAGGGGATTTGACGATCAAGAAGGACTATTACCCTTGGGTCGATGAGGAGTTTTTAGGTCCGTATAAAAAAACGGTTAACTTAACTAGTGAAGGTCATATTTATCTTAAGTATCAGGCCCTGCAAGCCCGGCAGGTGTATTTCGAGCCCGTCTTGCATCCTGACTTTGTAGTTTATTCGGCCGGGCCAAAGGTAAAGAAAGAAGGCAACCACACTGTCATCACTTATCCCGATGGCAGTGTCGAACCAGATGGCCGCTGGGGACCGAATTTCCGCAAATTGCAAGCGATTCGCCTGGCAGCGGAGAGCAAACAGTGAGCTTCATTTTTCCTGCCCTGCACACCCCCTTCGAACTGGCACGCAACCGGGTGTTCCTCGATTTGCAAAGTCGTCTCGGCGACACCTTGCGGGTGACGCAACAGGCCGATGGCGGTGCCGAAGCGTTGCAACGCTTCGACGCCGTGGCCGACCCGGAAGCCTGCTACGAAAGAGCCCACTGTTGAGCCCGTCCAACGCCGTCAAGGATCCGACCATGATCAAGAAAATGACCATCGCCATACTCAATCTGTGCGTCAGCCTCAGTGGTTGCGCCAAGGATCAGAGCTTGGCGCCACCGCCAGGCAGCGCTACGTAATGCGTTACAACAACGTCAGGCTCCATAGCTACGACGGCTATCGTTCACCGGTAGCTATGGAGAAACTGGCTGCATGAAAACCGTAACTGGTGTCCAAAATTAGTTGACCAGTTCAGCTTGCCAGCGAAGGCGTCGCGTCAGTCAACTTAAACGTTGAATGACACACCGTCATCGCGAGCAAGCTCGCTCCCACAGGGGTACGCGTTTCTACATCACTCTCACATGCTTCTCACGGTATTATTGGCTGACCACAATCTTCCCGATCATCTGTGGATGCAGCGCACAAAAATACTCAAACTCCCCCGGAGTGTTGAACACCCAGGAATAACTGTCTCCGGTATCCAGCGCCCCGGAGCGAAACAGCTTGTGGGTTTCCGCCACCGTGTGCGGGATCTCGTCATCGTTTACCCACGTGACTTTGGTGCCCAAGGCCACGGTCAGATCCTTGGGCCCGAACATGAATTCCTTGATATCGATTTTTACCTCATTAGCCCATACAGGCATCGACAACATCAGGCAGACAGCGGCCAATAATCGCGTTTTCATCCCAGTCCCCTCCGTCAAACCAGTGTCGAATCGATCAGCGCCAGTGGATGATCACCCTGGGTCGCTCGCACTTCGGTGACCCCCAAATAATTGCGCAGTTGATCAGCCGCCACGGTCATCGGCCCCGGCGTCGGCGCCGCGCCCGGTGCGGGTTGTGGATAAGCCGTGCCGCGCGCGGTGTGGAAGGTGATATTGCCTTCGACTTTCTGGATGACCTGATGGATGTGCCCGTTCAACACCGTTACCGAACCGTACTTGCGCAGCATGGCAATCGCCTGATCGCCATCTTCGGTACCCCAGCCCCACGGCTGATAAACCGTCCACAACGGAATATGGGTAAACACCACGATGGGCGTGCTGCTGCTCACGGCTCGCAAGTCATCGGCCAGCCACGCCAGTTGATCGGCACCAAGGGTTGCTTCATGGCCGGCCTGGAAGTTGAAGACATTCACCAGCGCAATGAAATGCACACCGTGGTCATCGAAGCTGTACCAGCCATTGCCTTTGGTGCCCTTGCCGTAACGTTCCAGATAGAGCTTGCCGCCGCCTTCGTCGAGGGTGTCGTGCTCGCCCGGCACGTAGTGCACGGGGGACGGCAAGCCTTTGAGCAACTGGTCAGCGGTGTCGAACTCCTCGGCTTTGGACAGGTGGGTAATATCGCCGGTATGCAGGATCAACGACGGCCGTTTCGGCAGGGCAACGACCTTGTCGATAGCCACCTGCAAGGTCTTCAACGGTTCAGGATTGGCCTCCTTGTTGAAACCGATGTGCGAGTCGCTGATCTGCACAAACTGGAACGTGCTGGCGAGTGCCTTGGGGTCGGTGACGTTACCCGCCTGATCCAGAGCGAAGGCCCGGGGAATACCGCCACTCAAGGCCCAGATCACGCCAGCCCCGGCCCATGCAGAGCACTTGAGCAGCGTTCGACGGTCAGGGTTCAACGGGCCGTCGGTACGTCGTTGGTGTTTTGAATGAATGTCCATCGGTAATCCCTCGCTGGAGAACTACAGTGATGTAGCTGACACGAGGTAAAAACCTGGCGGGACAGGTCTTTATTCCCTGTCGAAAATATATTTTTTCCTCGGGAATAAAACGCAACGCTTCACAGTTATAGGGATGGGACAGTGCGGAAACCACTATGACGCGATTTGAGGAACTGTTTGCGCCCCACCTGGACGCCGCCTACAACCTCGCGCGCTGGCTCACCGGCAACGAGAGCGCCGCGCGCGATGTCGTGCAGGAAAGCGCCCTGCGGGCGTTCAGATTTTCGCAGCGCTTCGCCGACGGCAACGCCAAGGCCTGGTTCCTGACCATCGTGCGCAACGAAAGCTACACCTGGCTCAAGGCTTCGGCCGGACGCCATTGGGTCGCCATCGGCGATGAACTCGCCGAAGACGACAAGGCGCTCAGCCACAGCCAGACCCCGGAACTGCTGGCCATCCACAGCGAAAATGCGGCGCTGATCCAGCAAGCCCTGTGCGCCCTGCCGCCGGCGTTTCGCGAGGTGATCGTGCTCAAGGAACTCGAAGACATGCCCTACAAGGACATCGCCCTGGTGGTCGACATCCCCATCGGTACCGTCATGTCGAGGCTGGCCAGGGCTCGCGCCATGCTCACGCTCGAACTACTGAAGTTGTACGATCATGAATGAACTCGACTGCACGGTTTGCCAGACGCTGATACATGGCTATCTGGACAAGGAACTCGATTCGGCGACGGCTGCGAATGTGTCCGGGCATCTGGCCGAGTGCGTCGCGTGCGCGCGATTGCATGATCAGACGAAGCTGCTGATGGCCGGTGTGAAGCAACGAGCGCCGTATTACGCAGCGCCGGCGTCATTGACTTCCCGGGTGTTCGCCCCTGAACCCCCATCGGTTGGCGTCGTCGAGCGTTGGCGCAAATGGTTCGCACCAGTTTTTTCAGCGACGGCGCTGGCCTTGGCGGTGGTGCTGTATGTGGCGACGCCGGGCAGCGAACAGCCATTGATGGACGAGGCGGTCTCCAGCCATGTGCGTTCGCTGATGGGCGAGCATTTGAACGATGTGGTGTCGTCCGACCGCCATACCGTGAAGCCCTGGTTCACCGGCAAACTCGACTTCTCGCCGCCGGTCTTCGATTACTCGGCACAGGGGTTTCCGCTGCTGGGAGGGCGGCTGGACTATCTGCAACATCAGACCACGGCGGCCCTGAGTTACGGGCGGGCCATGCACATCATCAATGTTTTTATCTTGCCCACGCCTGAGACGGACAAGCCACGGCAAAGCCTGACGATCCGAGGTTTCAACGTGGTGTCCTGGCAAGAAAACCACATGCGCTTTGTGCTGGTGTCCGACCTGGAGAAAAGTGAGCTGGAGGCGTTCAGCCAGTTACTCAAGCCATAGCATTTTTTCACCGAAGCAAGAGCAAAAAAACCTCAAGCATGCCGCTTGCGATACTCCCCCGGCGCAATGCCGAAGCGTGATTTGAACGCGGTGGAAAAGTAACTCGAATCGGAAAACCCCCACGAATACCCCAGCACCGACAACTTCTGCTCCTTGCCTGACCGGCGCAGGGATTCGGCGCACAGGTCCAGGCGACGGTTCTTGATGTAGCGCGCCACCACCAATCCCTTCTTGGCAAACATCCGGTACAGGCCCCGGGTGGACATGCCGACTTCCCGCGCCAGCCATTCCGGGCACAGGTCTTCGGAGCGAATGTTGTCGTCGATGCAGGTGAGCGTCTTGCGGAAGCTCCGCTCGTGGGAGTCGCTGCTGTCGTCGGTCTGGCTGATAGCCGGACGCAGCAGGCTGACAATCGCCTCCAGGGTCGCTTCGCTTTCCTGGCGGGTCAGGTGCTGCTGGCGGGTGGCATCGAGGATCAGCCGGTGCGAGAGCATCGCAATGGGCGAGGTCGCGGCAATCCGGTGGCCGCACTTGACCTGATTGAAGCGCAGGGTTTGCTCGACCAGTTGATACGGCAGGATCAGCGACAACTGCCGGGAGTTTTCGCCGTAGGTGAAGTCGCTGGGGCGCGCGGCATCGATCAGCGTGATGTCGCCGGGGGACAGCAAGACCTTGTCGTCGCCCTGGGCCATGCCCGCCGTACCGTCGAGCTGGAACACCGCAAAATACTTGCCGCCCTCGCCCGCCGCGACTTCCTGGGGCGTACGGTACAAACGAGCCTGGCACGCGTCGACGAAACTGAGTTTGAGCGCATCGCTCTGGTACTCGCGGATGCGCCCGGCAAATTCGCTGCCCAGGGGTTGTGCGTTGAAGGCGCCACAGATCTGGTTGATCTGATGGATCCACTGGTCGAACCCATCGTGGCGCTGTGCTGTTGTAGGAATCATGTCAGGCCTCACGCAGGCTTATTTTTATTGTCTACGTCAATCCACACGACATCGGATGCTTCGAGTCTCCTGAACCGCACCACTCCCTGAACAATGACGTGCTATTTCAGTCCGCCAAAACGCCGATAGAAGCTTTCACCCACATCCGGCAACGGGCCGTCGGCCGTTTCCAGTGCGGCGTTCAGCCATTCCTCGGCCTTGGCGTAGATCAAACGGTAAATGTTGCGGCACAACTGGCGGGCGGCGCGGCCTTCCCAATCGCCGGGCAGCAACTCGTCGGGCAGTTGCGGGTCGCGCAGCAGCAGCTTGCGGTACTCGTGAATCAACAACACCCGCGCCAGGAAGCAGTCGGCCGGTTGCAGGTTTTCCTGCTCGCGCAGGGCTTGCCATAGCGGTCGGAACAACTGGATGAACTCGCTGTAGTGCGCCGCCAGCTCCTCGATGTTCCAGCTCTCGCGCACTTGCAGGCGCAGCGCCTTGGAGGCCAGTACGTCCTGGGCGGTGGTTTCGAAGACGATGGTGTCTTCCTGGACGCCGAGGTCGAGCAGGGTCGCGTTGACGTCGGAACGGTCGCTGCGCGGACAGGCCAGCACCACCGGCGAAATCGCGCCGAAGCCTTGCCACTCCAGCTCCTCGCGCACCTGTTTGCGTTTGTCCTGGGTCAGTTGCGAGAGCATCACCAGGCACCAGGAGCCATCCCAGGCCGGCATCGTGGTGCTGTAGACCCGCTTGAAGGCCTTGTCGAAACGGCGGCGACCGGTGCCAGTCAGGCTGTAATAGCTACGACGACCGACCTTCTCGGCGGTCAGCCAGCCTTCCTTGGTCAGGCGAAAAATCGAGGTGCGGATCAGCCGCTCGTTGATGCCGATGGGTTCGAGCAACTGAATCAGGCTGCCCAGCCAGACGGTGCCGCCATGGGGTTCGATGGCATCCCCGTACAACGTGATGATCAAGGAACTGGCGCGGATCGGCGTCTGCTCCTGGAAGCGGGTAATCAGATGGTTCAAGGGAGTCAGGGACGACATGGGCGTTCCGTGCGAAAAAAGAAAAGGAATATACCGAAAGCCAACTGGTTAAGCCCAATCCCTTGTAGGAGCGAGCCTGCTCGCGATGGTGTGTCAGTCGAAACCAAGGTAGCTGACACACCTTCGCCAGCAGGCTGGCTCCTACAGGGGCAAGCGTTCACAAACCGCTGCCTTTGGGTCGTAGACCGCTGTCACTGATCCGCGGGCGATCCGGCTCCGGTTCGCTCAGCGGTTCGCAGACCTGCATCTGCGTCAGGCAACGCTGGGCCAGTTGCTGATACTCCCGGGTGCCGGCCTGTTTCCACGCCACTTCCTGATCGCTGAGGCTGCGCTTGACGCTGGCCGGTGCGCCCATGACCAGCGACTGCTCCGGGCATTCGAAACCGGCCTTGACGAACGCCGCCGCCGAAACGAATGAACGCGGGCCGATCCGGGCGTTGTCCATCACCACCGCATTCATGCCCACCAGCGCATCGGCGCCGATCCGGCAACCGTGCAGCACCGCGCCGTGGCCGATGTGGCCGTTGCGCTCGACCACGGTGTCGCTGTCGGGGAAACCATGCATCACGCAGGTGTCCTGCAGGTTGGCGCCCTCCTCCAGCACGATCCGCCCGAAATCCCCGCGCAGGCTGGCCAGCGGACCGATATAGCAATGGGGGCCGATGATCACGTCACCGATCAATACGGCAGACGGGTGCACATAAGCGCTCGGGTCAACCACCGGAGTCAGGCCATCAAGGCTGTAGCAGGTCATGGAAGCTTCCTTCACAAAGCGATGCAATTAATGACTCATTTTGTATCACATCACTTTTAACAGCACAAAGACTAAAAACCGTATCACTTGAAATGCACCTTTCCGACGAATGCCAGCACGCCTCAAAAATCGCCATAAAACCCAATGTTTTCTGGGCAAAACCTGCTATCACCCCCCCTTCACAAGAAAACCAAAAAATCCAAACCAACACCAATAAGACACATTAAATCTATTTTCGTATTGCATTTACGTATCACGTTATAGCTATACTTGGGCAAAACCGGCCCCTGCGGCCGATCCAATAACGAGCCGGCACCACGCCGAGCGTGCACCGTGAGAGCATCCGCCATGCCTCTGACCCTTGCCGTCGAATTGATCGAGCCTGGCGTCCGCCTTATTACCCTGCAGCGCCCGCAAGCCCTGAACGCCTTGACCACCGAGTTACTGGGCGAACTGGCCGCTGAACTGAACATCGCGCAAGCCGACCCCGACACCCGCGCCGTGGTCCTCACCGGCAGCCGCAAGGCCTTCGCCGCCGGCGCCGACATCAAGGAAATGGCCGAACGCAACCTGGTCGGCATCCTCGACGACCCGCGCCAGGCCTCGTGGCAAACCATCACCCGCTTCAGCAAACCGCTGATCGCCGCGGTCAACGGCTTCGCCCTCGGTGGTGGCTGCGAACTGGCGATGCACGCCGACATCATCATTGCCGGCGAAGACGCCCGCTTCGGCCAGCCGGAAATCAACCTCGGGATCATGCCCGGGGCCGGTGGCACCCAACGCCTGCTACGCGCCATCGGCAAATCCATGGCCATGCAAATGGTGCTGACCGGTGAGCCGATCGACGCCCGTCAGGCCCAGCGCGCCGGCCTGGTCAGTGAAGTCACCCAACCGGAATTCACCGTCGAGCGCGCCCTGCACATCGCCCGCAGCATTGCGGCCAAGGCACCGCTGGCGGTGCGCCTGGCCAAGGAAGCGCTGCTCAAGGCCATGGACACCGACCTGGCCAGCGGCCTGCGCTTCGAGCGTCACGCCTTCACCGTGCTGGCCGGCACCCGCGACCGCGATGAGGGCATTGCAGCCTTCCAGGAAAAGCGCAGCCCGACGTTCACCGGGCAATAAAGCGGCCACTGACATCCGAATTCGAACGACTGCCAAGAGAACGCCAAGACCATGAACTTCGAACACATCCTGTTTTCCATCGACGCCGGCGTCGCCCTGCTCAGCCTCAATCGGCCGGACCAGCTCAACAGCTTCAACACCCAGATGCATGGCGAAGTGAAAGAAGCACTCAAGCTAGTGCGGCAGAACCCGGACGTGCGCGTTTTACTGCTGACCGGTGAAGGCCGCGGCTTCTGCGCAGGGCAAGACCTGAGCGACCGCAATGTCGCGCCGGGCAGCGCCGTGCCGGACCTGGGCGAGTCCATCGAGAAGTTCTACAACCCGCTGATCCGCCAATTACGCGACCTGCCGCTGCCGGTGATCTGCGCGGTCAATGGCGTCGCCGCTGGCGCTGGCGCCAACATTCCGCTGGCCTGCGATCTGGTACTGGCGGCGCGTTCGGCCAGTTTCATCCAGGCGTTCTGCAAGATCGGCCTGATCCCCGATTCCGGCGGCACCTGGACCCTGCCGCGTCTTGTTGGCATGGCTCGGGCCAAGGCTTTGGCACTGCTGGGCAACCGCCTGAGCGCCGAGCAGGCCGAGCAATGGGGCTTGATCTACCAGTGTGTGGACGACGCCGGTTTGCGCGACGAAGCGCTGAAACTGGCCCGCCACCTGGCGTCCCAGCCGACCTACGGCCTGGCGCTGATCAAGCGCAGCCTCAACGCCAGCCTGAGCAACAGCTTCGACGAACAGCTTGAGCTGGAAAAAGACCTGCAGCGCCTGGCCGGGCGCAGCGAGGACTACCGCGAAGGCGTCGGCGCCTTCATGGAAAAACGCACCCCAAGTTTCAAGGGGCGCTGAGTCATGACAGCACTGAACACCAACGCACGCATCGCCGTGATCGGCGCCGGGGCCATGGGTGCCGGTATCGCCCAGGTCGCGGCCCAGGCCGGCCATCCGGTATTGCTGCTGGACAATCGTCCCGGCGCTGCTGCTCAAGCGATTGAAGGCATTGATCGGCAACTGGGCAAGCGAGTCGAGAGCGGCAAGCTGTCCGCCGAATCGCGCAGCGCGACGATTGCCCGCCTGCAAGCGGTGGAAGCCATCGAAGTCCTGGCCGACTGCGACCTGATCATCGAAGCCATCGTCGAGAACCTCGAGGTCAAGCGCGCGCTGTTCCGCCAGCTCGAAGGCATCTGCGGCGAGCATTGCATCCTCGCCAGCAACACCTCGTCGCTGTCGATCACCAGCATCGCCGCGCAGCTTGAACATCCACAACGCCTGCTCGGCCTGCACTTCTTCAACCCGGCGCCGGTGATGGCGCTGGTGGAAGTAGTCTCCGGTCTGGCCAGCGATCCGGCACTCGCCGAGTGCCTGTACGACACCGCCAAGGCCTGGGGCAAAAACCCGGTGCACACCCGCTCCACACCGGGTTTTATCGTCAACCGCGTGGCCCGGCCGTTCTATGCCGAAAGCCTGCGGATGCTTCAGGAAGGCGCTGCCGACTGCCCGACCCTGGATGCGCTGATGCGTGAGGCCGGTGGTTTTGCCATGGGCGCGTTCGAACTGACCGACCTGATCGGCCACGACGTCAACTATGCCGTGACCTGCTCGGTGTTCGACGCCTATTACCAGGACACGCGCTTCCTGCCGTCGCTGATCCAGAAAGAACTGGTGGACGGCGGGCGTCTGGGACGCAAGAGCGGCCAGGGTTTCTACAGCTACGCCCAAGGTGCAGAGCGCCCGCTCGCGGCTGAAATCAGCAGCGATGCGAAAGTCGAGGTTTGTGCTGTGGAAGGCGATCTCGGTATCGCTAAAGGCTTGCTCGCACGCTTGCATGAACAAGGCGTCGAGATCGTCCAGCGCGATGGACAAGGTCTACTTCGCGTCGGTGACGCCGTGCTGGCCTTGAGCGACGGGCGCATGGCCTGCCAGCGAGCACGTGAAGACGGATTGCGTAACCTGATCCTGCTGGACCTTGCGTTCGATTACAGCAAAGCCCAACGCATCGCCATCAGCCACTCGAACGGCATTGATCCGCAGGCACTCGAACAAGGCGTTGCCCTGCTGCAACGGGCCGGCCTCAAGGTCAGTCTGCTCAGCGACAGCCCGGCCCTCGCCGTCCTGCGCACCGTGGCGATGCTCGCCAACGAGGCCGCCGACGCCCTGCTGCAAGGCGTGGCCTCGGCCGCCGACATCGACCTGGCTATGCGCGCCGGGGTCAATTATCCGCAAGGGCCGCTGGCCTGGGCCGATGCCATTGGCCTGTCGCACATTCTTGAAACGCTGGAAAACCTGCAAGCCAGTTATGGCGAAGAACGCTACCGGCCGTCGCTGCTGCTGCGCCGTCGCGTCGCCGAAGGGAGAACATTCCATGACTAACCATGAATCCATGACCCTGGCCAGTGAATGCGCGCAATCGCTGTTCCAGCGCGACGCCGCCAGCCAGGGCATGGGCATGCGCCTGCTCTCGGCCGGGCCCGGTTGCTCGCGAGTGGGCATGACCGTGCGCGCCGACATGGTCCAGGGCCACGGCACCTGCCACGGCGGCTACCTGTTCGCGCTGGCTGATTCGGCGTTCGCCTTTGCCTGCAACAGCTACAACGAAGCCACCGTGGCCATCGGTTGCAGCATCGACTACATCGCCCCGGCACGCCTGGGTGACACGCTGAACGCCGACTGCATCGAGCAGAGCCGTTCCGGTCGCACCGGCAACTATGACGTGCGCATCGAAAACCAGCAGGGCCAGTTGATCGCCCTGTTCCACGGCAAATCCTACAAAGTGCGCGGCCCGGTGCTGACGCAGGAGACCCCCAATGAATGACGCCTTGATCATCGACGCAGTCCGGACCCCGATTGGCCGTTACGCCGGCGTCCTGAGCAGCGTGCGCGCCGACGACCTCGGTGCGGTGCCCCTGCGCGAACTGCTGCGCCGTCACCCGCAAGTGGACTGGAACACGGTCGATGATGTGATCTACGGCTGCGCCAACCAGGCCGGCGAAGACAACCGCAACGTCGCGCGCATGTCGGCGTTGCTGGCCGGGTTGCCGGTCAGCGTGCCGGGCACCACCCTCAATCGCCTGTGCGGCTCCGGACTCGATGCCATCGGCACCGCCGCCCGGGCCATTCGCAGCGGCGAAACCGGGCTGATGCTGGTCGGTGGCGTCGAATCCATGTCCCGCGCACCGCTGGTGATGGGCAAGGCCGAGCAAGCGTTTTCCCGTGCAGCGGAGATCTTCGATACCACCATCGGCTGGCGTTTCGTCAATCCGCTGATGAAAAAGGCCTACGGCATCGACTCCATGCCGGAAACGGCAGAGAACGTCGCCGAACAGTTCAACATCTCCCGGGCCGACCAGGACGCCTTCGCCCTGCGCAGCCAGCAACGCGCCGCAGCCGCCCAAGCCAACGGACGTCTGGCCAAGGAAATCGTTGCTGTGGAAATTCCCCAGCGCAAATGCCCGGCCAAAGTGGTCGAGCACGACGAACACCCGCGCGGCGACACCACCCTTGAACAGCTGGCCAAACTCGGCACGCCGTTCCGCGAAGGCGGCAGCGTCACCGCCGGCAACGCCTCCGGGGTCAACGATGGGGCCTGCGCCTTGCTGCTGGCCAGCCCGGAAGTCGCCAAGCGCCACGGCCTGATCGCCCGTGGCCGGGTCGTGGCCATGGCCACCGCCGGCGTTGAACCACGGATCATGGGCATCGGCCCGGTGCCCGCCACCCGCAAGGTGCTGGAGGTGGCCAACCTGAGCCTCGCCGACATGGACGTGATCGAGCTCAACGAAGCCTTCGCCGCACAGGGTCTGGCGGTGCTGCGTGAACTGGGCCTGAGCGACACCGACCCACGGGTCAACCCCAACGGCGGCGCCATCGCCCTGGGCCATCCACTGGGCATGAGCGGCGCACGCTTGGTCACCACCGCCCTGCACGAGCTGGAAGAACGTAACGGCCGCTACGCCCTGTGCACCATGTGCATCGGTGTCGGCCAAGGGATCGCGCTGATCATCGAGCGTCTATCCCACTAAAGAATCGCGATTCCCAAGGAGCCGAGAGGTATCCTTGGGGCATGCACTCAAAGCCCTTGTGCAAAAGGGCTGGAACACAAAAACAATTCGAGTGAACACATGAACATGCCAATAGCCAAATCCGTTCTGGATCCTGTGCTGGACCCGCTGGAAACCGCCAGCATCGACGAGCTGCGCCAGCATCAGCTGGAGCGCCTGCGCTGGAGCCTGAACCACGCCTACAACAACGTGCCGCTGTACCGTCAGCGTTTCGATGCGCTGGGCGTGCACCCGGACGACATCAAGTCCCTGGACGACCTGGCGAAATTCCCTTTCACCACCAAGTCCGACCTGCGGGACAACTACCCCTACGGCATGTTTGCCGTGCCGATGCACGACATCGTGCGCCTGCACGCGTCCAGCGGCACCACCGGCAAACCGACCGTGGTCGGCTACACCCAGAACGACATCGACACCTGGGCCAACGTGGTGGCGCGCTCGATCCGCGCCGGCGGTGGCCGCCGTGGCGACAAAGTGCACATTTCCTATGGCTACGGCCTGTTCACCGGCGGCCTCGGCGCGCACTACGGCGCCGAACGCCTGGGCTGCACGGTGATCCCGATGTCCGGTGGCCAGACTGAAAAACAAGTGCAACTGATCAAGGATTTCCAGCCGGACATCATCATGGTCACGCCGTCCTACATGCTCAACATCGCCGACGAAATCGAGCGCCAGGGCATCGACCCGCACAAACTGGCCCTGCGCCTGGGCATCTTCGGCGCCGAACCGTGGACCGCCGAACTGCGCAGCGCCATCGAGCAACGCCTGGGCATCACCGCCCTGGACATCTACGGTCTCTCGGAAATCATGGGCCCGGGCGTGGCCATGGAATGCGCGGAAACCAAGGACGGCCCGACTATCTGGGAAGACCACTTCTACCCGGAAATCATCGACCCGGTCACCGGCGAAGTGCTGCCGGACGGGCAGATGGGCGAACTGGTGTTCACCTCCCTGAGCAAAGAAGCCCTGCCGATGATCCGCTACCGCACCCGCGACCTGACGCGTCTGCTGCCGGGCACCGCACGGCCGATGCGGCGCATCGACAAGATCACCGGGCGCAGCGATGACATGCTGATCATCCGCGGGGTCAACGTATTTCCGACGCAGATCGAGGAGCAGGTTCTAAAAGTTAAACAACTTGCCGAGTGTTATGAGATTCATCTGTATCGCAATGGCAACCTGGACAGCGTTGATGTGCATGTCGAGCTCAAGGCTGAGCACCAGCATCTGACCGATGAACAGCAGAAGGCTGTTTGCGGGGAGTTGAGCAAGCACATCAAGACGTATATCGGGATCAGTTCGCGGATCGTTTTGCAGCCGTTTCATTCGATCAAGCGGTCGGAGGGCAAGGCTTGCCACGTGTTGGATAAACGTCCTAAAGCATGACTGCTGCACCCTTTATGGCCCCGCTTTTTGCGGGGTTTTTTTTGGCTTCGGGTTCTGTGTGTTTATCCATTTCTCGGGTTATGGCGACTTATGGTTCCGCTCTTACAGCGGGTTACTTGGAAAAGCCCCAAGTAACCAAGGGCTCTTGCCCCTTACGTTCGGTGCCTCGCCAAGGCTCGGCATGCCCTCGCTCCGGTCCTGCTCCGTGGGCCCGCCGCCATCGGCCATCCATGGCCGGCGGCGGCTAACCCGGCATCCATGCCGGGTTGCCCACTACGCAGAACCTCCACTCGGCCTCTCGAGGGGGCAAGAAGATCAAGAGCTAAAGCCAAAGCAAAAGCAAAAGCAAAAGCAAAAGCGAGGCGGCCTAACGGCCGGCCTGATCGCGGGGTTCGTTCGTCCGGGATGCACCTGGTCGGCTGTCAGGACGCCTTCGCGGGCAAGCCCGCTCCCACAGGAGGGCGGGGATGTACATAGATTTTGCGCCTGACACTGGTCAACTGTGGGAGCGGGCTTGCTCGCGAAAGCGGAGTGTCAGCCAACAGAGATGTTGAATGATCAACCGCATTCGCGAGCAAGTCGGATCGCCGCACCGCCGCTCCCACAGAAGAGCAAAAGCAGGCCGGCGTACACCTTCGCTCCTCACCACTCATCAGGCCGAGCGTTAGCTCGCCTGCAGCTCTTGATCTTGATCCACCCGCCCCCTCGGAAGGCTGAGCGGAGGCGTTCATCCGGGGGTGGGCGCGCAGCGCCGTTCGGCGCAGCCGAACACATCGAGAGGAGGTCGAGCGAAGCCGACCGGAGGCGATGCCCCCGGATGAATGCCGGAGCGAAGGAACTCCGAGCCTTGGCGAGGGGCCGTACGTTCGGGGCGAGCGTTTTTTTGCTTACTTTTTTTAGGCGCTTGTAAAAAAAGTAAGTCGCCGTAAGGGCGAAACCATAAGTGGCCGTTACCAAAAAAACGGATATGTACACCGCCCCAAAAAGCGACCACCCATCCAAAGCGATACAAAAACAAATACGACACGTCATTTTGTGTTTGATATTAAATTCTGTATCGCTTATAAAGTTCCCCATGCCCCAGAACAGATTCAAGGCGGGAACTCAAAAATGTACGCACAGCTAGTAGAAACAGGCGTAAAGCGCATCAAAGACCTCTCGGAGATGTCCGAACAGGAACGCGCATTCCAGGAAAAAATCGATTCAGAAATCAAGATCGAAGCCAAGAACTGGATGCCAGATGCCTACCGCCAGACCCTGATCCGGCAGATCTCCCAACACGCCCACTCCGAAATCGTCGGCATGCTGCCCGAAGGCAACTGGGTCACCCGCGCGCCGTCGCTCAAACGCAAACTGCAACTGATGGCCAAGATCCAGGACGAAGCCGGCCACGGCCTGTACCTGTACAGCGCCATGGAAACCCTCGGTGCCGACCGCGATGAAGAAATCGCCAAGCTGCACAGCGGCAAGGCCAAGTACTCGAGCATCTTCAATTACCCGACGCTGAACTGGGCCGACATGGGCGCGGTGGGCTGGCTGGTCGATGGTGCGGCGATCGTCAACCAGGTGGTGCTGCAGCGCACCTCCTACGGCCCGTATTCCCGGGCGATGATCCGCATCTGCAAGGAAGAGAGCTTCCACCAGCGCCAGGGCTACGAAATCCTCCTGACCATGATGCGCCACGGCAATCAGGCGCAAAAAGACATGGTCCAGGACGCGATCAACCGCCTGTGGTGGCCGTCGCTGATGATGTTTGGCCCGAGCGACGAACACTCGCCGAACAGCGCCCAGTCCATGGCCTGGAAAATCAAGCGCCAGAGCAACGACGAACTGCGCCAGCGCTTCATAGACCAGACCATCCCGCAGCTTGAGCTGTTGGGCTGCACCTGCCCCGATCCGGACCTGAAGTGGAACGCCGAACGCGGTCACTACGACTTCGGCGACATCCAGTGGAACGAATTCTACGAAGTCCTCAAGGGCAACGGCCCGTGCAACCAGGAACGCGTCGCCACCCGCCGCAAGGCGATTGAAGACGGTGCCTGGGTCCGTGAAGCCGCCGTCGCCCACGCCCGCAAAAAACAAAACAAGAACGCCGCCTGATCCGGCCACCTGATGTGGAGTAACTGAAATGTCCGAGTGGACCCTCTTCGAAGTCTTCGTGCGCAGCAAGCACGGCCTCAACCACAAGCACGTCGGCAGCGTGCATGCCGCCGATACCACCATGGCCATCGAGAACGCGCGCGAGCTTTACACCCGTCGCAGCGAAGGCGTGAGCCTGTGGGTGGTGCCTTCGGCATTGATCACTGCTTCGTCGCCGGATGAAAAAGACCCGCTGTTCGATCCGTCGGACGACAAGGTTTACCGCCACGCCAGCTTCTACGAGCTGCCGGCCGAAGTCGGGCACATGTGAGGTCGACCATGGACAACAAGACTGATCTGATCGAATACCTGCTGCGCCTCGGCGACAGCGCCCTGATCCAGGGCCAGCGCCTGTGCCAGTGGTGCGGCAAGGCCCCGGCGCTGGAAGAAGAGCTGGCGCTGATGAACGTCGGCCTCGATCTGGTGGGCCAGGCACGCAACTGGCTGGAGTACGCCGCCGAACTGCTGGACGACGGCCGCGATGCCGATCACCTGGCGTTCCGTCGCGACGAGCGCGCCTATCGCAACCTGCTGCTGGTGGAACAACCCAACGGCGACTTCGCGGTGACCATGCTCAAGCAGTTCCTGTATGACGCCTGGCACTTGCCGGTGCTGCAGGGCCTGAGCCAGTCCAGCGACGAACGCATCGCCGGGATCGCCGCCAAGGCGGTGAAGGAAGTGACCTATCACCTGCGCCGCTCCGGCGAATGGATCGAGCGTATGGGTGACGGCACCGAGGAAAGCCACAAGCGCATGCTCGCGGCAATCCCCGAAGTCTGGCGCTTCACCGTGGAACTGATCGCCGCCGATGACAGCGAGCAGCGCCTGTGCGAAGCCGGCATCACCCCGGACATCGCCAGCGTCGCCGTTCAATGGCGGGCCAAGGTCGAGCAGATTTTCACCAGCGCCACCCTGCCCGTTCCCGCGGCGCCGAGCTACTTCTACCTGAATGCACGCAAGGGCCTGCACACCGAACACCTGGGCATCCTGCTGGCCGAAATGCAGTTCCTGCCACGAGCGTACCCCGATGCAACCTGGTGAGCTGATCGCCAGCGACCTCGGCGCCCGGCCGGCTCAACCGACCGACCTGGCTGCCGCCTGGGCGATTCTGGCAGAGGTCATGGACCCGGAAGTGCCGGTGGTCAGCGTGGTTGACCTGGGCATCGTCCGCGATCTGGACTGGCAGGCTGGTCACCTTCACGTGGTGGTCACGCCGACCTACTCCGGCTGCCCGGCCACCGAAGTGATCGAGAGCGATATCCGCGAGGCCCTGGAACTCGCCGGATTCAAGGCGCCGCAACTTGAGCGCAAATTGACCCCGGCCTGGACCACCGACTGGATCAGCGACAGCGGCCGCGAACGCCTGCGCGCCTATGGCATCGCGCCGCCGGAGGGCAGCACCAGCAAGCGCAGCCTGCTCGGTGAAAGCCCGCAGGTTGTGTGCCCGCAATGCGGCAGCGCCCACACCGAGGTCCTCAGCCAGTTCGGCTCCACCGCCTGCAAGGCGCTGTACCGCTGCGTCGATTGCCGGGAACCGTTCGACTATTTCAAGTGCATCTGAGCGGCGAATCGGCCGTCCCAGCTGGAGAACAACAATGAGCAAATTTCACAGCCTGACCATCAAGGACGTGCGCGCCGAGACCCGTGACGCGGTGTCCATCGCCTTCGAGATTCCGCAGCACTTGCAGGACAGCTTCCATTTCACCCAGGGCCAGCACCTGGTGATGCGCACCCAGCTGGACGGCGAAGAAGTACGCCGCTCCTATTCGATCTGCACTGGGGTCAACGACGGTGAGCTACGCATCGCCGTCAAGCGTGTCACCGGCGGACGCTTCTCGGCGTTTGCCAACGAACAGCTGAAAGCCGGGCACACACTGGAAGTGATGCCGCCGGCCGGGCACTTCTGCGTCGAGCTCGACCCGGCACGCCATGGCAATTACCTGGCTGTGGCGGCGGGTAGCGGCATCACGCCGATCCTGTCGATCATCAAGACCACCCTGCAAACCGAGCCCCACAGCCGCGTCACCCTGCTGTACGGCAACCGCTCCAGCTCCGGCGCATTGTTTCGCGAGCAGCTGGAAGACCTGAAAAACCGCTACCTGCAACGCCTGAACCTGATCTTCGTGTTCAGCCGCGAGCAGCAGGATGTCGACCTGTACAACGGCCGGATCAACGCTGAGAAATGCGAGCAACTGTTCAGCCGCTGGCTCGACGTCAAGGCCCTCGACGCCGCCTTCATCTGCGGCCCGCAGGAAATGACCGAGACCGTGCGCGACAGCCTCAAGGCCAAGGGCATGCAACCTGAGCGCATCCATTTCGAACTGTTCGCCGCTGCCGGCAGCGAGCAGAAGCGCGCCGCCCGCGAAGCCGCCCGTCAGGTGGATGCGGCGGTCAGCCAGATCACCGTGATCAGCGACGGCCGCGCCCTGGCGTTCGACCTGCCGCGCAACAGCCAGAGCATCCTCGAAGCGGGTAACGAGCAAGGTGCGGAACTGCCCTACTCGTGCAAGGCCGGGGTGTGCTCGACCTGCAAGTGCAAGGTCATCGAAGGCGAAGTGGAAATGGACAGCAACCACGCCCTGGAAGACTACGAAGTGGCCGCCGGCTATGTGCTGTCGTGCCAGGCCTTCCCGATCAGCGACAAGGTGGTGCTGGATTTCGATCAACTCTGATGTATCGGGCAATGCGCCCCCCTGTGGGAGCGGGTTTGCTCCGGGCGGCGTTCCGACGAAGACGGAGTATCAGGCGCCATCCATGTTGAATGTGATGGCCTCTTCGCGAGCAAGCCCGCTCCCACATTGATCCGGTTCCAACCCGAAACTGTTTCACCCAAAACAAAAACAACAAAGGAGCGCGCGTCATGACACCCCAGGAAGTAGAACTTATTCGCCAGCACCCGGATTTCATCCAGCTGGTTCGCCGTAAACAGAAGCTGTACTGGTCACTGAGCCTGGCCATGCTGGTGATTTACTACGGCTTCGTGCTGCTGGTGGCTTTCTCCCCTTCTACCCTCGGCCAATCCCTGAGCGGCGGCGTGACCACCGTGGGCATGCTGGTGGGTGTCGTCATCGTCGGGCTGGCCTTTGCGCTGACCGGGTTCTATGTCTATCGCGCCAACAACGTGATCGACCCGCTGAATGAAAAACTCAAGCAGGAGTGCGCCCGATGAGCCGCCTTCTTGCGCTGTTCCTGCTGCCGCTGGCGGCTGTCACTGATTTTGCGATGGCCGCTGACGGCGCAGCCCGCCCACTGAACTGGAATGCCATCGGCATGTTCCTGGTGTTCGTGCTGTTCACCCTAGGCGTGACTCGCTGGGCGGCACTTCGCACCCGCTCAACCAGCGACTTTTATACCGCTGGCGGCGGCATGACCGGCTTCCAGAACGGTCTGGCGATTGCTGGCGACATGATCTCGGCAGCCTCGTTCCTCGGCATTTCCGCGATGATGTTCCTCAATGGCTACGACGGCTTGCTCTACGCCCTGGGCGTGTTGGCCGGCTGGCCGATCATCCTGTTCCTGATTGCCGAACGCCTGCGTAACCTCGGCAAGTACACCTTTGCCGACGTGGTTTCCTATCGCCTGGAACAGACCCCGGTGCGCCTGACCTCGGCCTTCGGCACCCTGACCGTGGCCCTGATGTACCTGGTGGCGCAGATGGTCGGCGCCGGCAAGCTGATCGAGTTGCTGTTCGGCATCGACTACCTCTATGCGGTGATGCTGGTCGGCGTGTTGATGGTGTTCTACGTGACCTTCGGCGGCATGCTCGCCACCACCTGGGTGCAGATCATCAAGGCGGTGATGCTGTTGTTCGGCACCAGCTTCATGGCGTTCATGGTGCTCAAGCACTTCGGCTTCAGCACTGAGGCGATGTTTGCCGGTGCCACCGCCGTGCATGCCAAGGGCAACGCGATCATGGCCCCCGGCGGCTTGCTGTCCAACCCGATCGACGCGATTTCTTTGGGGCTGGGCATGATGTTCGGCACCGCCGGCCTGCCGCACATCCTGATGCGTTTCTTCACCGTCAGCGATGCCAGGGAAGCGCGTAAAAGCGTGTTCTACGCCACCGGTTTCATCGGCTACTTCTACTTGCTGCTGATCATCGTCGGCTTCGGCGCCATCGTCATGGTCGGCACCGATCCGGCGTTCCGTGACGCCAGCGGCGCGATCATCGGCGGCGGCAACATGGTCGCCGTGCACCTGGCCCACGCGGTAGGCGGCAATCTGTTCCTCGGCTTCATCTCGGCGGTCGCCTTCGCCACCATCCTGGCGGTGGTTGCCGGGCTGGCGCTGTCCGGCGCCTCGGCGGTGTCCCACGACCTGTATGCCTGCGTGATGCGCAAGGGTCAGGCCAGCGAGCAGCAAGAGATGCGCGTGTCGCGAATCGCCACCCTGTGCATTGGTGTGCTGGCGATCATCCTCGGCCTGCTGTTCGAATCGCAGAACATCGCCTTCCTCTCGGGCCTGGTGCTGGCCATCGCCGCGTCGGTGAATTTCCCGGTGCTGTTCCTCTCGATGTACTGGAAAGGCCTGACCACCCGCGGCGCTGTCCTCGGCAGTCTGTCCGGACTGGTCTCGGCGATTGTCTTGCTGGTGCTGAGCCCGGCGGTGTGGGTCAACGTGATGCATCACGACAAGGCACTGTTCCCGTACTCCAACCCGGCGCTGTTTTCCATGAGCCTGGCGTTCTTTAGTGCATGGCTGTTTTCCGTCACCGACACCTCGCCCCGTGCAGCCCTTGAGCGTGGCCGTTATCTGGCGCAGTTCATCCGCTCGATGACCGGCATCGGTGCCACCGGCGCCAGCAAACACTAAACGACGACCGAACAGTTGGCAGGGAATAAAAATAATGACACCCGCACGTAGCACGTCTTACCCATCACTGTTTTCGCTGGCCGCCGCATTGAGCCTGCCCATGATCGCCCCCAGCGCCATGGCCGACTTCATCGGCGACAGCAAGGCCCGTATTGATATGCGCAACCACTACATCAATCGCGATTTCCGTCAGGACAACGCGCCGCAATCCAAGGCCGAAGAATGGGCCCAGGGATTCACTGCGCGCATCGAGTCCGGGTTCACCGACGGCACCTTCGGTTTCGGTCTCGACGCACTGGGCGAGCTAGGGCTCAAGCTCGACTCCAGTCCCGACCGCCGTGGCACCGGCCTGCTGCCGTTCGGCCCGCAGAGTCATGAGCCCGACGACGAGTACAGCGAACTGGGCCTGACCGGCAAACTGCGGGTATCCAAAAGCGTGTTGAAACTCGGCACGTTGCAACCCTTGTTGCCAGTGGTCACTTACAACGACACGCGCCTGCTGGGATCGACCTTTGAAGGTGGCTTGCTGACCAGTCAGGAGATCGACGGCCTGACGGTGAATGCCGGACGCCTGACCAAGGCCAACCTGCGGGACTCCTCCAGCAACGATGACATCGGCTTCGGCGCCGCCACCAGCGATAGCTTCGACTTCGGTGGTGGCAGCTACGCGTTCAGTCCGCAACTGAACCTGAGCTACTACTACGGCAAGCTCGACCAGATCTACCGCCAGCAATTCGCCGGACTGGTGCATACGCAACCACTGGGCAACGGTTTCAACCTGCGCAGCGACCTGCGTTATTTCGATAGCCGGGGCGACGGCGCCGAACGGGCCGGGCGCATCGACAACCGCAACTTCAACGGCATGCTCACGGTGTCCCACGGTGCCCACAAGGTCAGTGCCGCCTACCAGCAATTGTCCGGCGACAGCGCCTTTCCGTTCCTCAACGGCGGCGATCCGTACGTGGTCAACCTGGTGACCTTCAACACCTTTACCCGCGCCGACGAGGATTCCTGGCAGCTGCGTTACGACTATGACTTCGCGGCGCAAGGCATTCCCGGCCTGACCTTCATGACTCGCTACACCGACGGCAGCCATGTCAAGGCCGGCAGCGTCGACAACGGCAGCGAATGGGAGCGCGACACCGATATCAGCTACGTCATCCAGAGCGGTGTGTTGAAGAACGTCAGCCTGCGCTGGCGCAACGTGACCTTCCGTTCCGGCAATGGCTTGACTACCGCCGTCGATGAGAACCGGCTGATCGTCGGTTACACCTTGGCGCTTTGGTAATTCCGAAAGGGCGCGGTCGCGACCGCGCCACAACCCTTCATAACCAGGAGCAATCGTGATGTCCTCTTCACCTACACTGCATGCCCCTACCCTGCAGAGTTTCATCGCCGGTCGCTGGATCGGCCAACAGGGCGCGCAAGTGCTGCGCAGTGCCATCGACGGCCATGAAATCGCCCGCACCCACGAGGAGCGCCCGGACTTCGCCGAGGCCATCGAACACGGCCGTCGCCAGGGCATCAGCGGTTTGATGGCGCTGGACTTCCAGCAGCGCGCCCAGCGTCTCAAGGCGTTGGCCCTGTACCTGAGCGAGCGCAAGGAACAGCTCTACGCGATTTCCCATCACAGCGGCGCAACCCGTGCCGACAGCTGGATCGACATCGAAGGCGGCAACAGCACGCTGTTCACCTACGCCAGCCTCGGCTCCCGCGAACTGCCGTCGGGCAACATCGTCCACGAAGGCCCGGCGATGCAGCTGAGCAAAATGGGCACCTTCGCCGGTACGCACATTCTGGTGCCCCGTGGCGGCCTGGCGGTGCACATCAACGCGTTCAACTTCCCGATCTGGGGCATGCTGGAAAAGTTCGCCCCGAGCTTCCTCGCCGGCATGCCGTGCATCGTCAAGCCGGCTAGCGCCACCAGCTACCTGACCGAAGCCGTGGTGCGCCTGATGGACGAATCCGGACTGTTGCCAGCGGGCAGCCTGCAACTGATCATCGGTAGCACCGGCGACCTGCTCGACCGCCTGCAAGGCCAGGACGTGGTGACCTTCACCGGTTCCGCCGACACCGCCGCCAAGCTGCGGGTCAACCCGAACCTGATCCGCAATTCGGTGCCGTTCAACGCCGAAGCCGACTCGCTGAACTGCGCCATTCTCGCCCCGGACGTGACCCCGGACGACGAAGAATTCGAGCTGTTCATCAAGGAAGTCGCCCGGGAAATGACCACCAAGGCCGGGCAGAAATGCACCGCCATCCGCCGCGCCATCGTCCCGGCCAAACACATCGATGCAGTCGCCACGCGCCTGCGTGATCGCCTGGCCAAAGTGGTGGTCGGCGACCCGTCGGTGGAAGGCGTGCGCATGGGTGCACTGGCTTCCCACGATCAGCAGAAAGACGTGGCCGAGCGCCTGGAAGCGCTGTTGCAGAGCAGCGACATGCTGTTCGGTGCCCGCGACGGTTTCGAACCCCGTGGTGTAAATGTCGACAAAGGCGCGTTCTTCGCCCCGACCCTGCTGCAGGCCCGCGACCCGCATGCCGAGGGCGGCGCCCACGACATCGAAGCGTTCGGCCCGGTCAGCACCCTGATGGCCTACGACGATCTCGACGAAGCACTGGCCCTGGCCGCGCGCGGCAAAGGCAGCCTGGTGGCCAGTCTGGTGACCAAGGATCCGCAAATCGCCGCCAAGGCCATTCCGGTCGCAGCGGCCTGGCACGGCCGCTTGCTGGTACTGGATCGCCATTGCGCCGGCGAATCCACCGGCCACGGCTCGCCGCTGCCACAACTCAAGCACGGCGGCCCGGGGCGTGCCGGCGGTGGTGAAGAGCTCGGCGGCCTGCGCGCGGTGAAACACTACCTGCAACGCGCGGCGGTGCAAGGTTCGCCGACCATGCTGGCGGCGGTCACCGGCGAGTATGTGCGCGGCGCCAAAGTCATCGAGACCGACGTGCATCCGTTCCGTCGCCACTTCCAGGACCTGCAGATCGGCGAATCGCTGCTGACTCACCGCCGCACCGTCACCGAAGCGGACCTGGTGAACTTCGGCTGCCTGTCGGGCGACCACTTCTACATGCACTTCGACGAGATCGCGGCCAAGGAATCGCAGTTCGGCAAGCGCATCGCCCACGGTTACTTCGTGCTGTCGGCGGCGGCCGGCCTGTTCGTCTCGCCGGCACCCGGCCCGGTACTGGCCAACTATGGCCTGGACACCTTGCGCTTCATCAACCCGGTGGGCATCGGCGACACCATCCAGGCCCGCCTGACCTGCAAACGCAAAATCGACCAGGGCAAGAAGAGCCCGCAAGGCATCCCGCAAGGGGTGGTGGCGTGGGATGTGGAAGTGACCAACCAGTTGGGTGAGTTGGTGGCGAGCTATGACATTTTGACTTTGGTGGTCAAGCGCGAGGACTGATCACAAACCTGTGGTCAACCTTTAGCTACTGTGGGAGCGGGCTTGCTCGCGAAAGCGGACTGACATCACCTCTCAATGCCTGCGCAACCACTCGATAAACAGCGCAAACAACTCCGACTGCGAACCCACCTCCAGTTTCAGGTACAGGTTCTTGCGGTGCATGCGCACAGTTTCCGGCGAGATGTTCATCTGGCTGGCCGTGGATTTCACCGAATGCCCGCGCAGGATCATGTGTGCCACTTCCCGCTCGCGCTCGGTGAGCAAGTCGCTGCCAAAATGCTCGAACGCCGACTGCACCCGGTGCTTGAGATCATCGCGCAGGCCCTGGTCTTTTTCGCACTGGATCTCGTGACTGCGCAGCATCCCGCGCCGACTGAATTCGCTGATGAATTCGTGCACCAGCGGTTCGACCGCACGCAGCAGGTTCAACTGTTCGACGCTGAGGCATTCACCACCGAAACCTTGATAAAGACTGACGGAAATCTTCGTGTCATTGCCGGTATCGACGATGTAGTAGCTGTCTTCCGAGCAGCCCGCCTTCAGGTAATAGGACTTGTAGTAGTCACTGTCGAAGAAGTTGTCCGGGGCAATTTCCTCCAGGTGATAGAAGCCTTGCGCCAACCCCTGCTCCACCGCCAGGCAGAACGGGTCGAGCAAATAACCGCCGGCAAAATAGCGTTCCAGGATCGAGACCTGATACTCCTGGGCGATCCCGCGCTGATGCAGCAGCTGGGGCGCGCGGTCCTTACGCTCCAGGCTGATCATCATCGACTCGACGGACACCAGCTGCGCCAACGCCGACGCCAGATGTTGCAGGGCGTCAGGCTCATCGATATGGGCGAATGCCTCGCGCATTCCCCCATGCCATTTGTGCAATGCCCCGAAGGGCACCGCGATCAGCGTATCGTCGTGTGGTTTGCTCATGCCCCGCAGTCTAGCGGCTGGACACGCCCTTGGTAACAGCCTGACTGACGAAATCATTGGCCCGCGTACTGTCCGCTCGCTTCAAGCTCGGCGGCCACTTCCAGAATGCATTCGCGCAGGGTCTCGACGATTTCATCGACCTGGGCAAACGTCAGGATCAACGGTGGCGACATCACATTGAGATGCATGATCGGCCGCACCAGCAAGCCCCGGGCCTGGGCCCGCACGTGGATTTTCTCGCCGATGTTGATCTCGTCGGGGAACAGCGCCTTGGTGCGTTTATCGGCGACGAACTCCACGCAGGCCATGAGTTTCTGGCAGCGCACATCGCCCACCAGCGGCAAGTCGCGCAGGGTTGCCAGGCGCTCCTCCAGATAAGCGCCCACCGTGTCGACATGGGTCAGCAGGTTCTCCCGCTCGATGATTTCGATGTTCTTCAGCGCCGCCGTGCAGCACACCGGATGGCCGCTGTAGGTGAAACCGTGGGTGAAGCAGCGGCCCTTGCCCGGTTCGGCGATGACTTTCCAGATGCGCTCGGAAAAGATGCACGCGCCCAGCGGCAGGTAAGCCGAGGTCAGACCTTTGGCGGTGGTGATGATGTCGGGCTGCACGTCGAACACATCATAGGAGGCAAAGAACTTGCCCAGTCTCCCGAACGAGGTCACCACTTCGTCGGCGACGAACAGGATGTCGTAGCGCTGGCAGACGTCCCACATGCGCTTGAGATAACCCCGGGGCGGAATGATCACCCCGCCCGAGCCCATGATCGGCTCGGCGAAGAACCCGGCGACCTTGTCCGCGCCAATCGAGAGGATCTTGTCTTCGAATTCCTTGACCAGGAACTCGAGGAACTGCGCTTCATCCATGCCGTCCGGGGCGCGGTACGGGTTGGGGTTGGAGACGTGGTGGATCAGCGGGTTGGCGTAATCGAACTCCGGCACACGGTCGGCGGCCTTGTTGCCGATCGACATGGTCAGGGTGGTGGAGCCGTGATAGGCGTTGAACCGCGCAATGACGTGCTTCTTCTCGGGTTTGCCACGGCAGTTCTGGTAGTACTGGATCAGCCGATACGCGGTGTCCACGGCGGTGGAGCCGCCGGTGGTGAGGAACACATGGTCGAGGTCACCGGGAGCGAGGCTGGCGAGTTTTTCGCACAATTGGATGGCGACGTTGTTCGACATGTCGGAAAACGGATTGGAATAGGCCAGTTGCCGCACCTGATCGGCGATGGCCTCGGCCATTTCCTCGCGGCCCAAACCAATGTTGGTGCACCACATGCCGCCCACCGCATCGAGAAAGCGGTTGCCCTGGGTGTCGTAGATGTAGGCGCCTACGCCTGCGACGATGTTCAGCGAGCCTTGTTCGGCGTGTTCGTCGAACACGTGATAGCCGTGCATATGGTGAGCCTTGTCGGCCTTGACCAGCCGGGACTCGTCCGCTGGGGAAAAAACGCTGCGTGTTGGCGTCGCCATAAATAAACCTCTAACCGAATTGACTAACGTTCGAACCCATCAGATGCCGCTTTTCACGGTGCTCCAGACCCGGGTAATCGCCCGCATGTCCTTGGCGTCCTGGGTCTTCTGCGGGAACAGGCGCTCGCGGGTCTGCGGATCGGGGTAAATCGCCGGGTTGTTGCGCACATCGGCGTTCAACAACGGCGTGGCCGCCGCGTTACTGTTGGCGTAGTTGATGAAATCACTCACATCCGCCATCACCTGCGGCTGCATCAGGTATTCCAGGAATTTGTGAGCATTGGCGACGTGCGTCGCATCGGCCGGGATGTACATGTTGTCGAACCAGATCAGCGAGCCTTCCTTGGGGATGAAGTACGCCAGGTCGATCTTCTTCTTGGCTTCTGCGGCGCGGGCCATGGCGGTGGCGTAGTCGCCGGACCAGGTCATGGCCATGCACACGTCGCCGTTGGGCAGGCTGGTCAGGTAATTGACCGAATCGAACTTGCGGATGTACGGCCGCACCGACAGCAGCAAATCCTGTGCGGCTTTCAGATCTTCCGGTGCGGCGCTGCGCGGATCACGCCCCAGGTACTTCAGGGCCATGGGAATGACTTCAGTCGGGGCATCGAGCAGGGTCACGCCGCAGTCGGCGAAGCGCGAGACGATCTTGGGGTCGAAGATCATCGCCAGCGAGCCGATCGGCGCGTCCGGCATGCGCTCCTTGATCTTGTCGACGTTGTAGGTCACGCCGTTGCTGCCCCAGGTATAGGGCGCAGAGTACTGGGTGCCAGGGTCATAGCCTTGCAGGTCTTCGAGGATCTGCGGATCCAGGTTGGTCCACCCCGGCAACTGCTTTTTATCCAGCGGCTGGAACACCTTGGCCTTGATCAGCGGTGGCGCGAGGGAGGCATTCAACACGATCAGGTCATAACCGGAATGGCCGGTGAGCAGCTTGGCCTGTACCGTTTCATAAGAATCGAATGTGTCGTAGACCACCTTGATACCGGTGGCCTTTTCGAAATCGGCGATGGTTTTTTCACCGATGTAATCCGCCCAGTTGTACAGCCGCAGCGTATTGCTGTCGTCCACTTGAGCGGCGTAGGCATGAAAGGTCAGCGGTACAACAAACAGACTGGAAATCACCTTAAGCAGCGTCTTGCCCATAGCAAATGCACCTTATAGCGAGTTCGGCTCTGGATGAGCGGATGCCCCCACTATTGGTCGATTCGCCGGGCGCGGCCATACCCCGAAAGGGTGTGTGTCGCTTTTTGGCACACCGGCATGGCAAAAAGCGGCAGTGCAGTTGACCCGTTTTGCCATAGATCCGGAGTTTGTCCGGCGCTTAAAGTGGCAGCCCTGAACCGACCCTGCAGAGCCTGCGATGACCGACCTGATCAAACACGAGCAACGCGACGGCGTGTTGACGCTGACCATCGACCGCCCGGACAAGCTCAACGCACTGAATAACGCCATGTACACGCAGTTGGCCGACCTGCTGCAGGCCGCCGACGAAGATGCACAGACCGGCGTGATCATCATCACTGGCGGCCCGACCTGCTTCACCAGCGGCAATGACCTGGTGGATTTCCTCCAGCACCCGCCCACTCATCTGGACGCCCCGGCATTCCACCTGATGAAGGTCGTGACGCGCCTGCAAAAACCGCTGATCGCGGCAGTCTGCGGGGCGGCCATCGGCATCGGCACCACCTTGCTGCTGCATTGCGACCAGGTACTGGTGACCCGCAGCGCCAAGTTACGCATGCCGTTCGTCAACATCGGCCTGTGCCCCGAATTCGGCGCCAGCCTGTTGCTGCCACGCCGCCTCGGCCATGCCCGCGCCGCGAGCCTGCTGCTGTTGGGCAACGGCCTGGACGGTAACGAAGCGGTGGCCTGGGGCATTGCCAACGAAGCCTTCGATGACGGCGCACAATGCCTGGCGGCGGCGACAAAAATCGCCCAGCGCTTTTTGGCCATGCCCCAGCAAGCCTTGCGCCAGTCCCGGCAACTGATGAAACAGGCTTCCCTGGCCGAACTGGAAGCCACCCTGCGCGAAGAAAACACGCTGTTCATTCAGCGCCTGAATACCGACGAGGCGAAAACCGCCTTGAACGCCCTGCTCAATCGCAGTACAGATAAGAATCCACCGAAAGGAAACCAGTCATGAACACTCCAGAAATCTACGTCGTCAGCGCCGCCCGTACCGCCATCGGTACATTCGGCGGTTCGCTCAAGGACGTGCCACTGGCCGACCTCGCGACCACGGCCGTGAAAGCCGCCCTGGAGCGAGCCGCCGTGGACCCGGCGCTCGTTGGCCATCTGGTGATGGGCAACGTGATCCCGACCGAAACCCGCGACGCCTACATCTCCCGCGTCGCGGCGATGAACGCCGGCATCCCGAAGGAAACCCCGGCCTACAACGTCAACCGCCTGTGCGGTTCGGGCCTGCAAGCCATCATCAACGCCGCCCAGACCCTGATGCTCGGCGATGCCGACATCGTCGTCGGTGCCGGTGTCGAGTCCATGAGCCGTGGCCCGTACCTGATGCCGTCCGCCCGTTGGGGTTCGCGCATGGGCAACGCCCAGGTCATCGACTACATGCTCGGCATCCTGCATGACCCCTTCCATGGCATCCACATGGGCATCACCGCCGAGAACGTCGCCGCGCGCAACGGCATCACCCGCGAAATGCAGGACGCCCTGGCTTTCGAAGACCAGCAACGCGCGGCCCACGCGATTGCCAACGGCTACTTCAACGAGCAGATCGCGACCGTGGAAATCCAGGACCGCAAGGGCGTCAAACTGTTCAGCGTCGACGAACATCCGCGCGCCACGTCCCTGGAACAACTGGCAGCGATGAAGCCTGCGTTCAAGAAGGACGGCTCGGTCACCGCCGGTAACGCCTCGGGCCTCAACGACGGTGCCGCGGCACTGGTCATGGCCAGCGGCAACGCGGTCCAGGCCAACAACCTGAAACCCCTCGCCCGCCTGGTCAGCTACGCCCATGCTGGCGTCGAGCCGGAATTCATGGGCCTGGGCCCGATCCCGGCCACCCGCCTGGCACTCAAGCGCGCCGGCCTGACCGTCGCCGACCTGGACGTGATCGAAGCCAACATCGCCTTCGCCGCCCAAGCCTGCGCCGTCAGCCAGGAACTGGACCTCGACCCGGCCAAGGTCAACCCGAACGGTTCGGGCATCGCCCTGGGCCACCCGGTGGGCGCAACCGGCGCGATCATCGCCACCAAGGCCATCCACGAACTGCACCGCACCGGCGGCCGCTACGCGCTGGTGACCATGTGCATCGGTGGTGGCCAGGGGATTGCGGCGATTTTTGAACGCGTGTAATCACCCTGCCTTACGCAAAACTGTAGGAGCTGGCTTGCCAGCGATGACGACCTCAAGGACAACCCGACCCTGAGGCCCCCATCGCCAGCAAGCCGGCTCCTACGGACCGTAACCCCCGCATTTCTCCTTGATGTATTTACCCGCCAACAAGTCGCATTTCGTCAATCCGCGCCCTGGATTAGCCCCCAGAACACGCAGCCGTTCCGCGCGGCCAGTGACTGATGAGATCGCTACCCACCACATCACCGACTTCGCCGTAAACCGGCTGCCACCAATCGAAATCAAAGCGGCGGCTTTTCCCCCTTGTCCAGAAAGATCTGCGCCGGCAGCTTGAAGTCGCGCAGTTTGAGCAACGCCAGCGGCCCTGCGCCCAGTTCAGTGCGCAGGTGCCAGGTCAGGTCGAGGCCGTCTGGGGCCTGAAGCTGCACGCGGTACTGGCTGTCGGTGTCGTTCAGGGCGGTGATTTTTGCCTGTTCGAGCAGGCGGATCAGGCCCCAGGTGCCTTCGTAGTCGCCGAACAGCCGTTCATTGGCCAGCACACTGATCCACAACAAACGCGTGCCCGGGTGCTGGCTGAAGCCCGGCCAGCTAAAGCGCTGCCAGCGTTCCTTCTGGTTGAAATACTCGTGTTTTTCGCCGTTGAGGATGAAGGTGGTCTGCACCACGTCGCGCACCGGCTTGCCGCGCAACTCGAAGCTCAGGCCCATGCCGCCGTCGGTGTAGAGCACGTCGGCGAGGTGGCTGAGCTGGTTGATCGCCGYSAGGAACTTSGGGTTGAAGTGCAGRCCCTGGCTGTGCCGCGMRTCGGCCACCCAGCGGCTGCCTTCCTTGCGCAGCACRCCGCCCAATTGCTGCTGGAGGAACTGGTCGATGCGCCCGGCGTCGGCGCGGATCATCTGCCCGARCATCGGYAGCGAGGCGTCRCTGCCGGTGGCRGCAAAGGGRTAGCGMCCGGCAAASGCGCCCTGCCAGTCGCGYACGATCGCCCGYTGCCACTGGCTGTTGAGGCCGGCCACCGAGGGTTGCAGGACTCGCTGCCAGGCCTGCTCCAGCGGCTGCACGAACAGGGTCTGGCCGACGCCGTCCCACTCGGCGCCGAGGCTGGCGGCGAGCAGGCTGCCGTAGGCCTGGGTGTCGGTGAGGTCGACGCTGTGGCCCTGGAACACGCTTTGCGCCAGGGCCTGGGTCATTGCCTGGGGATTAGGTGCGTTGCTCACTTGCTGCAACTTCAGGCGCACCCGGATGACGCGGTTGAGGAAGGCTTGCAGGCTCAGGCGCTCGCTGTCGTTGGCGTTGTCGGCGTCTTTTCCGAGCAAGGTCAACAATGGCCCAAAGGTGGCGTCCAGCGGGCTGCCTCCGCCGGGCTTGGCCTGCTCGATCACCGGCACTGGCTCCTTGCCGAGCAGTTGCTGCGCCGACTGCACCAATGACTCGGCCAGCGCCTGACGACGGGTGCCAGCCTGGCCCTGATAGGCCAAGGTGTTCATCAGCGCGATCAGCGGCGACTGACGCACATCGCTCATCAGCGCCAACTGGTCGATCACCTCGCCGAGGCTGTCCACTGGTTGCCAGCGCAGTTGGTTGAGGAAGTCCAGCCAGGCGTGGGCGTAGTCCTGAAAATAGCGTTCGGTCAGGCGTTGCTTGAGCTGCTCAGGGCTCAAGTCGGCGGCGAGACGGCCCGGGTTATCGCTGAGCACCCAGTCGATTTCTTCGCGGCGCGCTTCGGCGATGGCATCGATGGCCGGCCGCACCTGGCCTTCCCAGGCTTGGCGGGTGAACACCCCCGGCACCTCGGCCGAAGTGGCAAACAGCGTCGATGCCTCGGTGTCGCCGACCATCTGCGCCAGGCTCAGCGCCGGCGCGTGATTGGCGGCGTTGTCGAGCACAGTCTGGTACAGGCTGGCTTCGCCGTTGCGCTGGCCCAGCTGGCTGATCAGCACCTGGCGGACTTGGGCCACCAGCTTGGGATCGGCGTCGATGCGCCAGTCTGGGTGGGCGGCCAGTTGTTCGGCGTAAAAGGCCCACAGGGTCGGTGCCAGGGCGTGCCAGAGTCCAGGGGAAAAGTCGGCGCTTTGCGGCTCGGTGTCCACCAGGGCTTGAGCAAGAAAGGCAGGATCTGTTTTTTCCGGGCGGGCCAGCATCAGGTAGGCCTTGAGTTGCGTGTAGGCAGATTGCGCGCGCTTGGCACGCTCGGGGCTGTCCGGTGGCAGCTTGACCAGGGCGTTGAGCTGGGCCTTGAGCGTGGCCGCTGCCGGGTCACGCAACAGGCGCTGGTTGGCCTCGACGTAACGCGGCCACAGCGTGGCCAACAGCGCGTCGTTCTGGTTCAGGCCGAAACGCTGGTACCACGGGGTGCCGTGGCTGGCGCGGTAATCCAGGCGGCCCAGTTCGCGAGTCAGTTCGTTGAGAGCGCTCAGTTGCGCGTCGCCGGGGGTGGCTTGCTGCAGTGTGGTCAGCGAGGTTTGCAAATGGTGAATCTGCACGCGGTTGCTGATGAACGACAGCAGCAGGCCGGCGCCCCACGCAAGGGCCACGGCCAACAGCAAGACATTAGCGACGCGCGGGGCGCTCCAGCCCAGACGACGGCTTGATTGTTTTGGCTCGCCGAGCACGCCTTGCCAGGCAGGGTCCATGGGCCAGAAGTGCTCTTCCTTGTTCTGCGTTGTATTGGACAACGGCAGGCTGAACCACAGGCCGCGCAACGGAACATCCTGCCTGCCGCTGCCGAACCACGGCGTCAGTACCTTACGCCAGCGGGCCACGCCTTCAACTTGCAGGTCCCGCGCCAGGCGCACCAGAAAGTCATGCGCCATCGTCAGGTTCATCTGCGCCCAGCCTTCCTGACGCATGGGGCCCAGTAGACTGTGCAGCGACGTTTCCAGGTCTGTGGCGGTAAGGCGAGATGACAGTGCGCAGCCCACCGCCTGACTCGGGCGTTTCTCCTGCACCCAGTGACTGGCGCAGACCTGCCACAGGTGCAGCGGCACCGACCACCCTAATGCCCGCGCCAGCGCCTGCAAATGACGCCGGCCGCTGCCCATCCGGTTGCCGTCGGCGCTCTGCTCGGCATTCACCGCCCAGACCACGCCGTCGAAAGCACGCCAGCGGGTCAGGCGACGGAACTGGGCGATCACCTTATCGTCCAGTGCTTGCTGCACGCTGCCACCCCACAGCAGCACGGTGCCCTCGTCTTCCAGCCAATGGTCCGGACCCAGGCCGGGGGCAACGGCCGTGATCTGCTCGGGTTCGCCGACGATGAGCAGGAAGCGGATTTTGCGACGCCAGAAAAGGCCGCGGTTGGCACTCAGGGACTCGAGCAATGGCGTAATGTCAAATTCTGGGTGCTTAGGCAGCACCAAACCCGCGTCCTTCCGGGGCAACACCTTGTCTGCCTGCCCCTGATCGCGGTGACTTCGCCGCTTCAATTGCATCAACAAACGGGGAGCAAGATGCCCGATCGCTGCAATAAGAATGATCAACAAGAAAGCGAGCATCCGGTGATGGTTTTCCACCAGCCCCATCCGCTCACCATATGCCTGTATCACCCAGGCCAGGGCTGCCATCAATACACTGATCCACACCGCCGCACCCGCGCGACGCCATGGGTTGCTCCATCCTTTCATGCCACGTCTCCCTCGATAACAGTACTGATCCAATACCGTGACTCATCTTTGGCGAGCAGCAGCACTGGCTGCCGCTGGTGTTGAACCATCTCCACCCCGAAGGCCGCTGCCAACCAATGCCCAAAGGGTCCGGGCAGCCCGCACAGGTGCTCCTGAACCCACAGCTGCTGCGCACTCAACGAGGCCGCCTGAGAACCGATAGTGGCGAAGACATTGCCAGTCAGCGGCTGCCAGTCAGCGCTGTCCGCCAACACAGCCGTCGCCTGAAGCGCCATCGTCTGGGTTTGCTGGAACAGCGCCAGCTCGCTGTTCAACGTATCGAGATCCAAGGGCATCGGGCGCAACAAGCCACCCTTCACTGGAAGGTCCCGGGCAACGGCTAACTGGTCCGGGCATAGCAACAAGGCCGCCAGCCCATCGGAGTACGCCTCCCCGCCGTTTACCTGCACGACCAGGATCAGGTCGAGGGCTGCGCGGGCGGTCTTCAGCGTGTCGTCGATCCATTGGCACGACAATTTATTGGTCAGGGTGACCGTTGCAGGTTGCTTGAGATGGGCGGTTTTCCACTGCTGCCAGACGTCGCGCAGTGCAGCGTATTGATCAGGCTCAACATCACTCAACAGCGTGACTCGCAACGCCTGTTCGGCAGGCAAGGCCTGCAAGGCCGGCGCGAGCACTGGCAATAACAACTGCAACCCCGCCTGCGCGCGATCGCCCTGCTCGGGCAGAGCGGCAATGCGCCTGGCTTGCCCTGTACGCAGCGGCATATCCCGGCGGCCTTGCAGCCCACTGGCAGACACCTGATCCGGCAGCAGCAAACAGCTGGTATGCACGGCCAGATAGCGTTGCGCCCAGCCTTGCCAGGCCAGCTGCGCATTGGCTGCCTCCTCCTTGAGAAATTGATGCTGGCCGAGCGCTCCACCGTAGAAATAGGCACGGGTAGCGAACAGCAACACCCAGACCAGCAGTGGCGAGCCAGTCAATAACCAGACATTGATCGCCTGCAGTTGCGCTAACTGAATTGAGGCGTGCAACAGAAACAACAGCACACCCACCACCACCGCGACGACGGCCGCGAGTACCCAACGACCCAGCATCGGCGGCGTCGGAGCTTGCACCACAGAAGGTGCCTTTCTATCCCAGCCCATGGCTCAACCCACCCCACAGTCAGGCGCACTTGAAATCACCTGGCATCCGCATTCACTGCGACAGCCATCGACCACCATTGCCCGGCCATCTTCCCAGCAGTCGGAACAGCCATCAACGATGGGATTGGTGCCATGGGCTGGACAACTGACCTCATCCCCCACCAAAGCCACGGGCTTGCCATGAACAAATGTGGTGGACGAAGCCGATATCACTTCTCCATCGTGTGTGGTCCTGTCACCCAGCAAAACAAATCCCTGAGACATAAAATCAAACTCCATTAGTCGAGTGTTGTGAACGAGAGGTGAGCTCAGTTTTTTTAAGGCATGGGCTCTTTCGTAGCAGGCGCACGGGTTGACCATCGGCCTGTTGTGTCACCCGCAAGGTTTCGCCAAGTCGTCCCTGCAAATAGAGGAATTCCCGATTGCGTATCAGTTCGAAGGAGGTGTACTTGGCAGGAAAAAAGTAGCTCACTGTTTACTTTCCGCTGCCTGGCGGATGGCTTGCAATTTGCGGAAATCCGGTCTTGAGCGTCCATCTGTCACAACGCTCCCATCGGGATAGGTGAAGCTTGTGTGATTGCCCTTCTTTTTCACCTTCGGCTGCACAGAGGTGACTAGGAAGCCTGAATGCAGTACGGGTTCGAAATACACTTCTCGGGCTTGCAAGGCCTGATACATCAAGTAAATATTTCCCACGCTCTCCAAGCTAATCTGTTTTCTGTAGCCTCCAAGAAAGGCTTCACTCAACCATGGGTAATAGTCCTCCTTGATCGTCAAATCTCCCTCTACTTTGATTGGTAATCCGGAACTTCTGGAAGGCCGGTTGTGGTCAAACATCACCACTACTCCCCCACCTGCGCCATAAGTCACGTTCTCGCCAAAGCGGGCGGGATTGCTATAGGCGACACCAAACATCACATTGCTCAGATGCCACTGACACGCACCGCCACCATCGATCGGTAACTTGGCCTGGAAGAGATCACTCGCCCCCTGGCGCTGCAATTGCACATCAATGCCGTGATAACCCTCCAACTCAATGCGCACACCGCTCGCCCCGTGGGTGATGTTCTTGCAGACTGCCGAGCGGTACATCACCTCCAAGGTTTCCGTTTCGAGTTCCTGGGGTACTTTCACGGTGATGGTCATCTGTTCGCTATCTGGTGGTGGCGACAGGCTTCGATCCTTGGCGCAACCACTGAGGCTGACGAACAGGCTGAGCAACGCGAAGGGCACTTTCATGATCATGGCCGGTACTTTGAGCGCGCGGGCCGAGTTCAACGCGGGACGTTTGCGCAGCAGCCATTTGGTACCCCCATAGGTCTGTTGCGTTATCTGCAAGGTTTTGCCGAGACGACTTTGCAAATGGAGGAACACCTGGTTGCGTGCCAGTTCTAAGGAGTTGATCTGGGCTGGAGAGACAACGCTCATTGTTGGTTCTCCGCTGCCTGGCGGATCGCTTGCAACTTACGGAAATTCGGTCCCCAACGGCCATCCGGTTCGACACTGCCATCTGGATAAGTGATTACAGTGTGGTTGCCTTCTTTCTTTACCTTTGGCCCGGCCGAATAAACGACAAAATCAGGATGCAAGACGGGCTCGAAATATACCTGCCGGGCTTGCAGGGCCTGATACATCACATAAATATCGCCCTCGCTTGTTAAGCTGACAGTTTTTTTGTAGGGACCTATAAATTCTTCATCAACCCAAGGGTAATAGTCCTTCTTGATCGTCAAATCTCCCTCTACTTTTATCGGTAAACCAGAACTTCTGGATGGCCGATTATGGTCAAACATGACCACCACTCCCCCGCCTGCGCCACAAGTAACGTTCTCGCCAAAGCGCGCGGGATTGCGATAGGCGACACCAAACATCACGTTGCTCAGATGCCACTGACAAGCACCGCCGCCATCGATTGGCAACTTGGCCTGGAAGAGATCACTCCCCCCCAGACGCTGCAATTGCACATCAATACCGTGATAACCCTCCAACTCGATGCGCACACCGCTCGCTCCGTGGGTGATGTTCTTGCACACTGCCGAGCGGTACATCACCTCCAGGGTTTCCGTTTCGAGTTCCAGAGGCACTTTCACTGTGATGGTCATCTGTTCGCTATCTAGCGGTGGCGACAAGCTTCGATCCTTGGCGCAACCACTGAGGCTCACGAACAGGCTGAGTAACGCTACGGGCATTTTCTTGATCATGGTCGGATCCTTGACGGCGCTGGCCGTACTCAACAGTGGGCTCTTTCATAGCAGGCGCTCGAGTCGGCCACGGCGTCGAAGCGTTGCAACGCTTCGGCACCGCCATCAGCCTGTTGCGTCACCCGCAAGCTTTCGCCAAGACGACTCTGCAACTCGAGGAAGACCTGGTTGCGTGCCAGTTCGTCTTCGACAAGGTCTGCGTAGTTATCCCTGATCTGCTGCTCGAAACTCTGTCGATCCAGTTGGCGCTTCAACAACGGCGAGCGCTCAGGATTGATTGACTCCAGCAACTGGCCGTAGATGTACGGCTGGTAATTGCCCATCAAATGGTTGCCCAAGCCCACGATCCGGCCTGCTTTGGGATTGCTGAAGGGCGGGAAAAACCTCGTCCGGCTCTCAGCGGTCAACGAAGTGGTAAGGCGCTGCTGCGCCTGCTCGGCCTGCTGATCGTTGTCAGGGCTCAGACTTGGGACCAGATAAAACTTGACCTTTTCCGACAGGCGATAGGCGATGGTGGTGTGGTAAGGCGCGCCAAGCCCGTCCTTGTTTCGATAGGCGGGGTACGACGAGCCTCGCTGGCGGGTGTGCTGTTCGGCCCTGAAAAACATGGCGATTTCGCCGTGGTGACAGAAGGGGTCGCCATGCCGAAACAGCTGGCTGGCGGTCAACTGCAGCATCGACCAGGTAAATCCCAGAGTAGTGCCCAGCGGGCCATAGAGGTCGTACAGATAGTTATCCAACGCTGCTTCGGGTGGCACGCTGGGGACTGGGTCGATGTCGTTGACGTGACGGAAATGCACGATCTCGTCAAGGCACTTTACGGCCTTCAGGGTGAAGGTGCGCGGCATGCCGTAGGTGTACAGCAGAGGATTTTGTGCTTTCAATGATGCGGCATGCACTAACCCAAGGGCGCCGCCCAAGCTGTGACCGCAAATGAACAGATTCCTGTCTCGAACCCTATCAGGGATTGTCTTCCCTAGATCCTTGGCATAAATCCTACTAGCCAACTCGAACGACTCACGAAACCCAAGGTGCACACTGCCCTCCGGCGTCAGATCGGCACAGGGCACCTTGGGCTCGCACAGACCCTGCACTTCCGGTTTTACCGGGCGGAAAGTCGCGTCAGTAATTAGATCGGCGCGACGGTCCATCTCCGTGCCCCGCCAGGCCACCAGCACCTGGGTGGCATTGACGGCATAAAACAGTTGGGTGTCTCCTACCGGCGGCTCGGCCTTTTTCGTGTCCAGCATCAGCGCCTGGCTATAGCGTTGATCGAACGGAACATCGGTCACCACGCAGAGCAGGTTTTGGCGGTCGTCCCACACTCTGGGGGTACGCGACAGGTCCAGGCACTGCTGCAGAAAAAACTCTTCAGCCGAGCCGCGGCTCCCCGGTTCGGCACGGCTGTAGGCCATAATGCTCATCAGCGACAAGTTGTAAGCATTGACCAGGCTGTACTCCGAATGGTGATGCAAGGTCAGTGACCAAGCGCGCAACGGGCACACTTCCAGCACATGCCGGCGATCGAGCTGATCGTCGCCAATGGTAAACCCGCCGAACTTCGGGTCTGGAAAATGGTAGGCCGGAGGTTGCCTGGCATCCGCCAAGGGCGGGTCGAATGTCGGCAGTCGATCGCACAATTGGCCGATACGCAGGTAGTGATAGCCATGCCCGGCTGCGACCGCCTGCTGTTCGATGGGCGAGAAGCCCGAACGCTGCGGACCATACAGCGGCGTGCGATCAGCGAAGCCGGGGCGTGCAGGTTCGGCTCGCTGGGCACGCAGGCGGCGATTTTGCAGTATCTCCGCCAAGAGCTCGGCGTCTATCAGCAAGGTGATGGCCAACGGGTGCAGGCCGTCCAGGCGGATCACTCCCTCGGCATCGGTGCGGCCGCTGTACTCCGGAATGAAGTCGCTGCGGGTCGCCTCGTTGCACGCGCGATAGGGCAGGTTCGCCAGGGGCTCGCCCTGTTCATCGAGCATCTGGAACTCGATCCAGTGCATTTTCTGTTTGCCGCAAATCACTGTCTTGCAGGAGCCCAATGTGTCCGTACGGTGGAGGGTGTCGTTCATATTGTCCATTTCATGAATAGTTATATAGTTTCAGCCACTGATTGCGGTCCCATTTCAAAGAACGAACCTGTCCTGTTAGCTGGACGCTAGAAAATCAGTCAGGTGTGCGCATATTTTTTTTGGCATCGCAGAATGGAATAACCATCGCCCCGTCTGGCAAATAGGTGTACTCAAAGTACTCGAAGCCACCATCATTTTTTCTCCCAATACAAAACGACACTCTATAAACATCGTTCGATCCAGAAGCATCTGGTTATTCGAAATACATAAGTTCTATTTTCCTCAAATTTTAATTGGCGCTCGCTTAAGCCAAAACGCTCCAGTTCATATCCAACCGGCGCAGAACCATATATAAAGCACTCACCCGATCTTAATATCAATGGACTCGCATTTGACTTAAGTGCCACCGCCCAAAAACCTCCTTGCGACACGTAGCTTTCGAAAATAACAGCCCACCCAACCGAAAACGAACGCTTCGCATCAGATGGCAAGCATATAGCCGGATTCCCATTAACCGATTCCAATACACCATATTCCGTGCGACCCAAGGGGGTCGCAAACGCTGAAAAACCAACCGCACCGAACAGCAGAGCAACTATCAATCTATAAAAATTCATATATACAAACCTATCCCGGAAGATTTTATTTATCTAATGGATTTGCAAAAAAATTCTCAAGAGTGGTCACAAGCAATCCCTCTCTCACCCCAGCATTGCTTCTATTCCAGACACTACCCGGCTTACCCTCAATACTTATCATGTAGTAATCTGAAATAATCTCACCTTGCTGCTCCATATTGTAATCGGACAACTTTTCAGTTTTTATTTTCATCTTCCTTCACCCGACACCGAACAAAGTGAAGGTCTGACTTCCTTTCCGGCTTGATCATATATGTATTGAAGATACACAGGCCCGTCGTTATTTTTCTTGGCCATACAAAAAACCGCGTCGAAAAACAAGATACTTTGTCGTGTAGGGTTCGTAACGCTTATGTTGATTCTCGTGTAATAGACGCCTCCAATACTCAAGGGTTTTGCATCTACCACAGGTTGATACCCGGAAGGAATGGCCCCATAAAAAATGCAGCCACCTGATTCGAGTAACATGGCCTCCCATGATTTTTTAAGTTCCAACTGCCACATGGTCGACCCTTTACCGAGCAAGGGTTTAATTTCAGATACCGATATAGAGTTCACCACCACAGTTTCTGATATTTCTTGCGGAATACAAATTGCTAACCGCCCATTTTCAGAAGCAATAACAGCGTCCCCCGGCAACCCCCAGGGGGTGGATTGAGCTAAACTTGAAAAAAACATTAACCCAAGACTAAATCGCACCGTTATCATGACTAACCTCGACCCGGAAGATTTTTTCTGTCAGATGGATCAGCCAAGAAATGTCGCAATACAGACACTAACAGGTCAGGGTCGTTATATTTATTATTTGAGTTCCAGACCCCTTCGGAATCTTGTACCAGACAAATCATATAATAGTCAGAGATTATTTCTCCTTGCTGCTCCATATTGTAATTCGAGAGTAGCTCACTCGAAGATAGGGAGTATTGATACGCCTTTGCACCTTGACTCGTTACTGTCATGCCGGCTTTCTTGACCGGATAACCCATCTGGTATTGCCATACATGGGTCATCTCGTGCATAAACAACGCTTTATCGCGACCTCTCGATGTTTCCGAGAAGTCATCTCGATAAAGCTTGGTACTTTCCGGAAAATACATCTCCCCATTCGGCGTCACCGCAGTATTTTGAAACCCGACAAACAACCACCATCCGCCGTGATGTACTTTGACCTTGCTGTAATTGACTGCATCTTTAAAGACGGTTTGCGCCATGGCGATTTCGCCGGACGTCAGGGAACGCTTCTTGCCTTTGGGTAGGCGAACATCTTTAGTCGAGTGGCCCACGTCCGTATCGTTGGTTGAAACATCATTGGAGGTCAGGTCAACTTGCATTGGCGCCTGGGCGTTTTGCGCCGCGCAACAAAGCGGTTGCGCCCCCTCGGGTGGAAACAGCAGCAATTGGGTGATCTGCGTCGGCTTCTCGGTCACCAACCGTTGGGTGTAACCTTGCTCATCAGTCACCCCATCCAGAAGTCGGCCATCAGCCAGTGTGGCCGAGTACTTGATGTTGCTTGCCAATTCGCCATTCGGGCCAAGCAGTCGAAGTTGTTCGTCATAAGAGGTGGTGTTCGGAAACTCAATCTTCAGCCCACCCGGCAACAAGGTATGAGCGCTCATGGTTCGCCCTTCCTTGTCGGTTACGCCGTTAAACACTTCGCCCTGTTCAGTGGTGATCCGGTAGCGGGTAAACGCCAGCGGTACCTGGGCCTCATTTTTCAGAACGTATTCCGCGGAGTAACCTCCGGGTAACGGTGTTGCCGGCGTATCCAGCCTGGCGCTGCCAARCTTTTGCACATGCTTGGCCCGTTGATAGATATTGCCGGGGGCGCCCTGATCGAGGTCGCCGTCTTTCAAGCGGACAAAGACCCCTCCGCATTCCAATATCAGCTCTTTCTCAGCGCGGATGTGCACCCGGCCATCCACGCTCTCAATCTTGATATCGCCCTTGGCCAGTGCGTGCAGAAGGCCTTCCAGAGCATGCAAATCGATGTTGCCCTTGGCCGCCTTGAGCTGCATGTCCGCGCTGTGTGCGAGCAGGCTGATTCCGTCCTCGGCGGTGGCGGTGATGTTCTGCCCGGCGCTGAGATCGACGTTGTGCGCGGCGACGATGCCCACGCTTTCGCTTCCCGAGGACAGGCACACCGCCTCCGGGCTGACCACGCCTATACCTGCCGGGGCATGCAGCAACAACCCCGGTTGTTTCAAGCCATCGAGGACTTGGTTGAGCTGTTGTTGACTGGCGGTATCGCCGGGGGTGGCTTTGGCTGCGCGGGCTGCGTCGGCCAGGGAGCGCGCCAGCGACAAGGCGTTTTCCAGCTGCGTAATGGCGTCGGCCATGTCGAGCTGGCTACCCTGCGCTTTGGGCTGTGCATCGGCACTGATGAACACGCCCTTGCCACCTCTTATGGCGCCCCACTCATCGGTCCGCAGCTCAAACCCTTCCCCGCGCTTCTTCCGCTGGCCATCCACCAGATGCCCCAGATTCAGCTGACTCTTGCCGCCATACTCGGTACTGAGCTTGATGTGCTCCTGCCCCCGCGTGTCATCCAGGCGCAGCTTGTTGTTGGCCGGCGTGCGCAGCACGTTGCGGTGGTCGTTGCGCTGGGTCACCAGGTCCGGGTGCTGATCGTCGTGCAGGGCGTGGGCGATGTAGGGGCGGTCCGGGTCGCCCTGCTCGAAGGCGATGGCCACTTCGGTGCCGGCGATCAGCGGCAGGTGCAGGCCGTAGGTGTCGCCGGCGTAGGCGCGGGCCTGGCGCAGCCATTTGCTTTCGCGGCCGGCGGGCCAGGTGTCGCGGTCGAAGAGGAACTTGACCCGGTAGCGCCCTTGCATATCGATTTCGGTGTACAGGGGGTTGCTCTGGGGGTGGGTGATGCGTGCCGGCAGGGTGCCGGCGATTTGTGGTTTGGGCGG
>NZ_JBFUHS010000055.1:0-22078 GCF_056402255.1 Pseudomonas sp. P4_B4
ATCTATCACTGACACTCCGCTTTCGCGAGCAAGCCCGCTCCCACAGGGTATGTGGTGGTCCTTAGATCCCGGCCAAGGCCAGATCCATCGCAAAATAGGTAAAGATCAAGTCTGCCCCGGCCCGCTTGATTGCCCCCAGGCTCTCGCGCACCACACGGTCTTCATCGATGGCCCCGGCCTGGGCGGCAAACTTGATCATCGCGTACTCACCGCTCACCTGATACGCCGACAGCGGCAGGCGCGAGGCTTCGCGGATGTCGCGGATGATGTCCAGATACGCACCGGCTGGCTTAACCATCAGCGCATCGGCGCCTTCCTGCTCGTCGAGCAACGATTCGCGCACCGCTTCGCGGCGGTTCATCGGGTTCATCTGGTAGCTTTTACGGTCGCCCTTGAGCGCACTGCCACCCGCCTCGCGGAACGGGCCATAGAGCGCCGAGGCGAATTTAGTCGAATAGGCCATGATCGCCGTCTGGGTAAACCCGGCGTCATCGAGCGCCCGGCGAATCGCCTGGACCTGCCCGTCCATCGCCGCCGACGGGGCGATCACGTCGGCACCGGCACGGGCCGCCGCGACGGCTTGCCGGCCGAGGTTGATCAGGGTCTGGTCGTTGTCCACTTCATGGTTGTGCAGCACGCCGCAATGGCCGTGGTCGGTGTACTCGCAAAAACAGGTGTCGGACATCACGATCATTTCCGGCACTGCGTCCTTGGCGATGCGCGACATGCGCGAGACCAGGCCGTCATCGCGCCAGGTGTCGCTGCCGCTGCTGTCCAGGTGATGGGATACGCCGAAGGTCATCACCGACTTGATCCCGGCACGGGCGTAGCGCTCGATCTCGCCGGCCAGTTTCGACTCGGGAATGCGCATCACGCCCGGCATGCTTTTGATCGGCACGAAGTCGTCGATTTCTTCTTCGACAAAAATCGGCAGCACCAGGTCGTTCAGACTGAACTCGGTCTCCTGGAACAGGCTGCGCAGGCTCGCATTGCGGCGCAGACGGCGGGGGCGTGCTTCGGGGAACTGACTGGACATGGGTATTCCTGAATTTCAGAGGACGAGAGGTAGGAGGTTTAATTCGAGATTGGTTTCGGGATTTCCAACCCGCGCACCACCGCCGGCCGCGTCAGGAAACGTTCCAGCACCCGCGTGACGTTAGGGAAGTTCTGAATGCCCACCAGATCGCCGGCTTCATAGAAACCGATCAGGTTGCGCACCCACGGGAAAGTGGCGATGTCGGCGATGGTGTAGCGCTCGCCCATGATCCAGTCGCGCCCTTGCAGCCGGCCGTCGAGCACCTTGAGCAGGCGTCTGCTTTCCTCGACGTAGCGGTCACGGGGACGCTTGTCTTCGTAGTCCTTGCCGGCGAATTTGTTGAAAAAACCGAGCTGGCCGAACATCGGACCGATCCCGCCCATCTGGAACATCAGCCACTGAATCGTTTCGTAGCGCGCTGCCGATTCCTGGGCCAGCAGTTGCCCGCTCTTGTCGGCCAGGTAGATCAGAATCGCCCCCGACTCGAACAGCGCCAACGGCTGGTCGTCCGGACCGTGGGGGTCGAGGATCGCCGGGATCTTGTTGTTGGGGTTGAGGGAAAGAAATTCCGGGGACATCTGGTCGTTGGTGTCGAAGCCTACCCGGTGAGGTTCATACGGCAGGCCGATCTCTTCGAGCATGATCGAGACCTTGACGCCGTTGGGGGTCGGCAAGGAGTACAGCTGAATCCACTCCGGATACTGGGCAGGCCATTTGCGGGTGATGGGGAATGCGGACAAATCGGTCATGGGCGGGATCCACGAAGACATTGAGAGTGACGATCATAATGTAGATATCCGCTCAGCGATCCCTTGAAGCCATGAATCTCGCTGATAGGCGAGATCAAAAGAGATCGCCACTGTTTCAACACCATCCGGTGTATTGTGTCCACATTTGTGCAACATCCTGTCGATAGCCTTCGCTGCAAACCCTTGAAGGTTACCGGCACTCGACCGAAATCGAACCAAACGGGTTCAGGGGACTCTGAGCACCACTCCTTTGAAACGGACCGGCTTCAATGACATGGAAAACACCCGACGCTGGACAATCGTGGTGTAAAGCTTTGTCAGCCTTAACCGAATTGCGCTGAAGATCCTTCTATTCATGAACCTGTTCAATTTTGCCAAACGCTTTAAACATCGCGCTTACCTTTTGTTGCCCGCCCTCTTGGTGGTCAGCGCGTTGTTCCTGTCGCTGGAGCCCGGCGCAAGTCGCGCCCAACCGATGGATGGCACCCAGACGCTGGTCTTCCTACGCCACGGGGAAAAACCCGCCGCAGGCCTGGGCCAGCTCAATTGCCAGGGGCTCAACCGCGCCATCGACCTGGCCACGCTGCTGCCGGAAAAGTTCGGCAAGGCCAACTATGTGTTCGCGGCCAACCCGACCCGTAACGTCGAGGAAGGCGAGTTCGATAATTCCTATAGTTACATCCGTCCCCTGATGACCATCAGCCCCAGCGCCATCAAACTGGGCCTGCCGGTGAACATCAATTTTTCCGCCAATGACACCAGTGACCTGGCCGATGAACTGCTCCAGGACAAGTATCACAACTCGGTCATCTACACGGCCTGGTCACACGGCTACCTGCCGGAGCTGATCAACACGGTGGCCGGCGAAGCCACCGGCATGGATGCGAAGATCATCGACGACTGGGAGTCCAGCGACTACGACTCGCTGTATGTACTGACCCTGACCTGGCACAACGGCAAGGCCAGTTTGCAGAGCCATGTGTACAAGCAAGGCCTGGATAACGGCGCTGAAGCCTGCCCGACTTGAGGCATGCGTTGTCTGAGCGGGCGCCTTCGCGAGCAAGCCCGCTCCCACATTCGATCTCCAGCGAACACAAATTTTGTGACCGCCGCTGATTAAATGTGGGAGCGGGCTTGCTCGCGAAGGGGCCGGCAAAAGTACCCTCAACCCTTCTGATTCACTCGCTCGCGCAGATACTCGAGAACCGCCCCTCGCTCCCCGGCAAACTCGATCCGTGCGTCTTTCTTCTCCCGCTGAAACGCATACATCGGATCGTAGTACTCGCACAGCAGCCCTTCGATCCAGCTCCGGTGCAGATCCACCGCGCCACTGCGGGCCTGCTCAACCAACGCATCCTCCATCAAAACCAGCAAGCGCCGATGACGTTCGCCGCCCAGGCGTTTCTGCACATTGTTCAGGCTCGCCAGCAAGCGTTCGGAAAACAACGCAAAGCCGTCTTCGCCATGCACGTCGATGAATTCGGCGCACAGATCCACCACATAATCGCGCAGAATCCGCTCGACCCGACCTTCCAGGCTGTCTTCCAGCCACACCATCGGAAACTGTTGCATGCCCTGGTACAGCGGCAACGGCAGCGCACAACTGCCCACCGCACGGCTTTCGTCTTCCAGTACGAACTGCTCGATGCCCCGGGCGCGTTTTTTCAGCACGTCTATGGCCAAGCGGTTTTCGAAGTCGATATTCGAGGGTTGGCCCGTGGCGCGTTTGCCGAAACTGGAACCGCGGTGGTTGGCATGACCTTCAAGGTCCACGGCGTTGCCCAGTTGCGTGAGCACCTCGGTTTTGCCGGTGCCGGTCATCCCGCCCAACAGGACGAAATCGCACTGGGTCACGGCTTGATCGAGAGTGTCCAGCAGGAAGGTGCGCATGGCCTTGTAGCCGCCGCCCACCCGTGGATAGTCGATGCCGGCCTCCTCCTTGAGCCATTGCTGGACTATCTGCGAGCGCAGACCGCCGCGAAAGCAATACAGCAGGCCATCCGGATGCGCCCGGGCAAAATCGGCCCAGACCTGGATGCGTTCGGCCTTGACCGCGCCCGACACCAGTTGATGCCCCAGCACGATGGCCGCTTGCTGGCCGTGCTGCTTGTAGCAGGTGCCGACCCGCTGGCGTTCATGGTCATTCATCAACGGCAGGTTGATCACGCCGGGAAACGAGCCTTTGTTGAATTCGACCGGCGCGCGGGCGTCCATCATTGGCCGGTCGTTGAGGAAGATGTCGCGGTAATCGGTGCAGTCGACGAACATCAAAACACCTCGACCGCGTTGCTCTGTCGCTCGACCAGTTCACCGATCGGTTCCAGGCTAAGGCCCAGTTCGGCGGCCACCGAAAGGAATTGCTCGTTGCCTTGCGGCGTCACGGCAATCAACAGGCCACCGCTGGTCTGCGGGTCGCAGAGCACGCGTTTGTGCAGCTCCTGAAGGCGTCCGAGCTTGCTCGCGTAGCTGTCGAAATTGCGCAGAGTCCCGCCGGGTACGCAGCCCTGTTCCAGGTAGTACTCCACCCCCGGCAAGCGCGGTACGCGGTCGTATTCAATGCGCGCCGTGAGCTGGCTGCCGTCGGCCATTTCCACCAGGTGCCCGAGCAGGCCGAAACCGGTGACGTCGGTCATCGCGGTTACGCCGTCGAGCTTGCCGAAACGGCTGCCGGGTTTGTTCAGGGTGCACATCCAGTCCCGGGCCAGGCCGATGTCGGCATGACGCAACTTGCCCTTTTTCTCGGCCGTCGTGAGGATGCCGATCCCCAGGGGCTTGGTGAGATAGAGCAGGCAACCGGCGGTGGCGGTGTCGTTGCGCTTCATGTGGCGCTTTTCCACCAGGCCGGTGACAGCCAGGCCAAAGATCGGTTCTGGTGCGTCGATGGAGTGCCCACCTGCCAGCGGAATGCCCGCCGCGTCACACACCGCACGGCCGCCGCGGATCACTTCCCGGGCAACTTCCGGCGCCAGCACGTTCACCGGCCAGCCCAGAATCGCAATCGCCATCAACGGATCGCCGCCCATCGCATAGATGTCGCTGATGGCATTGGTGGCGGCAATTCGGCCGAAATCGAAGGGATCGTCGACGATCGGCATGAAAAAGTCCGTGGTCGAGACCACGCCGCGTTCCTCATCGATGGCATACACCGCCGCGTCATCGCGCGAGGCGTTGCCGACCCAAAGCTTCGGGTCGAGGTTCTGCGCCCCGCTGCCGGCCAGGATCACTTCCAGCACCTGGGGGGAAATCTTGCAACCGCAACCGGCGCCGTGGCTGTATTGGGTCAGGCGAATCGGCTCGCTCATGGGGTTACCTCTTGGAGTCTAGGTAACCAATCCTACAGCAAATGCGCCTTTTTCTTTGTAGGAGATGCGGTGGTGAGCCGTGCCTCTGTGGGTTATGGCAGCAGAATCACTTTGTCACCGCTGCCTTGATTCACTTCGGCATAGCGCTCCAGTCCTTCAGCCAAAGGCGACTCGAACAAGCCTTGTGGCAGGGGCAACAAATCCTGATCGAAGAACTTGCCGAACTGGTCAAGCATCGCCGCACACGCCTGCACCCCGTACAGCAGCGAGTTGATTCCCACCACCGAGCCACCCTTGCGATACAACGCCAGGGCCGGCAACTGCACGTGACCGTCCACGGGCGCCGCGATGATCGCGATGCGGCCGAACGCGGCCAGGGCAGGCACCGAGGCCGGCAGCCAGAAACCGGTGGTGTCGAAAATCACGTCGGCGCCGCCAGCATAGACCGCGTTGACCTGAGCCCCGAGGTCTTCGGATTTATCCAGTTGCAGGGTCTGGTAGCCCTGGTCCTGCAAATCCTTGACCTGTTCCGGACGCCGCGCGGCCGCCAACAGCCGGGCACCGCGCACCTTGGCCAAGGCCAGCGCGGCACTGCCGACCGCTCCGCCACCGATGACCAGCAATCGGGTTCCGGCCGTCACCAGGCTGCGTTCCAGTGCATCCCACGCCGTGGTGTACGGCACGCCGAGGCTGGCGGCCTGGGCGAAGCTCAAATGCGTGGGTTTGAGCGCCACCCCGTTAGCCGGCAGTTTGACGAATTGCGCGTGGGAACCGTCGGCGAAAAAGCCCAGTTCCTTGCCCGTGCCCCAGACTTCCTGACCGATCAGCGCCTGCGGGCCGGCCACGACAACCCCGGCAAAGTCACGACCGGGAATCCGCGGCAAGGTGGTGTAGGGAAAACGCCCCAGCACGTTCTTTACATCGCTGGGGTTGAGGCCGGCGGCCTTGATCTCGACCAGCACTTCATCGGCGCCGGGCACGGGCGTAGGCACCTCGACGTAGCGCAGGGCCGAGAGATCACCGGTTTTATCGAATTGCAGAGCTTTCATGGGCGTATCCATCGAGTCGAAAAGGGTTCAGGAGATCCAGCCAGCCACCAGCCCCCGTCCCATCGGCCAGAGCTTTTCGCCGGCGAGCATGCCGAGCAGGCCCACCAGCGCGATGGCCGGGGGTGCGGGGGAACGAAAGTCCAGGGCGCCGTAGAGCAGACCGACGCCCAGACCGATGGCCAGTGACGTGAGGTAGTTCATGGCAGACTCCGGGGCAATTGAGGTATGCGCTGAGTCTAGAGGGCAACGCCTTTGTGCATCGGCCAAGTGCTTCTGAATTTCGGCCAAAGCCTGGCCTCGACGAAATCAGTCCTGGCGTTGCGCCGCAGGAAACTGCGAAGGGGCAACGCCCAGTTCACGACGAAACATGTCGCTGAAGCTGCTCGGCGAATAGCCCAGCTCCCGGGCAATCGCGCTGACCGGTACGCCCTGGATCAACTCGGCCACCGCCGTCGCCAGTTGCACCTGACGCCGCCACTCGGCGAAGCCCATGCCCAAACCGTCCTTGAACAGGCGCGCCAGGGTGCGCACGCTGGCTCCGGCGTTATCCGCATGTTGTTCGAAAGGAATGTCCAGTGAAGGCGCGGCCATGACCGCCTGACACAGGTTCATCAGCCGTCGGTCGGAATCGTCCGGTAGCGGGATTTTCAGCAGCGAACGCCTGGCCCGCTTGAGTTCCAGTAGCGCCAGGCCTACCAGCGCGTCGTAATACTCGGGCGCCCCGTCGTTACCCTGCTCGACCAGACCGACGATCAGTTCGCGCAGCAAGCCGCCGACCTCGATCACCTGAACGCTGTCATCCAGGGTTGCGGCCAGGGACGGTCGCAGGTAGATGTTGCGCATTTGCAAGTCGGACACCACGCGAATCCCGTGGGGCACGCCGGGCGGCAACCACACCGCCCGCTGCGGTGGCACCACCAGTGCTTCGTGCGGCGTCTCGACCCACATCACCCCGCTCATCGCATACAGCAACTGGCCCCAGACGTGCTCATGGGGCTCGATGTACAACCCGCGCGGATAGGTGCGAGCCAGCGGTTGCACAGGCACATCGGTATCACTCAGGTCAGGCGGTGCGGCGAGGGCCATGGTCAATGTTCATTGGGGGTACGGGAAGGTTCCATGGTAACGGGGCGCCGAACTTGTCGCCAGCAACCGCCGCCGTCCGACAAACCGAATGAATTTTCCTGAAGGCGTGCGATCCTTCTATGTACGACAGGGAGGAACCGGGGCTTTATGAACAGTGCAAAATTATTCGTCATCGAGTACACCCTCCATGGCGCTCCCAAGTCATTCATCATCCGCCTGGAAAAAATGGATAACGCAGAAGCCTGGCATTGGGCGAGCTGTGACGCGGGAGTGGGGCGAATCCCCCGATTCGGACGCGAGAAAGTGCAAAAGACCAGCAAGCCGATGGCTGAAAAATTCGGCGTGGAAAACGTCAAGTGGCGGCCGGCGAACTAATATCCGGTAACCATCAGGTTCGGGGGAAGGGATATGAGCACAACACCCGTCAACAGCCCTGCGCAGCTGGACTACGGTCTGGACACGCCGACCGGTCGCCTCACCAAGAGCGCCGAGTGCCTGATCGGCCTGGAACAGGTCGAAAATGACCCATTCTGCTTCGCCATACGCGTCCCGGCGCCACTGCCGGAAGATCTGGAGCAAGCCAAGACCCTGGTGCTGCGGGTCGAAGGGCGGCGCTTGCAAGGCACCGTGCGCCACAGCGAACGCCTGGAAGATGACAGCCTCAGGCTGGAAGTGGAGCCGGATTAGGCTCCACTTTTCATTCGCGGTTGTCAGCCATGAGCGCACTTGCACTCTTTATGGGTGCATTCCTCGCCGTGTTCATGGTGCTTGGCGCAGGCTTCACAGCAGTAATGCTTGCCGTGACGGGCAATCGGATGTTCACCGAGTTTGCAGGAACATTTCGGACAATCGCAGATACTTTCGCGGTCAATCATGGGGCTGACTCCTCTTGTGTGGTCGCCAGTGCTCAGATGCACACCGTAAGTGTAGGAGCTGCCGCAGGCTGCGATCTTTTGACTTTTCAGTGCCTGCGCAGTCACTCGATAAACAACGCAAACAACTCCGACTGCGAACCCACCTCCAGTTTCAAATACAAATTCCTGCGGTTCATACGCACGGTTTCCGGCGAGATGTTCATCTGGCTGGCGGTAGAAATCACCCGTAAGAACTACGTTCAAGACTCCAATTTCAAAAGTGCTGATGCTGGCATCAACACCGTGCCCCAGAGACCAGCCGCAGCCGCTCCGCCACTGAAGATGAATTGTGGCCCGGCACCGCGCCGAATAGCCTGCGCCCCGGCAGCGACGGCTAGCCAAGGCGAAGCGCAGCCTGGATGACCCAGCATTGCATCGAGGTTGCACAATCCCGGCCTATTGACTGACATGGGGACTTCAGACAACACGCCTGCAATGGCGGCAGCCCGTCGCCCATCAATACCCACTTGCCAAACCTGCTCGATTGATGTCGATTCAAGCGGCACCCAATCAAGAGCCTGGCGCGTAGCGTAAAGCAGATCATCGGCGGTGGGCTTGCGCTCCTGCTCCGGACGGTGAAGGTAGGCTATCGGCGGCAATGTGGTTTGCGTCAGACGATTGCCAAACAACAGCCCGACGGCGGCTTCCGCCGTGCCTTCAGGCTGCTGCGGCGCAAACTGCACGGCCAAAACCAACAACAACGCCCGATCACCAATACGCTGGTCAAGCCACTGGTCCAGTGCAGCCAGACCGGTGCCATCCACAGGGGTAACGGGCTGGCGAATACCGGATTCGCGCCATGCCTGTCGCCAAACTCGGCGCCATTGCTTCTCCGGCAAACCGGTATCGACATCCAGCAACAGGGCCAGCGGTTGATCGGCAGGCAACTGCGCCAAAGTGGGCACCATGTCGGCGAGCGTCTGCGCCCATATACTCAGCAATATTGCTTCCGGATTTTCATCTGCATCGTTAGATAAACAACTATGGCGAAGTATTGATCCATCCACCCTGGACGCTTGTGACTTCAGCGCCGTCGTCCCACTCAGCAGAGCGTCAAGCTGTATTTCCGGAACATCCGCAGGTTCTTCAAGAGCAGTCTGCAAGCTCACTCCCAACACCTGTTGCGAGCGACGCCCCTGACGAATCTTGCGGATCAGGTCTTCTTCACGAGCCTCATCCCAACCATCGGCGGCACCTTGTTCGCCGGCGTGCAACAGCACTCGCCCGAAACCCAGCACGCACCAAACCAGGATTGGAATGCTTACGGCCCAGCTCCAGAAATCCGAAGACCGTTGAGGTAATGTTTCGTCGCCGAACAACAGCGTCGCTGCAACACCTAACAAACAAAACAGCAACAACATGGCGAGCCAAAGCAAAAATCGAGGTCGTTGAGGGCGCAGTGCGAGAGGAGGAATTTTATCCAGTCTGATTGGCATGTCTTCACCTAACTCGCCGAAAAGTTTATCGACTTACACTGAGCCCATTTCGTAATCATCTTTATCTTTGCTTGGTAGGAAACCTTGCACCATCCGGCAGTCGAATCCGTCACCAAAACTCTGTCGCCCTCGATTAAATACATCTTAGTTTTACTCTGCTGTTCCGGTTCAGAGCCACCATCAAAAAGAAATGCTTTCTCTAAAATGGTACCTGTGATTTCTTTGTCAGCAATGATGGAGTAAAACAAGGGCGAACCAACTACCGCTTCAACACTTTTTTTGTCTTTGTACGGATATATATACGTTGATCGTCCTTGTTCATCGACAGAATCCCCACCCAGATCAAAAAAACGTGTACGCTTTCGATCAAGAAGTAAAGTTTCGCCCTCCAGCCTAATAACACTTACGTCGTAAATATCACTTACCGGATCCCACGCTCTTGGCGTTTCCATGCGATGGATAACGAACAGCATTTCTTCGCCCATCCCACCAACTGGAAGAAAAAAAGCGTCGGTGATTGCTCCTTCCGTACCCGCGTATGGAAATTCATAAACAAACTTTGGGCTTTCAGATGGAATAACCGAGTAAAGGGATATTTCATCAGGATCACGGGACAACTGCCCCTCGGTTTGCACCTCTGCTTTTGTGTAGACGAAACATGCTTTCACCCCATGTACATCCATATAGCCATAAGCTTCCCGAAGGCCAATAGCGCTGCACCCTTGATCACTCGCTATTGCCGTCGATCCAAGCAGATAACCAAAAATTATAATTAACTTAATCACTTCATTTACACCTACTATCAAAGTGAGCATTGAATTCTTTAGTAATCTCCCGCTTGTATTTTTGGCGATCAGGCAAACCTGCCAATCCGATATTTATGGGGCGAGTCACCGCGGTAACGCCGACGTCCCCATTTAGGGACGGATCTTCCGCAATCGCTGCTATACGCCTTACCTTCCAGAACCACAGTGCTGTTTCTATAGCAACGGCGAAATCTTTCTCCAAGAGCTCTGGGTTAGAGTCAATCGGCAGCCCTGTATCTCTGGCGCATTTCTTATAGGTTTCATAATGAGTGAGATGGATCAACCCTCGTCCTCTAAAATCTTTTCCTGGCTGCTCAGCATTGCCATAACAATGCAAGCCGTAAGCTGCATCGTTACCTATAAGATGTTCATCTATCCAATTCAGTTTTTCTTCATCACTTGCGAAGGAAAGCCCTTTCCTAGAAAACCCCGCATTGATTACAGTCGGAGATAATCTATAAAGTTTGGCGGCAGTGTATGTTCGCCTAGAGTAGTTCAACGACTCTCGAAATTGTAAAAACCCGCCAGTCTCCTTCTTTGCTTGCGCTAGCAGATGCGTGATTTGCTCACAGCTATCTAGTCCGTATTTCTTGAACAGGTTTTTAGATGCTTCAACCATTGCACTGATGAAAAGCGGGTTCACTTCGCTGCCGCATATTTCGCTCAAAAAACCTTTCGTTAATTTGAGCGTAGTGCCACATATTTTGCAATTCAGCACTCCGTTTACAGTGTTCGCAAAGTAACCAAACATCCCAATCGGATGAAAGTGATACACACTCCCCCACGAAGGCAACCCCACCTTCTCCGCAACTTCCCTCCACCACCCCAACTGTGCAATCCGCTGCTTCTCCGCCAGCCAATTCAAGTGCGGTGTCGAGCCGCTATGGCCGAGCAACTCATCCAGTGCGTCCCATACCTTCGGCTGCTGAAACCACTCGCTTTCCTTGTACAGGATCATCTGCGAAATCGCCTGCGCATGAGCCGGTCGCTCAAGGGCCGCTTGCAGTTCAGTGGCCGTCATCTTGCCGTCGCGGTTGCGATCGATGATCTCGTACAACCGGCGTTTCATCGGGCCCTTGTCGTCTTTTTCGGCAATGGAACGATAGCGCTCGCGTTCAGCGTCGCTGAAGCGGCCGATGGCGCTGAGAAAAGAGGCCAGCAAGTGTTTGGGTCTGCTGAAGTCGATGATGACGTCATAGCCTTCCCAAGCCCACGGACTGACCCAAGGCGTTACGCCTGGCTCTTCACACACCCAGCCATCAAGAAGATTGTTGTCGGCGTCGTGAAGCAAATGTTTCAGGTGATACCAGGTGCGAGCTTTGCGCGTCGGGCTCGCGGGCACCTGGATTTTTCGGTCCGCCGGCAGATCATCGAGCATCTTTTTGGGGACCAGCAAATCGGCAGCACTGCGCGGGCTGGGATCACTCGACGCCTGCAATTGCGCAGCGGTGACATTTCCTTCAGGCGCCACCACCGGTGTGCCCATGGGGAGTTTCAGCCAAGTTCTGTCTTTCTCCGGCAGGCGTTGGGCCCACAATCGACTGGCTTCGATGAATTCCTCGACGTCATCACCACTGAAGGTTTCCAGGTGCAGCTTCTTATCCGGCTGATTCGCGCCGCCGTCCTGATACAGGCCGAGGTGGCCGATGAGGTCACCTGCCTTGATTGCGACAGGCTGGTCAAGCACCACTACCTGATCTGTCGCTACCGGCTCAATGGCACCTTCCAGCGAGTCAAAATGCACATACTGGTTGATGCGCTCGAGCTTGCGAAACTCGCCTTCGCCACTGACCGTGACTTCCGATTCAACCGGTAAATCGAACATTACGTTATCGGCAATCACCGGTTCGGCCCGGACGTTGACTGTCGTCTTCGACGAACTGATGCGGGTTTCTTTGCGGTCTGGGTGTTTGAGCACCTGAGTAGAGAGATAGCCCTTGATCGAGCCATCGGGGTTGAGCAGTTTGGCCGGTCCCAGACTGCTCTCCAACTTGCGAAATTGTCCGGTGCCACTAATAGTCACCTCGGCGCCTCGCGGCAGAACATCGATTACCTGGCCATTCAACTTATTGCGCACGTTCAGGCCACGCTGTTCAGGCCGGCCGGGAAAGACGTCATACGCCGTCTGCTTGACGCGAAAGGTCGGACGCTCGGGCCAGAATCTTGGGCGAGCGAGGGTGGAATCCTTCTGATACATCGCCCAATCCTGCAGATGCATGTAGAGGCTATAAAAAATCAGGCTTGGTGGAGTGTCCTGGCTACCTTCGATCTTCGGCGGTTGAAGGTGATGGCGAACCAACACGAAGTTGCGCGAAAAGGGTTTCTCGACCGTTCGATCATTGGCGAAGTAAGCGGTTTTCGGCGACTGCGTGTCGACGCGATAGGCCACCACTTCGCCGTCGGCCAGGCAATGCACGCTGGACTGATCCAGGATGCCGACGGTGCCGCTGTCGAAATGCACGCCGCCATGAAAGAGCCCGCTGCGGCCTAGCGGGTAGTAACCGGCAGCGGCATTGGCCATGTGAGTCAACTGCGCCAGCGGATCGCGTTTGTCCTTGAACGGATGGCACCAGTTTTTCAGAGGGAGCAGTGTGGAGTTATCCGCTTCCGGGGTCGCCGGGACTGGCCGGGTATCGGGTGGTGGCGAGCTCGGAGAACTCGGCCCATCCCATCGCGAGTCCCCGCGGTTGCCGTGAAATCCAAAAAATCGGGCAAGCAAACTGGCCATGTTGAGTGTCGCTCCTTGTTCTGGAAAAGATCAGGCAGAGAAATCCGTAAATTCCGTGGACTTGGCTTTGGGTGTCTGTCAGTTGCGAGGGCGCTGGCACTTGCAGCAATTGATGGGCCGCACCGCTGCACGCGAAAGGACGTCGAAGGCGGCGTCGAAGCCGCGGACGTGGAATTTGTGGCGGCTGTGGTCGAAGAAGGTGCTAGGTATGTTGAGCAAGGTTCAGACCTCCCTGGCCTGTTTGAGGTGTACGGGGAGGTTGTAAATCCACCCTCGTTCAAGCGCTCGACAGCTTTCACGAAGGTGATCAGGGCTGGAATAGGACATTTCTGCGGGTGACGTAGGACGCGTCCGTATACCGATGCGCCTGAACTGTAAGAGTTTTCCAGGCCTTGTCGGACAACCCATCAAGCTTACTTCTCGAAAGCCACAACGCCTTGCGTCGTTGCCTACGGTTACGCCAGAATCCGCCGGCTTGTGCGCCCTGGGGCCGCTCGGTAACTTGATTCGCGTCACTGATCGTCAGTGATCGGGTTTAGTAGCCCGGCCAAGGTTAAAGCGGTCGCATGAGCATTATCAGTCAGGTATTCGCCTGCACTTGATGGTAGCTGTGCGCATGGCGTCCTCGGGCGCGCCGGTTTTTGCTTTCCTTGCCGGTCTACTAACTTGCGCACAGCTGCCACCCTTTCGTGTAGTAGCGAGATGGTGCGGCCCAACCACTAAAGGGAAGCACTTATGAACAAACCAACACCGAATCCCCCGGACGCAGATCCGGCAAAACTTTCAGAAGCCCTCGACTCAAACAATTCCCACGAGCGGTCCGAACGCATCCCCTCTGCCGCCGACATACAGGCCACCCCGCGCAAACTCTGCACCATGTTCATCGTCAATCCGGAACTCGATAGTGAAACCCTGCTGGCTCATGCGTGTGAGTCACTGGCCTCGGCCAATGTCATGACCCTGGATCTGGCGGATCGTACGGAGGGGACGAGTCGCAATACGCTGCTGGGTATCGCACAAGTCATCATGCTAGGCGAGTTGGCGGTGAACCGGGCGCTGGATCGAATCTATCCGCCTGAGTAGAAGATTAAAAGATCGCAGCCTGGGCGGCTCCTCCATGGGTCCGGTACAACCGTCATTTTGCGGGTGTACGCAAAACCTGAGCCGCCACAGGCTGCGATTTTTTGTGGCAAGGGAGCTTGCTCCCGCTTGAGTGCGTAGCGCTCACAGATTTTTGGGGCCGCTGCGCAGCCCGGCGCGAGAAAGCCCCCTCGCCACAAAAAGTTGCTCTGTCAGATCCGGAACTGCCCGACCAGGCTGCCCAGGCGCTGACCGAGGTCGGCCAGGCTGCGCGAAGTCTGCGCGCCGAGTTGGGTTTCGTCGGCGACGTTGTCCACCGCCACGGCAATCTGGTGCACGCTGCGATTGATCTCTTCGGCCACGGCGGTCTGTTCTTCGGCGGCACTGGCGATCTGCGCGTTCATCGAATTGATGGTCGCGATCAGCTGGGCCATGGTGTCCAGCGAAGCCCCCGCTTCGTTGGCCTGGGCTGAGGTGCCGTCGCCGGCCTCGCTGGAGCGACGCATCGCCTCCACCGCCGACTGGGTGCCGGCCTGCAAGCGGTCGATCATGCCCTGGATTTCCTGGGTGCTGATTTGCGTGCGGCTGGCCAGCGCCCGCACTTCATCGGCCACCACCGCAAAGCCGCGTCCGGCCTCGCCTGCGCGGGCAGCTTCGATGGCCGCGTTGAGCGCCAGCAGGTTGGTCTGCTCGGCAATCGAGCGGATCACCCCGAGCACGCTGACAATCGACGACACGTCTTTTTGCAGGCTGTCCAGGGACACACCGCTGCTGCGGATGTCGTCCACCAGGGCATGGATCTTCTCGATGCTGCCGGCCACCACGCGCTTGGCTGCCTGCCCTTCTTCGTCGGTCTGCTGGGCTGCCACCGCGGCGTTCTGCGCACTCTTGGCCACTTCCTGGGCCGCCGCCGACATTTCGTTGATCGCCGTGGCGACCTGATCGGTCTCATGGCGCTGACGTTCCATGGCCTGGTCCGAACGGTTGGCCTGGTCGGACACCTGAGTCACCAGTCCGGTCAGTTGCGAGGTCATTTCGGTGATCTGCCGCACCAGGCCGTGGATCTTGTCGACGAAACGGTTGAACGAGCCGGCCAGTTCACCGAGTTCGTCCTGGCTGGTGATGGTCAGGCGGCGGGTCAGATCGCCCTCGCCAGCGGCGATGTCGTCGAGGTTGGCTTTCATCAAATGCAGCGGACGCAGAATGGTGTTGGCCAGCAGCATCCCGGCGGCAGCGATCACCAGCAGCACCACGACCGCCACGCCGACGATGCTCAGCACCATGCCTTGCATGCGCTCCTGGACCTTGGCTTCGACCACCGCCACTTGTGCTTCGATGCCGTCGAGGTTGACCGAGGTGCCGACCGCCATGTCCCACTTCGGCAGGTATTCGGTGTAGCCGAGCTTGGGCACCAGCACCTGGGTGTTGCCGGGTAATGGCGAGCTGTATTGCAGGTAGTGCGTACCGTCCTTGGCGACTTTCACCAGGTCGCGGTTGACGTAGACACCGTTCGGGTCGCGGTTGTCCTTGAAGCTCTGGCCCACGCCTTCGGGGCTGTTGGCCTTGAACAGGCGCACAGTGTTGGAGTCGTAGCCGAAGAAGTAGCCGTCCTTGCCATAGGTGATGCTCGACAGCAGCTTGATCACCTGGGCCCGCGCCGCCCCTTCGCCGGGGGCGGCCGCGTCGTAGAGCGGTTTGATCGTGGTCATGGCCACGGCCACGTAGCTTTGCAAGGTCGCCTTGGCATCGCTGAGCAGGCGCTCGCGGGTCTGCTCGACTTCCTTGCGCACCTGATCCTGCAGAATGAACAGCGTGGTCAGGCTGATGACCAGCGCAAACAGCAACACCGGGAGGACGGCAAGGGACAGGACTTTAGCCTTGAGGCTCATGCGCATGACGTTCACTCTTTTGATTTTGTTGGCGTGGTTAAAAGCTTTAACGGCACGCCAATGCAAAAGTTGAACGCGGTCATCAGGTCCGCAGAAGATCCCACAGGGATTTCGGGGTTACAGGACCATCGCGGCCACCCAGCCAAACGCCAGCAATGGCAGGTTGTAGTGCAGGAAGGTCGGGACCACGGTGTCCCAGATGTGATGGTGCTGGCCATCGATGTTCAGGCCGGAGGTCGGGCCCAGGGTCGAGTCCGAAGCCGGCGAACCGGCGTCGCCCAGAGCACCGGCCGTGCCGACGATGCACACGATCGCCAACGGGCTGAAGCCCAGTTGCACGCACAGCGGCACGAAGATCGCCGCCAGAATCGGCACGGTGGAGAACGACGAACCGATGCCCATGGTCACCAGCAACCCCACCAGCAACATCAACAACGCGCCGATGCCCTTGCTGTGATCGATGTACGACGCCGACGACTCGACCAGCGTCTGCACCTCACCGGTGGCTTTCATCACTTCGGCAAACCCGGAGGCGGCGATCATGATGAAGCCGATCATCGCCATCATTTTCATACCTTCGGTGAACAGGTCGTCGGTGTCGCGCCATTTGACGATGCCCGACACCGAAAAAATCAGGAAGCCGGCCAGTGCACCGATAATCATCGAGTCCAGCAACAACTGGATGATGAACGCCGCCGCGATGGCCACACCGGCCACCATCAGGCTCAGCGGGTTGTATTGCACCGCCACTTGCTCGACCTGTTCGATCTTCGCCAGGTCGTAGACACGCTTCTTGCGGTAGCTGACAAACGCGATCAGCAGGCCCGCCACCATGCCCAGGGCTGGAATACCCATGGCGTGGGTCACATTGATGCCGCTGATGTCCACGCCGCTGCGGGCGACGTTGGCCAGCAGGATCTCATTGAGGAAGATGTTGCCGAAGCCCACCGGCAGGAACATGTAGGGCGTGATCAGGCCGAAGGTCATGACACAAGCGATCAGGCGACGGTCCAGTTGCAGCTTGGTCAGCACATAAAGAAGTGGCGGCACCAGCAACGGAATGAACGCGATATGGATCGGCAGGATGTTCTGCGAGGCGATGGCCACGACCCAGAGCAGGCCGATCAGCAGCCATTTGACCTGGCCACCGCCGCTGGCGTGCTGGCGATCGACCATGGCCAGGGCCTTGTCGGCCAGCGCATGGGCCATGCCGGACTTGGCAATGGCCACGGCGAAAGCACCGAGCAAGGCGTAGGACAACGCCACCGTCGCCCCGCCACCCAGGCCGCTGTTGAAAGCCTTGAGCGTCGCCTCGATCCCCAGGCCACCGGTCAAGCCACCGACCAGCGCACCGACGATCAGGGCGATCACCACATGCACGCGGGACAGGCTGAGGATCAGCATGATGCCAACCGCGGCAATTACTGCATTCATTGTCATACCTCTGGGCAAGCGAAAAGAGTCCGGCCGGCAGTCTGCGAGAGCCGCCAGCGGATAAAAGGAATGGGTTTTATTAGAGGGCGCGCACTTTGCCGCAGAGTGGGCGCGGTGTCAAAGCTCGTGGGGACCCTGAGTGTGCAGTGGATTGCGATCTCCAGTGCCACCGAAGAGCAAAGCGCGGTGGAGGAGATCAACAGCCTGGCGAACCAGCAGCAGAGCCTGATGGATCAGTTCCGCGTTTAAGCCCCGCAAAATCCCCTGTAGGAGCGTGCCTGCTCGCGAAGACGGCAGCACATTCACTATCAATGTGACTGGCAGGCCGCTTTCGCGAGCAGGCTCGCCCACAGGGTTCCTGGTGTGACTTCAGGTGTGTTTGGGCAACTCGATGACGACTTTCAACCCACCCCACTCGCTTTCCAGCAACGACAGTTTGCCGCTCCAGCTATCGACGATGTCACGCACGATACCCAGCCCCAAACCATGCCCATGGGTTTGCTCATCCAGCCGCGTCCCTCGGCCGAACACCTGATCACGACGCTCTTCGGGAATGCCCGGGCCGTCATCTTCCACGCTGAGTTCAAACCCCTCTGCAGTTTCGGCCACACTCAGGCGAACCTCGGCATCCGCCCATTTACAGGCGTTATCCAGCAGGTTGCCCAACAGTTCCAGCAGATCCTCACGATCCCAGGGCAATTGCAGGCCGGCCGGTGCGCGATAGCTCAGCGCCAGGTGGTCGCCGTGGATCATGTTCAGGGTGGCCAGCAATCCGGGGAGTTCAGCATCGCAATCAAACAATGCGCCCGGCAACGCATCGCCGGACAACCGCGCACGATTGAGCTCCCGATTGAGTCGTTGCTCGACCTGTTGCAGTTGCTCCTTGAGGGTCTTGCGCAGTTGCGGGTGTGCGTCGAGTTGCTCGCTTGAAGCCAGGCTCAACAGCACCGCCAACGGGGTTTTCAGGGCATGGCCGAGATTGCCCAGGGCATTGCGTGAGCGCTTGAGGCTATCCTCGGTGTGGGCCAGCAAGTGGTTGATCTGCGCCACCAGTGGCTCCAGTTCCACCGGCACCTGGTCATCGAGTTGCGAACGCTGGCCCTGTTGCAACTGCGCGATCTGCTCGCGGGCCTGCTCCAGCGGACGCAAGGCGCGGCGCACGGTAATCCGTTGCAGCAGCAGAATCAGCAGCAGCCCGGTCAATCCGAGGCCCAACCCGAGCTGTTGCATGCGCCGGAAGCTTTCGCGAATTGGCGTGTAATCCTCGGCGACGCTGATGGAGATCGGCAACCCCGAACGTCGATAGTCCGTACGCAATACCAGCAACTGTTGCCCTTCCGGCCCCAGTTGCAGGTTGCCGTGCAGGCCGGGGTGATCGAGCACCGGCATTTCCTGATCCCATAAAGAACGGGAACGCCAATGGCCGTCGGCGAAATCGATGCGGAAATAATGCCCGGAGAACGGCCGCTGATAGGCCGGTGACAGGCGTCGCTCATCCAGTTGCAAGCCTTGCGGCCCGCGCACCAGTGCCGCCAGCAGGTTCTCGCTGTCATTGCGCAACCCGGCTTCGAGGTAGCGCTGCAACCCCATTTCGAACAGCCACAGGCTGGTTTGCGCCAGCACCAGGCCAACGACCACCATCACGCTGATCAGGCCCAGGCTCAAGCGGCGCTGGATCGATCTCACCGAGCTTGCCCGCCGAACAGATAACCCTGGCCGCGACGGGTTTCAATCACGCTCTTGCCGAGCTTGCGGCGCAAGTGGTTGACGTGGACTTCCAGCACATTGGAATCGCGCTCGGTTTCACCGTCGTAGAGGTGTTCGGCGAGGTGGCTTTTGGAGAGGATCTGCTCGGGGTGCAGCATGAAATAACGCAACAGGCGAAACTCCGCGGCGGTCAGCTGAATGTCCGCACCGTCGCGCACAACGCACTGCCGACCTTCGTCCAGATGCAGCCCGGCGGCCCTGAGCGTTGGCTGGTTGACCTGGCCATGGGAGCGGCGCAGCAACGCCTGGATGCGCAAAAACAGCTCTTCGGGATGAAAGGGTTTGGTCAGGTAATCGTCGGCGCCGGCCTTCAGGCCTTCGATGCGTTCGGCCCAGGAATCCCGGGCCGTCAGGATCAGCACCGGCGTGGCCAGACCCGCCGCGCGCCATTGCGCCAGCACCTCTAGCCCCGGCACGCCCGGCAAACCGAGGTCGAGGATGATCAGGTCGTAAGGTTCAGTACTGCCCTGATACACCGCGTCGCGACCATCGGCCAGCCAGTCTACCGCATACCCCTGGCGGTTGAGACCGGCCAGCAGTTCGTCGGCCAGGGGCACATGGTCTTCCACCAGCAGCAAACGCATGGATCAGTCTTCCTTGTCTTTGAGTAAACGGCCGGTGGTGGCGTCGATGCCCAGTTCGCGGACCACGCCTTCCGGGGTCAGCAGCTCGACTTCATACATGTAGACGTCGTGTTTTTCTTCGAGCTCGGCTTCCAGCAGTTTCGCACCGGGGTAGCGATCCATCGCCTGCTGCAGCAGTTGCTCCAGCGGCAGGATCACGCCCTGTTGACGCAGGCGCAGGGCTTCATCCTGATCCAGATCACGGGCCATCACTGCCGAGCAAAATGCCAGAAGCAACAGCACCATCCGGCTGCCGGTGCATCGATTGAATAAAAACACCTTCATTACCAATCCTGATGATCCTTGAGAACCTGCCCGCTGACAGCGTCTAATTCCAGATCCGGTCGATACCCTGCTGCCGATCACCGGGATACCTGGTCGGTGCGAGTGGTGTGAGCTTCTCGAAAGCCACAATGGTACCAGCGGCGCGCAATCTCAGCGTTGCGTCGGGGCCCAGGCGAGCCACCTTAACCCGCGGAACTTAATTGAAGCTGAATTGCCATCATTGCTGACACCTCAGCCCGCTCCCACATAATCTGCCCGCTGAACAGACTTCGAGACTTTAATGACCGCCATCCACATCAAGTTCCCTTCCCTGACCCTCAAGGCCGGCCCGCGTGCCTTTGTGCGCATCCGTGACAACGGCTTGAACGCCGCCGACGTCGGCACCCTGCCTGGCGCGGCTGGCGGTCCGAAGGCGCTGGGGATTCAGGGTCTGGACCTGGCGCTGTTCGGCGAGTGGCTGCCGGCGGCACCGCGGGAACGCTCGCTGATTGGCGCATCGGTGGGTTCCTGGCGCTTCGCCAGCGCCTGCCTGCCGGACGCCGCCGAGGGCATCCGGCGTCTCGGGCAGCTGTACACCGAGCAACACTTTGCCAAGGGCGTGACCATGGTGCAGATCAGCCAGAGCTCACAGCGCATGCTCAATAACCTGCTCGACGGTCGTGATGCCTCGATCCTCGGCAACAACGATTACCGCCTGAACATCATGGTGGTCAAAAGCCACGGCCTGCTGGCCGACGATCATCGCGGCCGCCTGGGGCTGGGCCTGTCATCGGTCATCGCCGACAACCTGCGCGGCCGGGCGCGGCTGGCACGGCACTTCGAACGCCTGATCATCCACGACCCGCGCCTGGCGCCGCCGGTCAATGCCTTGAATGACTTCCCCTCGCGCTTCGTCGCCCTCAATGCCGGCAATTTGCGCCAGGCCCTGCTGGCTTCGGGCTCGATACCGATGGTGATGGAAGGCGTGCGCGACCTGCCGGGCGCCGGCGCCGGGACCTTCCGCGACGGCGGTCTGCTGGATTACCACCTGGACCTGCCCTACAGCGGCAACGACATCGTGCTGTACCCGCACTTCACCGACCGGGTGATCCCCGGCTGGTTCGACAAGACCCTGCCTTGGCGCCGCGCCTGCCCGGCTCGCTTGCAGAATGTGCTGTTGCTGGCGCCGTCGAAGGAATACCTGGCGCGCCTGCCCTACGGCAAACTGCCGGACCGTAACGACTTCAAGCGCTTCATGGGCGATGCCCCGAGCAGGCAGAAATACTGGCGCACCACCATGGACGAAAGCCGCCGCCTGGGCGACGAATTCCTCGAACTGGTCGCCAACGGTCGCCTCGGCGAGCGCTTGCTGACCCTTTAGTCAGGACAAACTGGTAAACTCGCCGCCTGCCCGAATCGCTGCGGCGAACGCCACCTGAACAGAGCTGAAAAACTGTGGAAATCTTCAAAGAATTTACCTTCGAATCCGCCCACCGCCTGCCCCACGTACCGGACGGCCACAAGTGCGGGCGCCTGCACGGTCACTCGTTCAAAGTGGCAATCCACCTGAGCGGCGACCTCGACCCGCACACCGGCTGGATCCGCGACTTTTCGGAAATCAAGGCGATCTTCAAGCCGCTGTACGAGCGCCTGGACCACAACTACCTGAACGACATTCCCGGCCTGGAAAACCCGACCAGCGAAGTGTTGGCCAAGTTTATCTGGCAGGAATTGAAGCCATTGCTGCCGGAGCTTAGTGCGATCCGTATCCACGAGACCTGCACCAGCGGTTGCATCTATCGCGGCGAATAATCTTCAGACAACACTGCCCCCCCTTGTGGGAGCGGGCTTGCTCGCGAAGGCGTCGGCACAGCCACCATCAAGGTGCCAGAAAAACCGCCTTCGCGAGCAAGCC
>NZ_JBFUHS010000056.1:0-20489 GCF_056402255.1 Pseudomonas sp. P4_B4
CCACGCTCTTCACCACTCATCAGGCCGAGCGTTAGCTCGCCTGCAGCTCTTGATCTTGATCCACCCGCCCCCTCGGCAGGCTGAGTGGAGGCGTTCATCCGGGGGTGGGCGCGCAGCGCCGTTCGGCGCAGCCGAACACATCGAGAGGAGGTCGAGCGAAGCCGACCGGAGGCGATGCCCCCGGATGAATGCCGGAGCGAAGGAACCCCGAGCCTTAGCGAGGGGCCGTACGTTCGGGGCGAGCGTTTTTTGGGTTACTTTTTTTAGGCGCTTGTAAAAAAAGTGACTCGCCGTAAGGGCGAAACCATAAGCCGCCATAACCGAAGAAACGGATATGTACTCAACTCAGTCGCTTTTTAGAGCAGCTCCACCCCCTCGACAATAATCACCTCAGCCAAAGCCACCCCCTCACGGTACCCACGCGCCTCCTGATACAACGCCGAGTGATAGCAAGCCACCGCCTGCTCATAGGAATCAAACTCAATCACCACACTACGTTGCGGCGTCGACCGACCTTCCATCGCCTCGCTACGCCCACCCCGCGCCAGAACCCGACCGCCATACAGGGCAAACGCCTGCGGCGCCCGCTGAGTGTATTGGCTGTATTGATCGGGGTCAGTGACATCCACATGAGCAATCCAGTACGCCTTCATAGTGACCTCTCAGTTTGTTTTGTATTATGGTATACCACATTACCAATCCAACAAACACTGAGACTCCAGCATGGCCTTCAACAGCATCGAAGAAATCATCGAAGATTACCGCCTCGGCAAAATGGTCCTGCTGGTCGACGATGAAGACCGGGAAAACGAAGGCGACCTGTTGCTGGCCGCCGACTGCTGCACACCCGAGGCGATCAGCTTCATGGCCCGTGAAGCCCGGGGCCTGATCTGCCTGACCCTGACCGACGAACACTGCAAACGCCTGGGCCTGGAGCAGATGGTCCCGAGCAATGGCAGCGTGTTCAGCACCGCCTTCACCGTGTCCATCGAGGCCGCTGTCGGTGTGACCACCGGCATCTCGGCTGCGGATCGTGCATGCACCGTGGCCGCTGCCGTCGCCGCCCATGCCGGCCCCGCCGATATCGTGCAACCCGGCCACATCTTCCCGCTGCGCGCCCGGGAAGGCGGCGTGCTGACCCGCGCCGGCCACACCGAAGCCGGCTGCGACCTGGCACGCCTGGCCGGCCATACCCCGGCCTCGGTGATCGTCGAAGTGATGAACGACGACGGCACCATGGCCCGGCGCCCGGACCTGGAAGTGTTCGCGCGCAAGCACGGGATCAAGATCGGCACCATCGCCGACCTGATCCACTATCGCCTGAGCACCGAGCACACCATCGTGCGTATCGGTGAACGTGACCTGCCGACCGTGCACGGCACCTTTCGTCTGATCACCTTTGAGGATCGCATCGAAGGCGGTGTCCACATGGCCATGGTCATGGGCGATCTGCGCCGCGAGCAACCGACACTGGTGCGGGTGCATGTGATCGACCCATTGCGCGATCTGGTCGGTGCCGAGTACAGCGGGCCGACCAACTGGACGTTGTGGGCCGCCTTGCAGCGTGTCGCCGCCGAAGGCCACGGTGTGGTGGTGGTGCTGGCCAATCACGAATCCTCCCAGGCGCTGCTCGAGCGGGTACCGCAATTGACCCAACCACCACGGCAGTTCAGCCGTTCGCAGTCACGGATTTATTCGGAAGTGGGCACCGGTGCGCAGATCCTGCAGAACCTGGGTGTCGGCAAGCTTCGCCACCTCGGGCCGCCGCTGAAGTATGCGGGTTTGACCGGGTATGACCTGGAGGTGGTGGAGAGTATTCCATTCACCGAGTGATTCCGAGCCCTGCCTAAGGCTGGTGCCTTACCTGTGGCGAGGGGGCTTGCCCCCGTTGGGGCGCGAAGCGCCCCCCAGCGTCATTAAGACAGACCCAGTCACTCAATTTTGCGACTGCTTCGCAGCCGAACGGGGGCAAGCCCCCTCGCCACAGGTCTGCATTCGATTGCAGGAAAAAATCCACTTTCGGCTGATAGCCGGTACGGCAAAGTGCTTGCACAAAGTTTGGAATACCATAATATGATATTCCATAGACCGGACAGTCAGCACTGACTCGATGGACCTACTGCTCCCGATAGGCGGGCACTCGAAGCCCCGCTCATAAACACAACAATGAGGGCGTGAAAATGGTGTTGAACAAACGTGCGACCGCGGTTCTTTTTGCGGGACTGCTGAGCGTGACCAGCCAGGTGTTGATGGCGGCTGAAAGCGTCAACTTCGTGAGTTGGGGCGGCAGCACCCAGGATGCGCAGAAGCAGGCCTGGGCCGACCCGTTCAGCAAGGCCAGCGGCATCACCGTGGTGCAGGATGGCCCGACCGACTACGGCAAACTCAAAGCCATGGTCGAAAGCGGCAACGTGCAGTGGGACGTGGTCGACGTCGAAGCCGACTTCGCCCTGCGCGCCGCCTCCGAAGGCTTGCTCGAACCCCTCGATTTCAAAGTGATTGAACGCGACAAGATCGACCCGCGTTTCGTCAGCGATCACGGCGTCGGCTCGTTCTTCTTCTCCTTCGTCCTCGGCTACAACGAAGGCAAGCTCGGCGCCAACAAGCCTCAAGACTGGTCCGCGCTGTTCGACACCAAGACCTACCCCGGCAAACGCGCCCTCTACAAATGGCCAAGCCCTGGCGTGCTGGAACTGGCGCTGCTGGCCGACGGTGTAGCAGCGGACAAGCTCTACCCGCTGGATCTGGACCGCGCCTTCAAGAAACTCGACACCATCAAGAAAGACATCGTCTGGTGGGGCGGCGGCGCGCAGTCGCAGCAGCTGCTGGCCTCCGGTGAAGCGAGCATGGGCCAGTTCTGGAACGGCCGGATTCATGCCCTGCAAGAAGACGGCGCCCCAGTCGGCGTAAGCTGGAAGCAGAACCTGGTCATGGCCGACATCCTGGTCATTCCCAAGGGTTCGAAAAACAAGGATGCGGCGATGAAGTTCCTGGCCAATGCCAGCAGCGCCAAGGGCCAGGCGGACTTCTCCAACCTGACCGCCTATGCCCCGGTCAACGTCGACAGCGTGCAGCGCCTGGACTCGGTACTGGCCCCTAACCTGCCGACCGCTTACGCAAAGGATCAGATCACTCTTGATTTCGCGTACTGGGCCAAGAACGGTCCGGCCATCGCGACACGGTGGAACGAATGGCTGGTCAAATGAAAATGACGGCAACCGCGTCTCGTCCATCCACTGCCACCGGGAGCGCCACTGGCGCTGCCGGTTCGGCGCCCGCCAAGGCAGCTGTGATGACGCAATCTCCTTCCCTGGCGCAGCGCTGGCGTGGCGCGAGCAACCTGGTGCCCGCCCTGCTGTTTCTTGGCCTGTTCTTTCTGGCGCCATTGATTGGCCTGCTGCTGCGCGGCGTGCTGGAACCAGTGCCGGGCCTTGGCAACTACGAACAGCTGTTCGCCAACTCGGCCTATGCCCGGGTCTTGCTCAACACCTTTTCGGTGGCCGGTCTGGTGACGCTGTTCAGCCTGTTGCTGGGCTTCCCGCTGGCCTGGGCGATCACCCTGGTGCCCCGTGGCTGGGGCCGCTGGATCCTGAACATCGTGCTGCTGTCGATGTGGACCAGCCTGCTCGCCCGCACCTACTCCTGGCTGGTGTTGCTGCAAGCCTCCGGGGTGATCAACAAGGCGTTGATGGCCATGGGCATCATCGATCAACCGCTGGAGATGGTGCACAACCTCACCGGCGTGGTGATCGGCATGAGCTACATCATGATCCCGTTCATCGTGCTGCCGTTGCAGGCGACCATGCAGGCCATCGACCCGATGATCCTGCAGGCCGGCTCCATCTGCGGCGCCAGCCCCTGGACCAACTTCTTCCGGGTGTTCCTGCCGCTGTGCCGGCCGGGACTGTTCTCCGGCGGCCTGATGGTGTTCGTGATGTCCCTCGGTTACTACGTGACCCCGGCGCTGCTGGGCGGTGCGCAGAACATGATGCTGCCCGAGTTCATCATTCAGCAGGTGCAGTCGTTCCTCAACTGGGGCCTGGCCAGCGCCGGCGCCGCGTTGCTGATCGTGATCACGCTGGTGTTGTTCTACTTCTACCTGAAGCTCCAGCCGGAATCCCCGGTTGGCGCCAGCAACGCGAGGTAAGCCGTCATGCTCCTGACCCCCAATGCCATGAGCCGGCGCATGCGCTTCGGCCTGTATGCCACCACCGGGCTGATCGGTCTGTTCCTGCTGCTGCCGATCGTGTTCATCGTGCTGCTGTCGTTCGGATCGTCGCAATGGCTGGTGTTCCCGCCGCCGGGCTGGACGCTGAAATGGTACGGCCAGTTCTTCTCCAATGCCGACTGGATGAACGCCGCCATGGCCAGTCTGAAAGTCGCGGTGCTGACCACGTTCTTCGCCGTCGCTTTGGGCCTGCCCACCGCGTTCGCCCTGGTGCGTGGCCGCTTTCCCGGCCGGGAAATGCTCTACGGCCTGTTCACCCTGCCGATGATCGTACCGCTGGTGATCATCGCCGTAGCGGTGTACGCGCTGTTCCTGAAACTGGGTTACACCGGGACCATGTTCGCGTTCGTGGTCAGCCACGTCATCGTCGCGCTGCCGTTCACCATCATCTCGATCATCAATTCGCTGAAGCTGTTCGACCAGTCGATCGAGGATGCGGCGGTGATCTGCGGCGCCTCGCGCCTGCAAGCGGTGTTCAAGGTGACCTTCCCGGCGATCCGTCCGGGCATGGTGGCCGGCGCCCTCTTCGCCTTCCTCGTCTCCTGGGATGAAGTGGTGCTGAGCGTGATGATGGCCAGCCCGACCCTGCAAACCCTTCCCGTGAAAATGTGGACCACCCTGCGCCAGGACCTGACGCCCGTGATCGCCGTCGCCTCGACGCTGCTGATCGGCCTCTCGGTATTGGTCATGGTGATCGCCGCCGCTCTGCGCCGGCGCAACGAAATCAGCGCTTGAGCGCCAGGAGTACGACATGAGTGCAGTGATCAAAGATTCCGCGCAGCAAAATGACAAACCCCTGGTCAGCCTGCGTAACCTGAACAAGCACTATGGCGACTTTGCCGCCGTGGACAACATCTCGCTGGACATCAAGGACGGCGAATTCCTCACCTTCCTCGGCTCCAGCGGCTCGGGCAAAAGCACCACGCTGTCGATGCTGGCCGGTTTCGAAACCCCGAGCAGCGGCGAGATCCTGGTCAACGGCCAGTCGCTGGTGAACGTGCCGCCGCACAAACGCGACATCGGCATGGTGTTCCAGCGCTACTCGCTGTTCCCGCACCTTTCGGTACGCGACAACATCGCGTTCCCGTTGGCTATCCGCAAACTGGCCGCCGCCGAGCGCGAGCGCCGGGTCGATGCGATGCTCAAGCTGGTGCAGCTTGAGCAATTCGCCCATCGCCGCCCTTCGCAACTCTCCGGTGGCCAGCAGCAACGAGTCGCTATTGCCCGGGCGCTGGTCTATGAGCCACGCATCCTGCTGATGGACGAACCCCTCGGTGCACTGGACAAGAAACTGCGTGAAGACCTGCAGGATGAACTGCGTCAGCTGCATCGGCGCCTGGGCATCACCATCGTCTACGTGACCCACGATCAGGAAGAAGCCATGCGCCTGTCCCAGCGCATCGCGATTTTCAGCCACGGCAAGATCGTCGGCCTGGGCAGCGGCTATGACCTGTACCAGAATCCGCCGAACGCCTTTGTCGCCTCGTTCCTCGGCAACTCGAACTTCCTCAAGCTCAAGGCCCAGGGTAATGCGGTGGCGACCTTCGAAGGGCAACCGCTGTCGATCCGACTCACCGCCGGCCTGCAAACCGATCAGGACGTGCTGTTGATGGTGCGTCCAGAAAAAGCCCTGGCCCTGAGCAATGAACAAGCCCTTGCCGAACCGCTGGCCGCCGGCTGGAACGAAGTCTCGGCCAAGGTCGTGGAAGTGCTGTTTCTCGGCGAAAGCCAGACCTGCAGCGTGATCACCGCTGGCGGCACCTCGATGACGGTCAAGGCGCTGTCAGCCGCCGGCATGCCGCTCAAGGCCGGCGACCCGGTGCGAGTGCGTTGGGCCACCGCCGATGCCTGCGTCTACACCGAATGGGCCGAAAGCGACCTGAACAAGGCCGCCGGCGCTCACTGATCCTTTGGCCTGTGCGTGCGGGCCACTATAATGTGTCACCCTCGGGCCACCACAACGTCGGGTTGTGGTGGCCTTTTTTCTGTCACCTGTAAGATAAATTGGACAACGGATTCCTAAAATCCCGGTTTAATGCTAAATAGTGCTCAGTATTTTTAACACCCGACCCTGTCGTGCCACACAGTGCAACGAGAATAACGATATGAAAGTCCATTTCGAGAAAAGTGAAGTGTTTGGGACCCTCCACCTGCAAGCGGCGGTGGCAGCATGATCGAAGTTACCGAAGTTTCCATTGCCGAGCTGCGCGCCGCGCTCGAATCCGGCCAGACCACCTCGGTTGAACTGGTCCAGGCTTATCTCGCGCGGATCGACGCCTATGACGGCCCCGAGACGCCTACCGCATTGAACGCCGTCGTGGTTCGCAACCCCGAGGCGCTCGCCGAAGCGCAGGCGTCCGACGCCCGTCGCGCCAAGGGCCAGACCCTGGGAGCACTGGACGGTATCCCTTACACCGCCAAGGACAGCTATCTGGTCAAGGGCCTCACCGCCGCTTCCGGCAGCCCGGCCTTCAAGGACCTGGTCGCCTATCGTGACGCGTTCACCATCGAACGCCTGCGCGCCGCCGGGGCGATCTGCCTGGGCAAGACCAACATGCCGCCGATGGCCAACGGCGGGATGCAGCGCGGCGTCTACGGCCGCGCCGAGAGCCCGTACAACGCTGACTACCTCACCGCCCCTTTCGCCTCCGGTTCGTCGAACGGCGCGGGTACGGCCACTGCCGCGAGTTTCGCAGCCTTCGGCCTGGCGGAAGAAACCTGGTCGAGCGGTCGCGGCCCGGCCTCGAACAATGGCTTGTGCGCCTACACGCCTTCACGCGGGGTGATCTCGGTGCGCGGCAACTGGCCGTTGACCCCGACCATGGACGTGGTCGTGCCGTTCGCCCGGACCATGGCTGACCTGCTCGAAGTGCTCGACGTGGTAGTGGCCGATGACCCGGACACCCGTGGCGACCTGTGGCGCCTGCAACCCTGGGTGCCGATTCCGAGCTCGTCCTTGGTGCGCCCAAAATCCTACGCGGCGCTGGCCGCCAACAGCGAGGCGCTCAAAGGCAAGAAGTTCGGCATACCACGCATGTACATCAACGCCGACCCTGAAGCTGGTACGTCCGAAGCGCCGGGCATCGGTGGCCCGACCGGCCAACGCATCAACACCCGTCCTTCGGTGATCGGGCTCTGGGAACAGGCGCGCAAGGCCCTCGAAGCCGCTGGCGCCGAAGTGCTCGAAGTGGACTTCCCGCTGGTCTCCAATTGCGAGGGTGATCGCCCTGGCGCGCCGACCGTGTTCAATCGCGGCATCGTCTCCAAAGAATTTTTACACCATGAACTGTGGGACCTGACCGCTTGGGCCTTCGATGACTTCCTGCAAGCCAACGGCGATCCGAAACTGAATCGTCTGGTCGATGTCGATGGCCCGCAGATCTTCCCTCACGACCCGGGCACCCTGCCCAACCGCGAGGGCGACCTGGTCGCCGGCATGGACGAATACGTGCGCATGGCCGAGCGTGGCATCACCCCGTGGGACCAGATCAGCACGATGCCGGACGGCCTGCGCGGGCTGGAGAAAACCCGCAAGATCGATCTGGAAGACTGGATGGATCGCCTGGGGCTCGACGCGGTGCTGTTCCCGACGGTTGCCGATGTGGGCCCGGCGAATGCCGATGTCGATCCGCAATCGGCGGATATCGCCTGGAGCAACGGCGTGTGGGTCGCCAACGGCAACCTCGCCATCCGCCACCTGGGCGTGCCAACGGTCACCGTGCCGATGGGCGTGATGCCGGACATCGGCATGCCGGTCGGCCTGACGTTTGCCGGGCGCGCCTATGACGACTCGTCGCTGCTGCACCTGGCGTCGGCGTTCGAATCGACCGGGAACAAACGCATGATCCCACCGCGTACCCCGCCATTGGTCGCTGACAAGCGCTGACCGGTAAAACCGTGGCGGCTCACTCGAGCCGCCACGGCTGGCGAATCAGGGATCTACCTGGGCCATCAATTCGGGAATCGATTCCGGTCGATTGGCATAACGCTGCGCCAGCATCGCACAGACCATCAGTTGAATCTGGTGGAACAGCATCAGCGGCAGGATCAGCAAGCCAATGGTGCTACCGGCAAACAGCACCTGCGCCATCGGCACGCCGGTCGCCAGGCTTTTCTTCGAACCGCAGAAGAGAATGGTGATGCGGTCTTCCTGGTTGAAACCGAATGCCTTGCCCAGTACGGTCGAGGCCACCAACACCAACGCCAGGACCACGCAGCACGCCACCACCAGCCCAACCAGATCCAGCAACGGAATCTGGTGCCAGAGGCCCTCGATCACCGCCTCGCTGAACGCGCCGTAGACCACCAGCAGAATCGAGCCCTGATCGACGAACTTCAACCAGCTCTTGTTGCGCGCCACCCAATTGCCGATCCAGCGCCTCGCGATTTGCCCGGCAATGAACGGCAGCAGCAACTGCACGCTGATCTTGAGGATGGCGTCGAGAGTCGAGGAGCCTTCGCCGTGCACGTTCAACAGCAGGGTCACCAGCAACGGCGTGAGGAAAATCCCGAACAAGCTGGACGCCGCCGCGCTGCAAATCGCCGCCGGGATGTTGCCCCGCGCCAGTGAAGTAAAGGCAATCGCCGACTGCACCGTGGCAGGCAGCGCGCACAGGTAAAGCATGCCCATGTACAGATCATTGCCGATCAGCGGCGACAGCAGCGGCTTGAGCGCCAGGCCGAGCAGCGGAAACAGCACGAAGGTCAGGCTGAACACCAGCAAATGCAGGCGCCAATGCCCGGCACCGGCGATGATCGATTCGCGGGACAGCTTGGCGCCATGCAGGAAAAACAGCAGCGCGATGGCGACGTTGGTCAGCCAGCCAAAACCGACCGCGACCTGGCCGCTGGCAGGCAGCAGGCTGGCGAGCGTCACCACGCCGATCAGGGTCAGGGTGAAGTTGTCAGGTAACAGACGGGGGCGAGTCWTGGGGTTGATCATCCGGGGGTTGCCAGTACGTGAAAGCGACTCTAACGTGACTGTGAATTACCGACTAACGCCGATGAGCCAACTGATGCCGCCTAAAGGACATGACAAGAGTGTTCGACGCAGTATTCCCGGGCTGTCCAGCCTGCCACGACCGCTCTATGGCCGTACCGAATCGCTGCCCAATCGCGCCCTGACTCGGCGCCACAGCCACCCGTGGGTGCAGCTTTCCTATGCGATTGCGGGCGTACTCGAAATACAGACCGGCGTCGGGCGTTTCGTCGCCCCGCCGGAACGGGCGGTGTGGATTCCGGCGGGCATGCCGCACCGGGTGTTCAGTTCGCCGCGCACGGAAATGCGCAGCCTGTACATCGATTGCAGCGTCTCGACGTGGGCGCCGCCGGGGTGTCATGTGTTGGGGGTCAGCGATTTGTTGCGCGAGTTGATCCGTGCCTTCAGTCAGGTACCGGTGGAATACGATCAGGACGGGCCGCACGGTCGATTGGCCCAGGTGATTCTGGATCAATTGGCGCAGGCGCCGCAGATCGATTTGATGCTGCCCCTGCCCCAGGACAGCCGATTGCGGCAAATCGCCCAAAGCCTGGAGTCGCACCCGGAGCAACAGACCACACTCACTCACTGGAGCGACCAGTTCGGCGTCACCGAGAAAACCCTCAGTCGCCTGTTCCTGCGCGACACCGGCCTGACCTTTCGCGCCTGGCGCCAGCGCTTGCGTTTGCTTGGCGCCCTGACGCCACTGGAACAGGGCGAGCGCGTGACCGACGTCGCGTTGGCCTGTGGCTACGACTCGACGTCGGCGTTTATCGCTGCCTTCCGCCAGCAGTTCGGTGAGACACCGGGGGAGTTCTTTCGATAAATTCGACACAGGACGACCTGTAGGAGCGAGCTCGCTCCTACAGGGATCTCACAAAAATATCCCGGGGTTACTGATCAGACTTGATACTGGTCCAGACCCGGGTGCGCACCCGCTCAAGCTTTTGTGGCAATGGCTGCACGACGTACAGCGTCTTCAATGCCTCGCTGGTCGGTGTCAGGTTCGGGTTGCCGGTGATGTCTTTGTCGATCAGCGCCAGCGAGTCCTTGTTGGCATTCGGGTAACCGAGGAAGTCGCTGATCGGCGCGATGACTTTCGGGTCCAGCAGGTTGTTGAGGAATTCGTGGGCCTCGGCGACGTTCTTTGCGCTTTTGGGGATGGCGAAGGTGTCGAACCAGATCGGCGCGCCTTCTTTCGGCAGGCGCCAGTCGACGACCACGCCGTTGCCCGCCTCTTTGGCGCGATTGCCGAATTGATAGAAGCTGCCGGAGTAACCGATGGCCACGCAGATATCGCCGTTGGCGATGTCGGTCATGTACTTGGCGGAGTTGAAGTAGGTGACGTAAGGGCGAACCTTGAGCATTAGCGCCTTGGCTTTTTCGTAGTCATCCGGGTTCTGGCTGTTCGGGTCCAGCCCCAGGTAATGCAGGGCCAGCGGCAGGATCTCCGAAGGCGAGTCGAGCATGGCGACGCCACAGGCCTTGAGCTTCTCCATGTTCTCGGGCTTGAACACCAGGTCCCAGCTGTCCACCGGCGCATTCTCGCCCAGTGCTGCCTTGACCTTGGCCGGGTTGAAGCCGATCAGCACGGTGCCGTACATGTAGGGCACGCCGTACTGGTTGCCCGGGTCGTTCTTGTCCAGCAGCTTGAGCAACGCAGGGTCCTGGTGCGACCAGTTCGGCAGTTTGGACTTGTCGAGTTTCTGGAACACGCCCGCCTTGATCTGGGTTTCGATGAACTGGTTCGACGGCACCACCAGATCGTAGCCCGAGTTGCCGGTCAGCAGCTTGGCTTCCAGGGACTCGTTGGTGTCGAAGGTGTCCCAGGTCACCTTGATCCCGGTGTCCTTGGCGAAATCCTTGGGCACGGACGGCAGGATGTAGTCCGCCCAGTTGTACACCCGCAATTCGCCCTGTTCGGCGTGCACCGCGCTGGCCAGCAGCGACAGTCCGCAAACGGTGGCGCCCAGTATGCGTTTCATTGAGTCCATGGATCGTTTCCCCAAGTGTGGCGTGAGTTCGATGGTTTTTATGTTCTGTACACGGCAGCGGCCTTGAAAATAGCCAAGGGCAAGGAAGTGAAGCGTCTGGTTGTGGTTTCAACGCGGGTGGCCGACTCAGCCACCCGCGTCTGATTCTTGCTGACGGCGTGGCCGGTTCACAGCGTGAGGCAGGCCAAAAGGAGACCGAAATGGCCAAAATAGGTGTCCGCATTGATCAGCGGCACGAGGCCTTTCACCGAGGGTTAGTCCAAACAGCCAGACTTCAACGCACGCTATGACGCTCTTCGGGAGCGAGGCAAGAGCGCGATAGTCGCGCTCTTGCCTGCATGCGGGTCTTACTGATTAGGCTGAATGCCATGTTGCGCGATGGCACCGAATGGCGGTGACGAGTGGCACAGTGAAGACAGTTGCTCCCACAGTCGTGTTGGTTGCTCACGGATTTTGCGGATAGCCACGAACCCTGTGGGAGCGGGCTTGCTCGCGAAGAGGCCGGCACATTCAATATCGATGTGACCTGATATACCGCCTTCGCGAGCAGGCTCGCTCTCACAGGGGGTGTGCGTGATTACAGCAACGACAAGGTGTAATTGATGATGAACCGGTTCTGATCGACGTTGCGCCCGGCATCGGTATTGGACTTGGCATTACGCAAGGTGAACCCCACCCCCTTGAACGTGCCCGACTGCAACACGTAGTCCAGGGTCATGTCGCGCTCCCACTCGGACTGGTCACTGGCGTTTTTCGCCTTGATGTCCGTGCCCTTCAGATACACGATCGAGGCTTTCAGGCCCGGCACGCCCAAGGGCGCGAAGTCGTAGGTGTATTGGCCGAAATTGGTCTGCTCGCCGGCCCGGGCAAAGTTCTGGATCATCTTGTCGGTGGGCAGGTAGACACTGCCGCCGCCCGCCCCTTTGTCCACCAGGCTGCCCTGGTTGGGCTGGACGAAGTTGCTGCCGTCGCCCACCCGTTGATGCCCCACCGACACCGCGTGCCCGCCATGGGTGTAGGTGACCATCGCAGCCCAGGTGCTGTTGTCGATTTCACCGTCGTTGTCGTCGGTGTAACCCGACACCCGATAGCCTTGCGCGCGGCCGGAGGCAGAGCTGTTGGCACCGCTCGACGTGGTGCGGAAGTAGCGCAGGTCGGTGGTCAGTGAGCTTGCGCTGTCGATGGGCAAAATGTGCGTCAGGCCAAGGAAGTTCTGGTTGTAGAAATCTTCCAGCTGCGCGAAGTAATACTGGGTCTTCAGGTTCCTGGTGAGGTTGTAGTCTCCGCCGGCGTAGTAGAACTTGTTGCTGTCCTGCGTGCTGCCGGCGACCGACAAGCCTGTGCGGTCCGTCGAGGCGCGCCCTACCGCGTGCTCCAGCACACCGCCGGTCAACGTCAGGCCATCGATGTCGTTCGAGGTGACCTGTGCGCCGGTAAACGATTGCGGCAACACACGGGCATCGTTCGCCAGAAGGATCGGCAATTTCGGCAGCAAGGTGCCGTAGCGAAATTCCGTCCTGGCCAGGCGCATCTTCGCCGTAGGACCGAAGCTGCTCCAGGCGGCGGCCGCGCCGTCGCCGTCAGAAGGAATCATGCCGCTACCGACGTGGCGCCCCGCTCCGCTGTCCAGTGTGATGCCAAGCAACGCCTGGGCATCGAGCCCGAACCCCAGCGCACCCTGCGTAAACCCGGACTCATAGCGCAACACGAAACCCTGGGCCGCCTCTTCGGTTTTCGAAGGGGCAGCGCTGCCATCGCGATTGTCGCTGTTGAAGTACAAGGTGCGCATCGAGAGGCTGGCCTTGCTGTCTTCCAGAAATCCATGGCCGGCAGTATCGGCAGCCTGTGCGCCCATCGAGCTGGTGGCCAGCAGGACTGCGGTAGGAATGGCTCGTTTGAACATAGGGTGCTCCTGGGTGTTTCTTATCGTTATTTGAAGGTTTCACCGCCAGACAGAACCCGATTGCCGCCCACGCAACAGCGCTCAACACGAGCGCGAAAACAGGCGCGCTCGATGAGTGACATGAGCATCGGACGTTCGAGGTGAGGGTTGACTGACTGGTTTGTGAAACTCTTAAAACATTTCGAGAGGCTATTATCAAACGAGGTGTAAGTAGTTTTCGTGGAGGGATAAGCCTTGTCGCGCCGGGGTATGGACGGTCACTGTTTTTGCATATCGGTGCGGCGGATTTTCATCATACTGACATCATCGGCAGTGTTTGGTGACTGCTTGCATGTCCCAACAAGAGCAATAACCCATGAACGATCAAATCGAACTGTACGGCGCGAACACCGGCAACAGCCTGCGGGCAGCGATTGCCCTGGAAGAATCGGGCATCGCCTACACGGCACGCAGGCTCGACCTGTATGCGCAGGAGCACCGTGGCCCGGCCTTTCTGGCGCTTAACCCGGCCGGGAAAGTCCCGACCCTGATCGATCACGGGACAACACCGACGCTGGTCATCAACCAGTCCAACGCCATCATCCAATACGCCGACTCCATTGCACCCGGAAGGCTGGCACCGGCGCAGCCCGGACCTGAGCGCATCCGGGTGATTGACCGCTATTTCTTTTTCGTGACCGATGTCATCGCCCCCAGCCATGCCGCCTTTTTTCTGCACCAGGCGGGGCAGGACAAGGCAGCGGCGATCATCGATCTGCGGGTGATCGAGCAACTGACCTACGCGGAAAGTTTTCTGACTGCCGGCTTCATGGCCGGAGAGCAGTTCTCCATGGCCGACATTTCGGCGTTCACCATCGCCACAGCGTTCCGTGATCGATTGGAATGGAAAGAGCTTCCGCAACTTTCGCGCTGGTTCGACTCGGTCGAAGCCAGGCCGGCGGTACAACGCGGTCTGAATGCGTTCAAGCAATGCTGAGCGGTTGCCGAAAACAAAAATGCCCAACAAAGCGCCGGGCATTTTCAGACGAACACGAAAGGTTTTGCCTCAGTCGGTGTAGCCGAGCTCTACCGAACGGCTTTCCTGCGACTGGCTTCGTGTAGCGAGGCAGTAATACAACGGGCACGTCACCACCAGCCCCACCAGCCACGACAGGTCCGCGCCGTCCACCAGATTGGCGTACGGTCCGACGTACAAGGAGGTATTGGCGAACGGCAGCTGCACGATGATGCCGATGAAGTAGGCAATGATCGCGTGCAGGTTGAAGCGACCGTAGATACCACCGTCAGCCCGGAAGATCGACGCGATGTCATAGCGACCGCGCTTGATCAGGTAGAAGTCGATCAGGTTGATGGAGGCCCACGGCACCAACACCAGCAACACCAGCAACACCAGCAACACCAGCAACACCAGCAACAGCGCCAGGATCAGGCCGATGAATTGCGAAATGAAATTCGCCGAGGCACCCAGCGCCACTACGCAGCAACCCGCCAGCACGATGTTGGAAATGAAGAAACCGATGTAGATCAACGCCGCGAAGAACACGATCAGCAGCGCGCCATAGCGGCCGAACTGACCACGACTCTGCACCATCTGCGGGATGCCCATGCACGGCCCTTGGGCGGATGCGAGGGCAATCACCACGCCGCCGACCATGTGCCCGAGGGCAATCGCCAGCAAACCCCAGAACAGGTTGAGGTGGAACACCTGGACCACCATGGCGCCGGTGACGATGGGCAGTGGCGCGATGTTGGTGCTGAACCACAGGGTGAAAAGATCGCGGGCCTTCCCGTGGCGCTCTGCGAGTGGAACGTAGTCGACCGTGTGGTTCTCGATCAACGGATCTTGCCGGGACATCCGGGACATGTGCATGAACTCGAGTTTGTCTGTTCTTATCTTTGTATGAAGCCAAACCGGGGGGACTCTCTGGCCGCCCATCAGATGCCGACCATATTATGGTATTCCATTCTTTAAACAAGACTGATCCGGTCTTTGAACAAGCATCTGAGCCGGCATCCTGCCCGATTCACGCCAGCGCTGGTTAGCTTAAAGCCCTGTAATCATTGGGTTTCCGACGAAAGCCGTACGTTTATCGGTTCATCTAAAAAGACCTTGCAATCGATGTATTACGGTATACCATCAGACCTATAAACACATAAAAACGCGTCACACCACCCGAGGACCGTCCAATGATCGATGCCGCCATCTACAAACAAGTCATGGGTTCGTTCCCGTCCGGAGTGACCGTGATCACCACCCTGGATGACGATGGGCAAATCGTCGGCCTGACCGCCAGCGCCTTCAGCTCGCTGTCGATGGACCCGGCCCTGGTGCTGTTCTGCCCCAACTACAGCTCCGATTCCTACCCGGTCCTGATCAAGAACAAACGCTTCGCCATCCACGTGCTTTCCGGCGGCCAGCAAAACGAAGCCTATGCCTTTGCACGCAAGGGCAAGGAAAAGGCCCAGGGGATCGAGTGGACGCTGAGCGAGCTGGGCAACCCGATTCTGGCCAACGCCACGGCGGTCATCGAATGTGAGTTGTGGCGCGAATATGAAGGCGGTGACCACGCCATCATGGTCGGCGCGGTGAAAAACCTGATCGTGCCCCGGCAGACCAGCGGGCCGTTGGTGTATTGCCACGGCAAGATGGGCGCCCTGCCCGTTCTGGCCTGAACCGATCACATGACTGACATAAAACCTGTGGTGAGGGAGCTTGCTCCCGCTGGACTGCGAAGCAGTCCCCTATTGAGGCCGCTTCGCGACCTGACGGGACGGTGCGGCGATCCGACAAGCTCCCTCGCCACAGGTTAGTCGGCGCTTGATCTACCTTTTACTGACTGAGATCCGGACTGTTCGTCAGAATATATTTTTCTACAAATTAGTATTATGGTATACCAACAACCAGCAGGCCCGCAGTCGACAGGCCAACAACAAAAGATCCGAGGTAAGCGTCATGAAGTTTTCCCTGTTCGTACACATGGAACGTTGGGACGAAAGCGTCAGCCACCGCCAGTTGTTCGAAGACCTGACCGAACTGACGCTGATGGCCGAGGCCGGTGGTTTCAGCACCGTGTGGATCGGCGAACACCACTCCATGGAGTACACCATCTCGCCAAGCCCGATGCCGCTGCTGGCTTATCTGGCGGGCAAGACCACCACCATTCACCTGGGCGCCGGCACCATCATCGCTCCGTTCTGGCATCCGCTGCGGGTGGCCGGTGAATGCGCGTTGCTCGACGTGATCAGCAACGGACGCATGGAAGTCGGTCTGGCCCGTGGCGCCTACCAGATCGAGTTCGACCGCATGGCCGGCGGCATGCCGGCGTCCTCCGGCGGCCAGGCGTTGCGGGAAATGGTTCCGGTGGTGCGGGCATTGTGGAACGGCGACTACGCCCATGACGGCGACATCTGGAAATTCCCGACCTCCACCAGCGTGCCCAAGCCGATCCAACAGCCGAACCCGCCGATGTGGATCGCTGCCCGCGACCCGGACTCGCACAACTTCGCCGTGGCCAACGGCTGCAACGTCATGGTCACGCCGCTGATGAAAGGCGACGAGGAAGTCCTCGACCTGAAGAACAAGTTCCAGGCAGCGCTGGACAACAACCCTGGCGTGCCGCGCCCGCAACTGATGGTGCTGCGTCACACCCACGTGCACACCGCCGACGATCCGCAGGGCTGGGAAGTCGGGGCCAAGGCGATCTCGAAGTTCTACCGCACCTTCGATGCCTGGTTCGGCAACAAGACCACCCCGGTCAACGGCTTCCTCGCGCCGAGCCCGGAAGAGAAATTCGCCGGTCGCCCTGAGTTCGAGCTGGAAAGCCTGCACAAGACCGCCATGATCGGCACCCCGGAAGAAATCATTCCGCGCATCAAGTACTACCAAGAACTGGGGGTCGACGAATTCAGCTTCTGGTGCGATAACAGCCTGCCCCACGCGGAGAAGAAAAAATCCCTGGAGCTGTTCATCAAGCACATAGTGCCTGCGTTCCGGTAAGAGCGAACTCGCTCGCGATGGACGCCAACGATAACGCGCGCCATCTGAATGACCGCGTTATCCAGAAGTTTTTCGCGAGCAGGCTCGCTCCCACAAGGGTCGATTCCAATGATGACTGGTCGCCTCCCATCACTCGCCCTTCCCTCCGGCGCCGCGCGGGCTTACCTGCGCGGTGAATGGACCGCTTCGCACCTGCATTTCAAGCGCCTGCGCGCCAGCGTTTCGGCCAAGCAGAACGGCTTCTGGCAAACGGTTCACTGAGCCCACCCGAACAGCCAATCACGCACCCCGCGTCTCGCCATTGCATGGCGCGTACGGTGCATCGTGTTTCGCCTTGATCAGGTTTGCCCAATGAACAATAACAACGCGCTGTTGATCATCGACATGCAGCAGGAGGACGGCTTCGTCCTGGAAAACTTCGACAGGGTGGTCGCCCATACCGCCGCCCTGCTCGATACCGTCCGCCATCAGCGGATGCCTGTCATCTATACCCGCCACATCAATCAGGCCGACGGCAGTGACCTGCCCCACGGCGAACCCCTGGCCGCTGACGGTGGCCCCGGCAGTTACCGCGCCGGCACCCGGCAAGTGGAAATCATCGAGTCGCTGACGCCGCAGCCCGGTGAATTGATCATCGACAAGGGCCGTTACAGTGCCTTTCACCGCACCGACCTCGATGCCCGACTCAAGGCAATGGAGGTCGACACGCTGATCGTCTGCGGCGTGCTGACCGACGTCTGCGTGCTCACCAGCGTGTTCGATGCCTTCGCCCTGGGCTATCGCGTGCGCCTGGTCAACGATGCCTGCACCACGACCACCGAGGCCGGGCATTACTCGGCCCTGTTGATCATGGCCAACTGGGTCTACGCGCTGGAAATCCTCACCACCACCGAGTGCCTGCACGCCCTGCAACACCGCGATTACATCAGCCTGATCCCCGAGCAGCCGGACCTGTTTGCCCACCAGCCCCATGAGCTGCAAAGCACCATCGCCCGTCTGCAATCCCGTCTCGTCCGGACTCAGGAGTGATCGCCATGCAAGTCGAAAAAAGAAGCATCGATTTCATCCCCGAGACCGAACGCCACGGCAAGCCGGGTTCGCTGTTCTATATCTGGTTCGGCGCCAACATGAACATCACCACCATCGCCTCCGGCGTGTTGCCGGTGGTGATGGGGCTCAACCTGTTCTGGAGTGCGCTGGCGATCATCATCGGCTCGTTGCTGGGGGCGATTTTCATGGCCTCGCACTCGGCCCAGGGACCGAAGCTGGGCATTCCGCAAATGATCCAGAGCCGGGCGCAATTCGGCGTGTTGGGGGCGGTGTTGCCGCTGCTGTTCGTGATGCTGATCTACCTGGGTTTCTTCGTCAGCAACACCTTGCTCGCGGCCCAGGCGCTGGAGTCCGTCAGCCCGCTGCCGATGTCCGGCAATATCTACCTGATCGGCGCGTTGTGCTTCGTCGTCGCGCTCTATGGCTATCGGTTGATTCACCGCTTGCAGAAGCTGCTGTCGATTCTGTCGCTGGTGGTGTTCGTCGCCGCCACAGTGCTCGCCTTGCAGTTGCCGATCCCGGCCGAACAATGGCTGCCGACGGGCTTCTCGCTGTCGAAGTTCCTGGTGGCGGTGAGCATCGCCGTGACCTGGCAACTGTCCTACGCGCCTTACGTCGCCGATTATTCGCGCTACCTGCCAAGCAACACGCCGACCGCCCAGGTGTTCTGGTACAGCTACGCCGGCACGGTCAGCGGTGGTGCGTGGATGATGATTCTCGGGGCGATCCTGAGCGTCGGCATCGGCGACTTTTCCAGCAACGTCGGCGGGCATGTCGCCGGTCTGTTCGGCGCTGGCGCGGTGCTGCTGTTCGCCTTCATCGTCTACGGCCAGGTGTCGATCAACGTGTTCAACCTGTACGGCGCGTTCATGTCGACCATCACCGTGATCGAACCCTTCGCCCGGCTCAAGGTGACCCCGCGGGTACGCGGTGTGTTCATGCTGCTGATCAGCCTGGTGGCCACGGCCCTGTGCACCATCAGTCAGGACGACTTCATCAGCTTCTTCCTCAACTTCATCTTCTTCATGAGCTACTTCCTGATCCCGTGGACGGCGATCAATCTGGTGGACTACTACTGCCTGCGCAAAGGCCAGTACCGGATTGACGACATCTTCGACCTGAACGGGATCTACGGGCGGGTCAACTGGATCGCCTGCGGCAGTTTCCTGCTGGCGATTGCCCTGGAAATTCCGTTCATGAACACCACGCTGTACGTCGGCCCGGTGGCCACTGCGCTGGATGGGGTGGATCTGGCGTGGATCGTCGGGTTGCTGGTGCCGGCGTTGAGTTATTACTGGTTGATGAAGCTTGGCAGGCGGGCACTGGTGGCAGAGTCCGCCTAACGCCCCCCCCTGTAGGAGCTGGCTTGCCAGCGATGGCGGCTTGCCTGACACAGCGCATCGTCCGGTTCGCCAGCAAGCCGGCTCCTAAAGGTTTGGTCGATCTTTTGATATGTATAAACCGTGGTCGTGAACTTGGCGCCACATTGATCGCCATAAGCTGAAAGCAGAAGATCGTAGGGTCCTACGTAGGAGTGGCGTACTCCAGTGGAGTTACCGAAGGTTCGGGCCGCGTTCGGACGATATTTTTGATCCTCTACTCGGGCTCAACCCGAACGGATAGACGACATCGAAAGAAGCGCCACCGCTTAACATTGAACAGGTCGTAAACATCCCACAGACCAGGCGGGTCGACACCAAGACGCTTCCTACGTCACCACCAGAAACATCCTATATCAACCTTTTTTGCCTTCCTGAAAGCTGCCCAGCGTTTGAACGAGGGTGGCAACGAAGCCTCCCCGTCCGCTTCAAAAGCCAAGGGAGGCCTGATTTTGTCCAACACACCGCGCACCTTCTTCGACCACAGCCGCCACAAACTGCAGGTCGACGGACTCGACACGCCCCTCGACGTCCTCACCTTCGAGGGCCATGAGTACCTTAGCCAACCCTACCTCTACCGCATCGAATTCACCGCCAGCGACCTCGACATCGGCGCGGAAAAATTCATCGGCCAGTACGCCGAATTCAGCCTGTACGACGCACCGTCCAACGTGCCCGTGTTCTCTTGGGAAGTGCCCAAACCGCCCAAGCCCCTGCGCACCGTCTATGGCCGCATCACCGCCTGCCAGCGCCTGTCCGGCTCAATCGACGAAGCCCGCTACGAAGTCACCCTGCAACCGCGCCTGGCCCTGCTCGATCGCGGCCAGCAGACGCGGATCTATCAGCACCAGTCCGTGCCAGACATCGTCAAAAGCATTCTGCGCGACCGCCACGGTCTGAACACCGGGCACTTTCGCTTCAACCTCAAGCGCGAGTACCCGCAGCGCGAGCAGGTGATGC
>NZ_JBFUHS010000057.1:0-19265 GCF_056402255.1 Pseudomonas sp. P4_B4
TCGAGATACTCACAAAACACCGAAGCTATCACATACCCAATTTGCTGAAGCGAGACCAACCGGTCACGACTCAGTACCCGAATTTCTTGACGACCATAGAGCGTTGGAACCACCTGATCCCATCCCGAACTCAGCAGTGAAACGATGCATCGCCGATGGTAGTGTGGGGTTTCCCCATGTGAGAGTAGGTCATCGTCAAGATTAAATTCCGAAACCCCAATTGCGAAAGCAGTTGGGGTTTTGTTTTTGGCGTAGAAAAAGCACGATCAATCAAGCACAAATTGGCGCAGTTATTTTTGTCCCGGGACACTAGAATAGGTCCAACTTTTTCAGAGTCAGAGCGCTTATGCCGGATTCGGTTGACGCCAAAGAGCTGTCAGAATTACCACTAGAAAATCTGGTTGCCTGCCATGAGTGCGACTTGCTCATGCGTAAACCCGAGCTCGCCCATGGCGAAAAAGCCCTGTGCCCGCGCTGTGGCTACGAGCTTTATGCCAATCGCTACAACGTCGTACAGCGCAGTCTCGCTCTGGTCATCGCCGCCTTGTTGTTGTTTATTCCGGCGAACTTTTTACCCATCATGCAGCTCAATCTACTCGGGCAATCGTCGCAAGACACTGTCTGGAGCGGTGTTGTCGCCCTTTTTGACACAGGCATGCAAAGTGTTTCAGTGGTGGTGTTCCTGTGCAGCATAGGAATTCCGCTACTCAAGCTGCTGTGCCAACTGGCCGTATTGTTGAGTATCCGTTTTGATGTCGGACGCAGCTACGGCTTGTTGCTCTATCGCATTTATCACCATATACGCGAATGGGGGATGCTCGAGGTTTACTTCATGGGCGTACTGGTGGCGATCGTAAAACTGGCAGATATGGCAACCATCACCGTAGGCCTCGGCCTGGTGTGCTTCATTGGTTTGTTGCTGATCCAAGTCTGGCTGGAGGTCGTAATGTCGCCTCACCAGATCTGGCAAGCGTTATCAGGAGAGGATGCCCATGCGGGCGATTGATGCAGGCATTCTGATTTGCAAGGAATGTCATGAATTGAACAGGCAGGAAGCTGATACCGATGAGCAAGTCTGTACACGCTGCGGAGCGCTGGTGCATGCCCGTAGCCCGAATAGCCTGGTGCGCACCTGGGCATTGCTGATTACCGCCGCCATTCTTTACATACCGGCCAATTTGTTGCCAATCATGACCGTGAACTCTTTGGGCAAAGGTGCGCCCAGCACGATCATGGCGGGTGTCATCGAGTTGGTGCACTACGGCATGTTTCCCATTGCGGCCGTGGTGTTTATCGCCAGTATCCTGGTGCCCACCTTCAAGCTGGTGGGCATTGGTTTGTTGCTGTTTTCCGTGCAGCGCCGTCAGCCCCTTTCGGCTCGCCAGCGCATCTGGATGTACCGTTTCATTGAATTCATCGGCCGCTGGTCGATGCTCGATATCTTTGTGATCGCCATCCTCGTGGCGGTCGTGAATTTTGGGCGGCTTGCCAGCATCGAAGCCAATCCTGGCGCCATCGCTTTCGCCACGGTGGTGATTCTGACGATGCTTGCCGCAGTAACTTTTGATCCCCGACTGATTTGGGATAACACGGAGTCGGACGACGACCATGACTGATTTGCCTGTAGCGAAAACCCGACCGGCTTCGAACTGGTCTGCCATCTGGGTGTTGCCCCTCATCGCCTTGATCATCGGCGGCTGGCTCGGCTGGCGTGCCTATAACGAGACCGGCATCGAGATTCAGGTGCGTTTTGAGAGTGGCGAAGGCATTCAGGCCAACAAGACGGAAGTCGTCTACAAGGGCATGTCGGTCGGCAAGGTCAAACGCCTCAAGCTCGATGACGAAGGCAGTTCCAAAGGCGTGATCGCCAGCATCGAAATGAACAAGGACGTAGAGCAATACCTGCGAACCAGTACGCGTTTCTGGCTGGTCAAGCCGAGCGTGACGTTGGCAGGGATTACCGGTCTTGAGACGCTGGTTTCAGGTAACTATGTTGCCATCAGCCCGGGGGAAGGCGAGCCGGTCCGTAAGTTCAAGGCTTTGGCCCAGGAGCCGCCGCTTTCCGATGCCCAGCCCGGTCTGCACTTGACCATCAAGGCTGATCGCCTGGGCTCGCTGAACCGTGGCAGTCCGGTGTTCTACAAACAGATTAAAGTGGGCCAGATCAAAAGCTATGTGTTGTCCGAGGACCAGAGCACCGTCGAGCTCAAGGTCTTCATTGAGCCGACTTACGCCAAACTGGTGCGCAAGCACACACGTTTCTGGAACGCCAGCGGCATCAGCATCGATGCCAATCTGTCGGGTGTGAAGGTTCGTAGTGAATCCTTGGCCAGCATCGTCGCCGGTGGTATTGCGTTCGCTACACCTGAAAACCGCAAGGACAGCCCGCCTACCGACCCAAGCCTGCCGTTCAGACTCTATGAAGACTTCGATGCAGCGGCGGCCGGTATCCGGGTCAAGGTCAAGCTCAGCGACTTCGAAGGCTTGCAGGCCGGTCGTACGCCGGTGATGTACAAAGGCATTCAGGTCGGCAATCTCAAGGCGCTGAAGGTCGATCCTGACCTGTCCGGGGCCACCGCCGAATTGACGATGGACCCATTGGCCGAGGATTACCTGGTCGAAGGCACCCAGTTCTGGGTGGTCAAACCGTCGATTTCCCTGGCGGGGATTACCGGTCTCGAGGCGTTGGTCAAAGGCAACTACATCGCTGTGCGGCCTGGCGACAAGGGTTCGGCGCCACAACGGGAGTTTGCGGCACGGGCCAAGGCACCGCCGCTGGATCTACGTGCACCTGGCCTGCATTTGGTGTTGTTCACGGAAAATCTCGGCTCGCTGGAAGTCGGCAGCCCGGTTCTCTACAAGCAGGTTAAAGTCGGCTCCGTACAGAGCTATCAGTTCTCACGCACCAAGAAACAACTGATCATTGGCGTGCACATCGAGAAGGAATACGAAGGCCTGGTCAACGCCTCGACGCGCTTCTGGAACGCCAGTGGCATCACCCTCACGGGCGGGCTGACCGGCGGGGTCCAGGTTAAAAGCGAGTCGTTGCAGAGTTTGATGGCCGGCGGCATTGCCTTCGAGACCCCGCAAGACAAAGCCCCGTTGCAGAAGCGTATTCCACGTTTCCGTCTGTTCGCGAACCATGAAGATGCTACGCAGAAAGGCGAAGTCATTACGCTCAAGCTCGATCGCGCTGATGGCTTGCGTACCGGCACTCCGATTCGTTTCAAGGGGCTGGATGTCGGCAAGGTGGAGGATGTTGATCTCAGCGAGGACCTGCAATCGGTGCTGCTGACCGCGCGGATTACCGAAGTGCCGGAGCGTATCGCCCGGGTCGGCAGTCAGTTTTGGGTGGTCAAGCCTGAGCTGGGCCTGATCAAGACGTCCAACCTCGAAACCCTGGTGACCGGGCAATACATCGAGGTGCAACCGGCACCGAAGAACCTGGGACCGCAGAAGAACTTTGTCGCTTTGGCCGTCGCGCCCGAAACTGCCAAGCAGGAAGCGGGATTGAGTCTGGTGCTGAGCGCAGCCCGTCGCGGTTCGCTGAAGGCCGGCGTGCCAGTGACGTATCGCGAAATCACCGTGGGCAAGGTGACCGGTTATGAGCTGGGCGAGACCGCTGATCGCGTACTGATCCATATCCTGATCGAACCGAAGTACGCGCCACTGGTACGCAGCGGTACACGGTTCTGGAACGCCAGCGGTTTCGACTTCGATGTCGGTCTGTTCAAAGGTGCAACGGTGCGCACTGAATCCCTGGAGACGATGATTCAGGGCGGTGTCGCCTTTGCCACGCCGGATGGGGAGCGCATGGGCAGCCCGGCGCGACCGGAGCAGACGTTTGCGCTGTTCGACAAGTTTGAAGAGGAATGGCTGGGTTGGGCGCCGAAGATTTCGCTGGGTAAATAGTCTGAGGGTTATGTGGCGTCAGTGATGACGCCTTCCCGGTGCAAGCCCGCTCCCACAGGGGACTGGGTTGTTCCTGAAGAAATGCAATCAAATGTGGGAGCGGGCTTGCCCGCGAAGAGGCCCTGAAGTTCATTGCAAAGCTAAATGACACACCTATGAAAAAGGCCGCGATCCATTGGACCGCGGCCTTTTTATTGCCTTCGATTCAAGCCTCAGACCGCATCCAGCTCCGGTTCATCCGCTTCTTCGTTGACCGTCGCCTTCACCTGATCGTGACGACGGATGTACTTCCAGTCTGCCTCATCGATGTAGATGCCGGCCGGGCCGCTGCCGCCTTCCAGGTCGATGGCGACACTGGCGCAGACCTGCGGCTTCACGCTCGCCAGGATCGGCACGAAACCCAGTTGCAGGCTGGTTTCCAGCAAGGCGGCCTGGTTCTTCTCATCGATGTCCGCCGCCTCGTCGAGGTAGTACGGCAGACGCACGCGACCAGCCTGGTCACGGTCCATCAAGTGCAGCAACAAGTACATGTTGGTCAGCGCCTTGATGGTCATGGTGGTGCCGTTGGAAGCGGCGCCATCGATGTCGGTGTGGATCACCGGTTGACCGTTGACCTTGGTGATTTCGAACGCGAGCTCGAACAAGTCCTTGAGGCCGAGCTGGTTGTGGTTGGCCGCCACCAGCCGCGCCAGGTATTCCTTGGCCTCTTCGTTCTTGTTGTCCTGCTCGGCGCTCTGGCTCAGGTCGAAGACCGACAGGGTTTCGCCTTCTTCGTACTGACCCGCGCTGTGGATGATCTGGTCGATGTGCTTGAGCGCTTCCTTGTTCGGGGCGAGCACGATGCGGAAGCTTTGCAGGTTGGAGACCTGACGCTTGTTGATCTCGCGGTTGAACAGCGCCAGTTGGTGTTCGAGGCTGTCGTAGTCGCTGCGGATGTTGCGCAGGGTGCGGGCGATGTCCGTCACGGCGGCACGGCGAGCCTTGCCCAGGGTCAGGGCTTCGTCGGTGCGGTGCGCATAGGCGTTGATCAGCAGTTGCAGGCGACGCTCCATATCGTCTTCGCTGTCGAATTTGGCCACGCCCTTGAGGCGCACCTGAGCGTACAGCGCTTCGATCTGGCCGTCGGCCCGCAGCAAGCCTTGCCAGCTGTCCTGATAGTCGTTGAGCAGCGGCAGCAGATTGTCCATGGAATCGTCGATCGGGTCCATGAACGGTGTGCCGAACGGCAGGTCTGCCGGCAACAACTGGCGACGGCGCAGAGCGTCGTCGAGGGTGCGTTGCTTGGCTTCCATGTCGCCGATCTGGCGGCCGACCAGTTGCAGCTTGGCCGACAGTTGCTGGACGCGCTCGGTGAAGGCATCGCTGGAACGCTTCAATTCGTCCTGTGCGGCCTCCATCTGCGCCAGTTGTTCCAGCTTGTCGCCTTCCTCGGCGCTCAGGGTTTGCGCGCGACGGAAATCTTCCAGGGCTTTCTGCGCATCCAGCACTTGCTGGTACAGCACTTCGGTCTGGGTCTTGCTCGCGGCGCGGTCGGCGGCCACGGCCTGCTGGGTCTTCAGTTGCTTGAGTTCTTTGTCCAGGCGTTCCTTCTGGTCGCGCAGGGCCGCGCGGTCAGCCAGGGCCTGCAATGCCGGCGGCTCGATGTGGGAGATGTCTATGGACAGGCCCGGCACTTCGAAGCGTTCGCCTTTGAAGCCGTCGAGGATCAGCTCCACGGATTTCACCCAGTCGCCGTTTTCGTCGAGGGTGATGCCGTGTTCGCCTAGCGGCAGGCTGAACAGCGCGCTGTTGAACAGGCGCATCAGGCGTTCGACGTCTTGCTGCGAGAATTCTTCGCGCAGTCGGGCATAGCTGTTGTTGTCGGCGTGATCGAGTTGCTGCTTGACCGACTTCAGACGTTTTTCCAGGTCGCGCAGGCGCTCGTCGAGGTCTTCGGCGCTGAACTGGCGCGATTGTGCCAGCGCACCGGCCAGTTCGTCGTGGGCGTCCTTGGCGGCCAGCAGTTGCTGCTCCAGCACCTTGACGTCATCGATCAGGGCAAAGTGATGCTTGAGCACCGACAATTCGCCGAGCCAGCGCTGGATGCCGGTGATTTCCCGCTCCAGGCGCATCAGTTCCTGAGTGCCACCACGCTGGTCGTTTTGCAGGGCATCCTGCTCGTTGCGGTAGTGCTCGGCCTGAATGGTCAGCTCTTCCTTGCGCGCACTGGCGTAGTCCGACCAGGTGCCCAGCAGCGAATCGAGCAGGGGCGAGATCCGGTGCAGCTTGCCGCGCAGGATGTCGCGTTGCTTCACGCCGTTGGCCAGGGCTTCGACCAACGGGCCGGCGGCGACCAGCGAGTTGTAGTCCTGCTCCATGCGTCGTACATCGCGGAACGCTTCTTCGCACGCAGCGATGTAGTCGACGCTGCCGGAACGCAGGCTGTGTTCGAAGGCATCGAGGAACAGCTGCTTGAGCTTGGCCGCGGTGATTTCGCGCATGTGCAGCAGGTTGATGAACAGCGCGCGGAAGGTCTTCAGGCTCTGCTCGCTGGTGGAGCGCAGCGGAATCAGGGTCAGGTCCAGCGGAATCGAGGTGTGGCCACCGACCAGCAAACGGCGCAGTTCGTCCGGCTTGAGTTCGTAGGCTTTCAGGCCTCCGCGCTCAAGGTTGGTGAACAGTTCTTTCTGGCGCAGGCAGGTGTCGTTTTTCTGGTAGTGGGCCAGGTCCAGTTTGCCGGCATAGGCAAAGAACTGGTGACCGAAGCCGCCGCCCGGGCCGCGGCCGACCACGCCGATCACGTGGGGGCCGTGGGGCAGGTTCACTTCGACCAGGATGTAACTGGTGTCCGAGGCGAAGTAGAAACGCCGGGACTGCTCCAGGCTGTACTTGCCGAAGCTCATGTCCGACATGCGCGCCAGGATCGGGAACTGCAGGGCATTGATCGAGGCGGATTTACCGAGGTTGTTGGCGCCGTACACCGACAGCGGCTCTTCCAGCGGGAACAGGCCGAGGCTGTAGCCGGCGGTGTTCAAAAGGGCAAAGCGGCGGATGCCGTAACGTTCCTTGCTCATGCGTCGAGCTCCTGTTCTTCGGCGATGGCGCGGGCCAGGGCGTCTTCTTCGCTTTCATCTTCAAATTCTGCAAGGTCGAGCGGGTCATCGGTCTGCAGCAGTTTTTCGTCGCTGTCTTCGTCGATCAGCACCGGCACCGGCAACGGCAGGACGCTGTGCAGGCTGGCGGCCAGATCGCGGTCCTGCTGCACCGACAGGCACACATCGAGGAAGCGGTGCATCGGCGGCAGGAAACGGTAGATGCCGTTTTCTTCGCTGGCGAAACCGAGCTGGGTCATGCGCCGCATGATCTTTTCTTCGAGCTCGTCCTGGGTCTGCACTTCGGCCTGGATGAACAGGTCGCGGTACTTTTCCAGCAACGACGGCAGCTCATCGCGGCCGAGGCTGCCGCCATCGAGCACGGAGATCGGGTCGCGGCCCTGGTCGGCCAGGTGCTCGACGAGGATGAAGGTGAACAGCGCAAGACGCTGGGCAGTCTTGTTCACCGCCGCCGCCGCGAGGTCCGGCACGAAGTAGTAGAAGCCGCGGGTGTCGCAGACCAGTTCAAAGCCCAAGGCCTTGAACAGCGTGCGGTACTGGTCCTGGAAGTTCGACAACTGTGCGTACAGCTCCGGATCGCGGCGGCTGACGTGATAACCCTTGAACAGCTCGCGAAAGATCGGCGCCAGCTGGGACAGTTCGGATAGATCAAGATGCATAGGGAGTGCTCGCAGAATCCTCGGCGGCGGTGTCGCTGACCGAGAGCAGGGCGAAGGAGCGCAGGCTGACCTGATGCTCGTGTGTGTAGTAGTCGCGACGTTCCAGACGCTCGCGCGTGAAGCGTTTTTCCCGCGACAGGCGCGAGAACCAGTACAGCAATTCGTCGGTGGCGCCGTCCGGTTCTTGCTCCAGCAGCCAGGTCATCAGGTCCGGCATCGGCAGGGCGTCTTCGCAGCGTTCGAGCATTTCCCGAACGGTGCGTGGCGCCCGTGGTGCTTCGCCTTTCTGGGTCTTGTGCGCCTTGGGGAAGCGCGTCGGTTTCGGTTCGAAGCGGGCCAACGCATAAACGTAGGCTTCGACCTGACTGGCACTGCCGAGGAAGGTGCTCTGCGGACGAGTGAGCATCGGCATCGCCGCTTGTGGCACGGCGTCGATGCCCTTGCGACGGATCATCGACAAGGCCAATGCCGCGCCACGGGTCACGGCGTTGTGCCGGCGCGCTTCTTCACGCAGCGGCAGCAGCAGCTCGCGGGCGTGACGCAGGGTCAGTTGGGCGCTGGTCTGCATTTCGAGGATGCGCGCATGGGTGCGCAGCAGCATGTCGTCGTCGACCAGGTGACCGAGGCGCTGCTGTTCGCTGAGCATCTTCAGCAGGACGGTTTCGACCTTGCGCACGCCTTGTTCGAAGGCGCCGTCGGCGTTCACCAGATCAATCATCGGCTCGACGTATTCGTCCCAGGTCGCCAGCACTTCAGCGTAACGCTGGCGCAACGGAATCTGCCGGTCGCTGGTTTTCGCCCGTTCGGCGACGGCCACCAGTGCCTGTTCGTCGTTATCGAGTTTTTTCAGCACGTCCCGCACGCGCATGTCGAGCAGGCGCAACTGGCGCGCAAGGTCATTGCCGTCGCGGATATCGAACGCGTCCTGGATATAACCGGCCAGACGCTCGAGGTGGCGCAGGTAGGCTTCGATTTCCAGGCACAGGCCCAGGCGGTGTTCACGGCGCAGATAGGCGAGGAAGTCGTGAATCTGCGCATTGAGCTCGAAACGGTTCGGGCTTTTGGCCACGGGAACCAGGATGTCGAGGCGAATCCACACGTCCAGCAGGCTGGTGATGTCCTGCGGCGTACTGTCGAGTTGCTGGGCGGCCAGTTGCGTGCGCAGTTCGTTCAGGCTCAGTGTGCCTTGGTCGAAGTGCTCGCACAGAGGCTCCAGAAGTGCCCAGTGTTCAGCGAGGGCGCGCAAGACGCGCTTGGGTTCGATCATCGGAATGGCCGGCTGGTTGGCGATTAAAAGCCGCGATTGTACTGCATCGGGGACAATGCGATTCACTCTCGGGACGGGCTGTCGCCATTTTTCATAGGTGGAAAGACTATCGGTGAAGTCTATCGATCAACAGCGCGGGCGATCTTGAGCGAACGGCGGTAGAATCAGCGCACTTTAGTTATCCACAAGTGGCCGACCTTTGCTTATCGAGTCCCGTCGTCGCGCTTATCTGGCCGCCATGCAGGTGGTCAACTGGCTACCGCGCACCGAATTGCCCTTTGCCGCGCCGTCGCGGCCCGAGCTGCTGGCGATCCCTGAGCCGCTTGTCGTCGTGCCTGTTGCGCCGGCTCCGGTGGCTGAAACGCCCGTGGCGCCTGTGGTCAAGCCGGCCGAGCGGGCGAAGATCGAGGTGCCGCGACCATCGCTGGCGAGCACCCGCACCGGTGCCAAACCGGTGGAAGAGGCCGAAGAGGCGCCCGTGGTGGCCAAGGCACCGGTCGTGCCGCCGCCGCGTTTCGCTCTGCAATTGCTGCGGGCCGGGCGTTGCCTGCTGCTGGTGGAGTTACCCACAGGTGAATCCTTCCAGACTCGCGATCCTGCTTACATGCTGCTCAAAGACATGCTGCGCGCCGCCGGTCTGCCGGACAGCCCGCAGATTGTCGGTGAGCCGGTGCGTTGGCCGCTGCTGGTGCGTGGCACGATGGACCAGGGCCCGGAAGCGGCCCGCGACTTCGTGCAAGGTTTTCTCTCGGTGCGCATGGAAGAAACGCCCTGCGCCTGCTTGTGGCTGATCGGCCTGCCTGCGGTGCGATTTGCCGGCGAGGCGGATGCCGAGGCGTTCAATCGCGAATTACAGATCGAAGGCCTGGGCTCGGCCTGGGCGGTGCCGGGCCTGGAATTATTAATGGAAGAGCCACAGCGTAAGGCTGATGTCTGGCAAGCCATGCGTCGGCTGATGGCGCGCTGGAAAGAATCGAATGAGTGACGCTGTATCGTTTCGCCCGATGACCGAGGCGGACCTGGAAACTGTACTGAAAATCGAATACGCGGCCTACAGCCATCCCTGGACCCGCGGGATTTTCCTCGATGGCCTGGGCAAGTATCAGATCTGGCTGATGTTCGAAGGTCAGCAGCAGGTCGGCCACGGTGTGGTGCAGATCATCCTCGACGAGGCGCACCTGCTGAACATTACGGTCAAGCCGGCAAACCAGGGCCGTGGCCTGGGGCTGACATTGCTTGAGCATTTGATGTCGATTGCCTACAAGGCCGACGCCCGGGAGTGTTTCCTGGAAGTGCGCGACAGCAATACCGCTGCGTTCAAGCTGTATGAGCGATATGGTTTCAACGAAATCGGCCGGCGTCGGGATTACTACCCGGCGGTGGGCGGGCGCGAAGATGCGGTGGTCATGGCCTGCACTTTGGTGGATTGAGCCACAGGATCAACGTTTTTTGTCGAGAGGATCGCGCAGCGCCAGTTCAGCCTCATCCAGGCCATTGCCACCGCCAATATCGTCCTCATCGACAATGCTCAGGTCCCAATCCGCACGGCTATCATTGCCCGCCTCATGGGCATCCCGGGCGCCGTCTTCACGGATCAGGGTTTCCGGGCTCAGGTCGTCGTCGGTAGGTTGATGGTCACTGGTCGAGGCATCAGTCAGGCCCGCTTCACGTCGGCGGCGGCGCGGCATCAGTTGCTCGCGCTCCTTTTCCGGCAGTTCGTCACCGATTCTGGCGCTGGGTTCTTCGGCGTCGAAATCCAGCTCACGCACCGAGCCCATGCGGTCTTCGTTGTCATCGACGGGTTCCGGTTGCACCGCATCGTACGGACGTCGTGAATCATTCATGGTAATTCCTCATACTGTAGGCCTTACTACGGTTGACCCACGTGGCAACCGATAATTCCACCGGCATGGAGCCCCGTGTTCCGGATCAGGAGAGCATCTGCATTTCGCGCGTGACCCCGACGGACGGTTGTCAGTCAAAGCTGCGCATCATTCTTGAGGCTTCAAAGCATGAACGAATTACAAGATCTGATTGATAACAACGAGCGTTGGGCCGCTGCGATCAAGGAGGAAGATCCTGACTTCTTCGCCAAGCTGGCTCGCCAACAGACTCCTGAGTTCCTGTGGATCGGTTGTTCCGACGCCCGGGTGCCGGCCAACGAGATCGTCGGCATGCTGCCGGGCGATCTGTTCGTACACCGTAATGTGGCCAACGTCGTGCTGCACACCGACCTCAACTGCCTGTCGGTGATTCAGTACGCGGTCGATGTACTCAAGGTCAAACACATTCTCGTCACCGGCCATTATGGCTGCGGCGGTGTGCGTGCTTCGATGCAGGATCGCCAGTTCGGCCTGATCGACGGCTGGCTGCGTTCGATTCGCGATCTCTATTATGAAAAGCGCGAAGAGCTGGCCAAATACGCCACCGAAGAGGAGCGTGTCGACCGCCTCTGCGAACTCAACGTGATCCAGCAGGTGGCCAATGTCGGGCACACCAGCATTGTGCAAAACGCCTGGCACCGTGGGCAGAGCCTGTCGGTCCACGGCTGCATCTACGGCATCAAGGATGGCCGCTGGAAGAGCCTGAATGCGACCATCAGCGGTTTCGAGCAACTGCCGCCGCAGTACCGCCTGCGTCCGTTCGAACCTCTGTGAAACCCTTCAATACAGACTTCGCCGACGCCACTGTTGCAAAAACAGCTGGCCGTCGGCGTTCGGCTCTTCATCGTAGCCGGTAATCCAGCCACGGCACTCGTATGAGCCGCACTGGCAGGCGAACTGGCGTTGCAGTTTGTCTTCGGTGGCAGCGAAGTCCATGGTCAGCCAGTCCCCCTTGCTGATGTCCTTCAGCGCCCATAACCACAACTCGCTCAAGTCGAGAAAGACATTGGGGTCGCAGGAGTGTCGCAACAGTCCGCAGAAGCGCGGGTCGTAGACGTGCACACCCGGGGCGAGCTGGCGGGTATGCCGGCAGCGATAGGGCAGCAAATGCCCCGACGCCCGGCAGATACGAGTGATTCGCGGGAATTCGCGCCGCGCGGCAATAGCCGTGGCCTCACCCTTGGCGTTTTCAATGATTTCGAAGTCGGCCAGGGAAGGAAATCCCAGGCGAACGGGCAGCTCCGAAAAGGGGTAAACACCTTGCGGCGGTTGTGGGTGTTTTCGTTGAGGGGCGTGAGCTTTCATAACGATCCCTGTCTGCTGGGTGCTGCGACTTCCTTGCGCCGACGGTCCTGTCAGCACAGCAGCACATGGGTTCAGCCCAAGCCTCCCGCAGATACTACGGGCGGTCTACTGTCATAAGTGACAGGTTGGCAGCCGTTCATCGGGTTACAACGGCGGAGCAGGTTTCGCCGTGGCTGGCGCTGGGGTCTTGAGCTGTTTGAGCTGGGACACGATCGAAGCTGTCGCGCATTTGCCCGCGGCCTGTTGGGGCGACAAGTTGCGGACCGAGGTGTAGAACAGCTCGCAGGTTTTTTCTTTCCGGGCCACTTGCCAGGTTTGCCTGCAGGTATTGAGCTCAACGTCCGGATTGCTGTCCGGTTGGCGGCCCATGGTGGCCTGCCAGCACGCAGCACTCAAATCTTGGCCCATGACTTTCAGGCCTGCCGCATCGGCCTTGGCCTGGGCGTCACTGCCGGTATAGCTTGCCGGATCGGCGGCATACCAAATATAGCTCGGGTGGTTGGAGCCCAATACGGGGACTTTCACGCCGTTGTCCGGGGTGATCTGGACCAGGCTCAACACGTTCACCGTCTGCCCGTATTGCTCTTTGATCCAGTTACGCACCGGTGTACCGAAGGCGACCATCGGCAGGGCTGCGCCGCTGGCGTTCAGGCTGACCTCCTTGACCATGGTGGTCTGGTAATCCTTGAAGTAGCCGTAGACGCCTTCGAGGTCCTTGCCCGCGTTGGACGGCGCGGCAATCGGGGCGATGTCGATGATCGTCTGGTAGCCCGGCGTCTGCTCGGCCGGGATGCCATTGGCGGTGAGCAGCGTGGCCCAACGATCCGTGGTGGCGGACCTCAGGTAATCCTGGGCCTGGGTCAGCGAATAGTCGGGCGGGAAGTGCAGCAGCTCGACACTTTTGCGGTTCTCCAGGGCCATGCCCAGTGGCAGGAACAGGTACCAGCTATACACCCACTTGCCGTCGGCATTCAGTTTGTTGGCGCCGCTATAGGCCAGGTCGCCGGCATTGAGCAGCGCTGCCAAAGGTTTTTCATACCCGTCGGGCACGCCGATGATTTCTGCGTGGAGCTGACCATTGTCGGTTTTGACCAGAACCTTCGCGTCGCCGTAGCCATCGCGCTGCACGCTCTGGGTCAGGTAATGCTCGACGGTTTGCTCAAGCGTCCAGTTGCGAAAGCAGATCACGTTACAGTTGTTGGGGTAGGCGAAGAGGCGGGTAACGCGTTCGGTAGTGCCTAGCTTCAAATTGACATCGGCGTGGGCGGTGGTGCTCAGGGTGAGGGCTGCGAGGGTGAGTGCCGCGAGTTTGAACATGCTCAGATCCTTTTCAGCGTATTAAGACCAGCAGTTACTGAAACAGACGGGGCGGAACAAAAAGGGCCGATATCAATACCGGCCCTTTTTTATGGTTACGACATAACCGGCGGCAAATACGCCAGCGTCGTCCCCAGTGCCCATAACAACACTAGCACCAGTGGCGTGTGCACCAGCAACTGTACGAACGAGAAGCCGATCAGGTCCCGCGCCTTCAACCCCAGCACGCCCAGCAACGGTAGCATGTAGAACGGGTTGATCAGGTTCGGCAAGGCTTCGGCGGCGTTGTAGATCTGTACGGCCCAGCCCAGGTGATAGTTCAGGTCATTGGCCACCTGCATCACGTACGGCGCTTCGATGATCCACTTGCCGCCACCGGACGGAATGAAGAAACCGAGGATTGCCGAGTACACGCCCATCAGCAGGGCATAGGTGTCGTGGGAGGCAATGCTGACGAAAAAGGTCGAGATGTGGTGCGCCAGGGTCTGCGCATCGGCGCCCTTGACGGTGGTCATCAGTGCGGCGATCGAGCCGTACAGCGGGAACTGGATCAACACGCCGGTGGTGGTTGGCACCGCACGGGCCACGGCGTCAAGAAAGCTGCGTGGGCGCCAGTGCAGCAGGGCGCCGAGCATGATGAACAGGAAGTTGTAGGTGTTCAGCCCGGAAATCGCACTGATCGCCGGTTTGGTCGAGAACTCGTGGAACAGCCAGCCACCGGCCAGCAGCACCAGCAGGATCATCAGCAGCGGGCTGTATTCCAGCCATTCGCCGGGACGGGTGCGCGGTTGCAGCGGCGGCAGGTTGAAACTCGGATCGACGCCGCAGGCCTTGGCATCACGCGCCGAGTTCGGACCAGGGGCGGTGGCGTAGGCAATGATCAGCGAGATGACGATCAAGGCCAGCAACATCACGCCGGACTGCCAGAGAAAGATCGTCTGAGTGAATGGAATCAGCCCGGTGATCGACAGAATCGACGGCGGCAGGCTCGCCGGGTTGGCTTGCAATTGTGCTGCGGACGACGAAAGGCCCAAGGCCCACACCGCACCAAGCCCCAGATAGGCAGCAGCACCAGCGGCGCGGTAGTCCATCTTCAGATCGGTACGACGGGCAAGGGCGCGCACCAGCAAACCACCGAATACCAGGGACAGGCCCCAGTTCAGCAACGACGCGACCATCGAAATCAACGCGACCCAGGCCACGGCGGAGCGGCCGTTTTTCGGCAGTTTGGCCAGACGGTCTATCAGCTTCACCGCTGGCGGCGAACTGGCGACCACATAACCGCCGATCACCACGAAGGCCATCTGCATGGTGAAGGGGATCAGGCTCCAGAAGCCGTCACCGAAAGCCATCGCGGCATCGGTGGGTTTGGCGCCCATCGCCAGGGTGGCCAGGGCCACGATAATCACCGCCAGGGCAGCAAACACCCAGGAGTCGGGAAACCAGCGTTCGGCAAAACTTGAGCAGCGCAGGGCAAAGCGGGCGGAGCGGCTATCTTCGATATCAGCGGCCACGGGGGTACCTCGGATTTTTTATGTTTGTTGTGGTCTTCGGGGCAGTAACCGCCCGTCTGGACAGACGCCAACATTAATTCAAGCCGAGGAATTTTGCGGGGCTGTTTTGTGGCTATGGGACTTTGGTCTAACGGGTTGTCCGTCGGTGCATTTGCGTAGACCATGGGCGCCTTGGTTTTTGCCTGTGCCAGAGTTCTTTTCATGACTGCCAACACCGATTCGCGCCTGACGCCGTTCAACCGCTCGGACTACAAGACCCTCGGGCTCGCCGCCCTCGGTGGGGCGCTGGAAATCTACGATTTCATCATCTTCGTGTTTTTCGCCCTGACCCTCAGCCAGTTGTTCTTCCCGCCGGAAATGCCCGAGTGGCTGCGCCTGCTGCAAAGTTTCGGGATCTTCGTCACCGGTTACCTGGCGCGACCGCTGGGCGGCATCCTGATGGCGCACTTCGCCGACCGTCTGGGGCGCAAGAAAGTCTTCAGCCTGAGCATCCTGATGATGGCGTTGCCCTGCCTGCTGATCGGGATCATGCCGATCTACGCGCAAATTGGCTATTTCGCACCCTTACTGCTGTTGGCCCTGCGCATCCTCCAGGGCGCGGCGGTGGGCGGTGAGGTACCCAGTGCCTGGGTATTCGTCGCCGAGCACGCACCCATCGCCCATCGCGGTTATGCCCTGGGTTTCTTGCAGGCGGGGCTGACCTTCGGTTATTTGATCGGCGCATTGACCGCAACCTTCCTGGCGCAGGCGTTCACTCCGGCGGAAATCCTCGATTACGCCTGGCGTTACCCGTTCCTGCTGGGCGGCGTGTTTGGCGTGATTGGCGTCTGGCTGCGTCGCTGGCTCAGCGAAACCCCGGTGTTCATGGCCATGCAGGCGCAACGCGAGGCGGCCGGCGAACTGCCGCTGCGCACGGTCTTGCGCGAGCATCGCCTGGCCATTTTGCCGGCGATGATTCTCACCTGTGTGTTGACCTCGGCGGTGGTGGTGTTCGTGGTCATCACCCCGACCATGATGCAGAAAACCTTTGGCATGACCGCCAGCCATACCTTCGCCTTGAGCGCACTGGGCATCGTGTTCTTGAACATCGGCTGCGTGCTCGCCGGGCTGCTGGTCGACCGCATTGGCGCCTGGCGCACGGTGATGCTCTATAGCCTGCTGCTGCCGCTGGGCATCGGCGTGCTGTATGCCTGCCTGATCATGGGCGGCGACTGGATCGGCCTGGCCTACGCGGTGGCAGGGCTGTGCTGCGGGGTGGTCGGCGCGGTGCCATCGGTGATGGTCAGCCTGTTCCCGCCGCGGATTCGCGTCTCGGGTATCTCGTTCACCTACAACATTGCCTACGCCGCGTGGGCGAGTGTCACACCGCTGTTGTTGATCGGCCTGATGCCGTGGAGTCCATGGATCTGCGTGATGTTCAGTGCGGTGATGGGCGCGGTGGGCGTGGGCAGTGCGGCGTACTTCGGTGCGCGGATGCCGAGAATCGCAGGCTGTTCTGCTGCTGGTGCGCATTGATTGTGCGCGTCGTAACTATTTTTACAGGGCAAGCCTGAAACACGCTTAAGTAAATGTTTCCAAGGCCGATGGTTAGGCTGCATATCGCTTTCTACCCCTGTCCATCGGTGCTTTCCCATGTTCAATAAACGCTTGAAGCAGGAGCTGTCAGCTCTTCGTGAAGAACTCTCGAGCCTCCAGCAAGTGAAGGAAAGTCTGGAAAGCGAGATGCTGGTGCTGACCCTCGACAGCGATGGACGGGTTCAGTCGGTCAGTCAGAACTTCCTTGGCGAAATGCATTACAAGAGCGGCGATCTGATTGGCCGACATATTGACGACTTCGTCCCGGACCACGTGAAATCCGATGAATTCCAGCAGCGTTTCAAGAACGCGCTGACCCGTGGCGAGCACTTCGCCGGCGCGGTGCGCCTGTTGCGCGGTACGGGCCAGGAAGCGTGGTTGCGTTCGATCCTGCAACCGGTGCGCTCGGCGGATGGGCGGATCAGGCATTTTTCGATTTTCTCCAGCGACCTGACCCGCACCATCGAAGCCTCCCGCGAACACGAGAACCTGATCGGCGCGCTGGTGCGCTCCACGGCGGTGATCGAATTCGACCTCAATGGCAACGTGCTGGCCGCCAACGACCGCTTCCTCAGTGGCATGGGTTACAGCCTGGCGCAGATCAAGGGCAAGCATCACCGCACCTTCTGCCTGCCGGAGGAGTACAACAGTGCCGAGTACCAGGACTTCTGGCGTCGCCTGAACGCGGGCGAATACGTGGCCAACCGTTTTAAACGAGTCGACAGCCATGGTCGTACAGTCTGGCTAGAGGCGTCCTACAACCCGGTGGTCGATGCCAACAATAATCTCTACAAAGTGGTGAAATTCGCCACGGTGATTACCGATCAGGTCAATCAGGAACAAGCCGTCGCCGAGGCTGCCAACATTGCCTACAGCACCTCGCAGCAAACCGACCAAAGCGCCCAGCGCGGTAACGCCGTGGTGACCCAGGCCGTGGACGTGATGCGCGACCTGGCCAAGCATATGCAAACCGCTGGCGATGGCATCGAAGCCCTGAACGAGCAGTCGCTGGTGATCGGTACCATTGTCAAAACCATCAGCGGCATTGCCGAACAGACCAACCTGCTGGCGCTCAACGCGGCCATCGAAGCAGCGCGTGCCGGCGAGCAGGGGCGGGGGTTCGCCGTGGTGGCGGATGAGGTTCGGCAACTGGCTTCGCGCACCAGCCAGGCCACCGACGAAATCGTCCTCGTGGTGCGGCAGAACCAGGACATGGCGCGTAACGCCGTGGCCCTGATGACCGACGGCAAGCTTCAGGCCGAACAGGGCCTGGCACTGGCGGCGGAAGCGGGTACGGTGATTGTCGAGATCCAGGACGGCGCGCAGAAAGTGGTCAATGCGGTGGGGCAGTTTGCCAATCAGTTGTCCAACTAGTGTCTAATCGTTAAGAGATCGCAGCAGCAACTCCTACAGGATGTACGCCAATCCAATGTAGGAGCTGCCGCAGACTGCGATCTTTTGATCTTTTGATTTCTATTCGGGCGGATCAATCCGATACAGCGCCCGGTTCACCGCCAGTTCCCCCAGCATGATGACTTGGGCAATCCCCAGCAGGGTATTGCGACTCGTCCCCTCCGTACGATCCGCCAGATCCATGGTCATGACGTTTGCCGAGGCCAGCGACTCGCAGGCATGGGCTAGCAGGGTTTCGATGTCGAGCTCCGAATTGACGAAAAACATCGTGCACAGTTTGCGTGGAGTGGCGCGGATGTCGGCGGCTGAGGGGATGCGGTCGGGAGAAGTTGAGTCGGAATCTATTGATGGGGATGTCGGATCAGTGTCCGGCGGATTCGGTGTGACCTTGAACATGGGAATTTTCTCCAGTAAGGGCCACAACCATCTCGCGACTAAACGGAAGGGTGGTGGCCGTGCGCAAGTTAGTCGACCGGTAAAGTTTCCCAAAACCCGGCGCGCCCGAAGACGCCATGCGCACAGCCACCATCAAGTGCAGGCGGATGCCTGACTGGATGACACTGGTACAACCGAGGAAAACTAGCCGGGCGACTAAACCCGATCACTGACAATCAGTGACGCGGAGCAAGTTACCGAGCGCCCCCAAAGCGCACAAGCCGGCGGATTCTGGGGTAACTGTAGGCAACGACGCAAGGCGCTGTGGCTTTCACGAAGTAACCTTGAGGCCTTTTAAACAAGCAGGGTTTGCGCTCTGGAGTAGCGTTCGACCCGAACGGTTTAACCCTGTCAAAAAGCAGCCGCGGCACTGGGCGCCGACAAGATGGCGAACGATCCTACAGGCTAGGGGCGTCAACACTCGGACGCATCCTACGAGTGCGCCGGAAGCATCCTATATCAACCTTTTTTTCCTTCCTGAAAGCTGTCGAGCGCTTGAACGGGGATGGAAATGAAGCCTCCCCCAATGTCCCAGGGAGGTCCGTACTTGAACACCATTCTGCCCGTCTTCTTCGACCACAGCCGCCACAAACTGCAGGTCGACGGACTCGACACCCACCTCGACGTCCTCACCTTCGAGGGTCATGAGTACCTCAGCCAACCCTACCTCTACCGCATCGAATTCACCGCCAGCGACCTCGACATCGGCGCGGAAAAATTCATCGGCCAGTACGCCGAATTCAACCTGTTCGCCGACCCCTCGACCCTGCGCGTGGCCTCTTGGGAAGTACCCAAACCGCCCAAGCCCCTGCGCACCGTCTATGGCCGCATCACCGCCTGCCAGCGCCTGTCCGGCTCAATCGACGAAGCCCGCTACGAAGTCACCCTGCAAC
>NZ_JBFUHS010000058.1:0-18118 GCF_056402255.1 Pseudomonas sp. P4_B4
TTTGTGATTACCTGGGTTACGGGATGAGCTGGCATAAGCAGCCGAAGCTGAAAGTGGCGAAGATGAGCCTGGGTCGCTTACGCGACCGGCTTAGAGAACTGCTGCGCGGGGCAGAGGGCCGCAAGATGGCGACAACTATCGAGCGGATCAATCCTGTACTGCGCGGTTGGGCGGGTTACTTCAAGCTCATCCAGAGCAAGCGAGCGTTTGAGGAGCTGGACGGCTGGGTACGGCATAAACTTCGTTGTGTGATCTGGCGCCAATGGAAGCGACCCTCGACGAGGGCGCACAACCTGATGCGTCTGGGGCTTAACGAAGAACGTGCCTGTAAATCGGCGTACAACGGCCGAGGCCCATGGTGGAACTCGGGGGCATCTCATGTGAATCAGGCGTTACCGAAGAAGCTATGGGATGGGCTCGGATTGATCTCAATACTGGATACGATAAACCGGCTTAATCGCATCGCCTGAACCGCCGTATACGGAACCGTACGTACGGTGGTAATGGAATGGACGCCCCCTGTCCTAACGGCATCGATGTGCCAAAGTGAAAGTGTTAATAGCACTTAACGGAAGGGAGCGTCCTCATGAAGCTTACGACTGTTGGTATCGATTTGGCAAAAAACGTGTTTCAAGTACACGGAGTTGACGAGCGAGGGAAACCAGTACTGAAGAAGCAGCTCAAACGTGACCAGCTTGCCCCTTTCTTTGCAGTATTGGCGCCGTGCTTGATCGGTATGGAGGCTTGCGGAAGTGCCCATCACTGGGCAAGAAAGCTGCAAGCATTTGGACATACGGTCAAGTTGATGGCTCCACAATTTGTTAAGCCCTATGTGAAAACGAACAAGAACGACGTAGCCGATGCAGAGGCCATTTGTGAAGCGGTCGCTCGACCCAATATGCGCTTCGTACCGATCAAGACGACAGAGCAACAAGGGATATTGGCCATGCATCGGGCGCGGCAGGGTTTTGTGAAGGCTCGTACTGCGCAAGCTAACGCAATTCGTGGGCTGCTCGGTGAGTTCGGCATTGTCATCGCGCAAGGGATCGGGCATATCGCCGAGCGTTTGCCAGGCATCCTGGAAGATGGCGAAAACGGTCTGCCCGGTTCATTCCGGCAGTTGATGCAGCGCCTGGGCGATCATCTGAAGGAGTTGGACCGGCAGGTGGGTCCACTTGAACGGGAAATTCAACAATGGCATCGAGGGAATGAGGCCAGTTGCAAGCTTGCAGAAATACCGGGTATTGGACCGATCACCGCAAGCGCTCTGGTCGCTTCGGTAGGTGATGCGAAGAGTTTTGCCAACGGTCGGCAGATGGCGGCATGGTTGGGATTAGTACCGCGACAGCATTCGAGCGGAGGCAAGTCCACGCTGTTAGGTATCAGCAAGCGAGGCGATAGCTATTTGCGCACATTGCTGGTTCATGGTGCGCGAGCGGTGGTTCGTTACGCCGAAGGTAAAACCGACCCCTCATCGGATTGGCTGAAGGGTTTGTTGGCGCGTCGCAACACGAATGTGGCAGTCATCGCGCAGGCCAACAAGAATGCCCGGATTGCCTGGGCGCTGCTGGCCCACGACCGCAGATTCCGGTCTGGTTACACCCCTGCTGTCGCAGGCGCGTAACCAGACCGGTGGAGTCAAGCGATGAAGCGTTAGAAAGGAGTACTACCAAGGTTGCCCAGGCAATCATGACGTGATGGCAAGACAGGTCGGACCGGGATCGGGTAACTCTGCCCTCTCACAGGCGCTTCGAGCGCGTGGTGGTGATAAGAGCCCGATCAGCGAATTCCATCAGGGACAGAGGCAGAGCCTCACATAAAGTCCGGATGTATGGCTGCAATCTCAACCCCGTCTGTGTTGTCACGAATTGAAAGCTCGGCAAACTGGGGGCGTCCATGTATGTGAGAGGACGGCGGATGTAAATCCGCCTCCTACTCGATCCTGAAGCTTTGCCCGGGCACTGGTCAAAACGCCCATAAAATAGAGCAAATTGGCCTATTTCACTGCCCTGGGCCCAGCCCTAACCTAGTGCCCAACAACCCATCACCCGGATCAAGGGCATAACAAAATGACTGAATACAAATTGGCGCTGGTAGGCTTTGGCGGTGTTAACCGGGCATTGGCTCAGCTGATTGCCGAACGCAACGAACAGTGGAAAACAGAACTGGGTTTCACCCTGAAAATCGTCGGCGTGACTGACTTGTTTCTCGGTTCGGTGATTGGCCGCGAAGGGCTGGACGCCAATGTGCTCGCCCAATTGCCGGCAGTCAAAGGTGCATTGGCGCAATTGTCGGGTGGCGACGTCACAGCCCTCAATGAAGAGGTGATCAAGGATTCCGGCGCGGACATTATTGTTGAAGCCACGTTTACCAACCCGGTGGACGGTGAACCGGCGACTTCGTTCTGCCGTTGGGCGCTGGAGGGCGGCCAGCATGTCGTCACCACCAACAAGGGCCCCATCGCCTTGCACGGCGCCGAGCTCAAGGCACTGGCTCGACGCAAGCATGTCGCCTTTGAATATGAAGGTTCGGTCATGAGCGGCACGCCGGTGATTCGCCTGGCCAGGCAGGCGCTGGCCGGCAGCTCCATTGTCGGTTTTGAAGGAATTCTCAACGGCACGTCCAACTTCGTGCTCACCAGCATGGAAGGCGGCCTGGGGTTTGCTGAGGCCGTCAGCAAGGCTCAGGAACTGGGTTACGCCGAAGCCGACCCGACGGCGGATGTCGAGGGTCATGACGTACGCCTCAAGGTGGTGATCCTGGCGAATGAACTGCTGGACGCGAAGCTTACGGTCAGCGACGTCACGTGCAGCGGCATTTCGTCCCTCAACCTTGGCGACATCGAAAAAGCCCGGCAGGACGGCGCTCGCTGGAAGCTGATCGGGTCGGCGATGCGCCATACCGACGGCTCGATCAGTGCCAGTGTCGAACCGCGGCTGTTGAACAACGACCATCCGCTGGCCAGTGTCGGCGGTGCAACGAATGCGGTGTCGTTTACCTCCGAACTGCTCGGTGCGGTGACGGTTTCGGGGCCGGGAGCAGGGCGCACGGAAACAGCGTTTGCGCTGCTCTCGGACATCATCAGCATCCATCAATCCATTGCACGCAACCAGGAGTAAACCTGTGAAATTATCGCGCCTGGTTCTGGATATCGTGGAGCCGCCCATTGAAGTCTTTAACGCCTATGACGGTTCCCTCATAGGTAGCGTGACGAATGTCTGTGCGTCGCAAGTTCCGCAGTTGTTGGAGACAGGACGCAGTGGTGCACGAGCGTGCGCCGCGTTAGCGCGTCATCGTCGGGCTCGCATTCTTGAGCAAGCCGCAATCAACATCGAACAGGATGCCGGTGTGTTTGCCAGGCTGATCGTCGACGAGGCCGGGAAGACCCTCAAACAGGCGGAAAAAGAGGTCAAACGTTGCGTCAATACCCTCAAGCTGTCAGCCGAGGAGGCCAGGCGCAATGCCGGGGAGGTGGTTCCCTTCGATGCTTATGAAGGCTCCGAATCGCGTCAGGGCTGGTTTTCCCGTGAACCTCTGGGGCTGATCGTTGCGATCACGCCGTACAACGATCCGTTGAACCTGGTGGCGCACAAACTCGGTCCGGCCATTGCGGGCGGTAACGCGGTGATTCTCAAACCTTCCGAGCTCGCGCCATTGTCGGCCATTAAACTGGTGTCTTATCTGGTCGCGGCAGGCTTGCCTGAATCAGTGGTTACCGTCGCCACCGGCGGCGCGGAACTGGGCAAGGCGTTGGTCGCCGCCCGTGAGGTGCGGATGATTTCCTTCACCGGCGGTTTCGTCACCGCAGAGCAGATCGCCCGCACGGCCGGGTTGAAGAAACTGGCCATGGACCTGGGCGGCAATGCGCCGGTAATCGTCATGGGCGACTGCGACCTTGAGGCCGCTGTCGAGAGTTGCGTGTCCGGAGCCTTTTGGGCAGCGGGGCAGAACTGCGTAGGCACTCAGCGCTTGCTGATTCAGGCGTCGATTTATGAAGCGTTCCGAGAGCGATTCGTCAGCCAGGCCCGTGCGCTTGCGGTCGGCGATCCATTGCTGGCCGATACCGATATCGGCCCCATGATTACTGCGCAAGCCGCGCAGAATGCCGAGAAAGTGGTCAACGAGGCCTTGCAAGAGGGCGCCACGTTGCTCTGCGGCCATCGGCGTGCAGGATCGTGCTACGCCGCCACCGTGCTGGAAAACGTCGATCACGCCAGTCGACTCTGGCGCAATGAAGTCTTCGCTCCGGTGGTGGTATTGCAGCTTTTCGAAACCTTCGATGAAGCCATCGCTTTGGCCAATGAGCCCGAATACAGCCTGCATGCCGGGATCTTCACCAATGATCTGGCAACCGCGATGAGCGCCGCACGGAGGATCGAAGCCGGGGGAGTGATGATCAACGACTCTTCCGACTACCGCTTCGATGCGATGCCGTTTGGCGGTTCCAAGTACGGTAGCCTGGGCCGGGAAGGGGTGCGTTTTGCCTACGAGGAAATGACCCAACCCAAGGTGGTATGCCTTAACACGTTGGGTTAGTCGATTCGCGGTAAATGGATCAGCTCGTATGGCATTGGGTCGGTTTGGTCACCGGCCCAATGCGTTTTGCTGAATGGGGAGAAAGGAGAAGTTGAATATTTCCACTGAGCTGATAATCGCCAAGAAAGCGTCTGTTGCGATCTGAGGGGCGGTGAGATTTGAAGAATGACGACTTCTGGCCGTTTTGTGCATGTCGTGACTGACCCTTTGGGCTTAAGCGGTCGGTGACAGGCCAGTGGCAAATCGAAAGCAAGCGGGCGCGCTATCACCGAATTAACTGAATTTTATAGCGATGCCCTAACCACTAATGGACAATCAACTGGCTGGGTTCCCGATACATCGAGGGTCTCGATCAGGTGCCGGGCAGCCTTGCGACCGATCTCGTAGTACGGCAGTTGCACCGTGGTCAGCGGCGGGATGAACAGCTCAGCAATGCCGATCATGTTGTCGTAGCCGAGCACGGCGACATCGTCGGGAATTTTCAGGCCACGGCCCAACAATAGCTGATAGGCACAAAAGGCAATGCGGTCGTTGCCACAGATCAGAATGTCGAATTGGGGACGACCCTCAATGATGTGCCGGTCGAGGATGGCTGCGGTTTCACCATAGGCGTCATGATCGGAAAGGTCGTATTGCAGGTGTGCGTCAGGCAACAGCCCGAATGCCTGACAGGCACGTTGCAGGCCTTTTTGTCGCAGGTTCCAGGCCAGACTCTGTTTTGGCAGATTGATACACAGAGGGCGCCGATAGCCCTGGCTCAACGCGTGATGTACGGCTCGATACTGCCCCGCTTCGTCGTCTGGCACATAACTCACCAGGCGACTGTCATCGGCCAGGCAATTGGCGAGTACCAGGGGTTTGCTCTTCAATCGTTCGGGAATGCATACCTGGCGAAACCCCATGGCGCTGAAGATCAACCCGTCGGGGCGGTGCGACAACATCAGGTCGATGTTCTGGTCGGTGGGCGGATTGCTCAACAGGTTAAGGATGAACACATTCCAGCCGGCTTGCTGCGCGGTCTGTTCGATGGACAGCAGCAACTCGACGGCGAACGGTGTGGTCGCGGTGTCCAGCGCGAATACACCGATGGTTCGCGACTGGAGGTTGTCGCCGCRCATCTTGCGCGCCGACAGGCTCGGTACGAATTGCAGTTCATCAATGGCGCGACGCACCCGCAGAAGGGTTTCGGGGCTCAGTTTTTCCGGATTATTGAGCGCTCGAGAAACCGTCATCAGGGACACGCCGGCCAGCTGTGCAACGTCTTTCACTGAAGTCATGCGAGGCGAGCCCGGTCAGGTTGACGCAGAATCATGACACAGGGCCCGGGCTTCTCGCGACTCGAATGACGCTGCTCATAGCCATCCAGAGCCGAGAGGCCATGCCTTGGGAATCGAGACACGCCCGCCACTCCCGCTGGCAAACAGCTTCACGCCCAGACTGTCGGGCCGCGGATAGAGGCGACTGCTGAGGCTGAAGCGCCCGTTTTCGTCGAACACCTCGATGGACGAGCGATCGAGGAACACACGCAGTGCCAGTCGCTCTTGTGTCGGGTCTATCGACACGCTGCGCTGGCCTGTGACTTGCGCACCCGAGTGGCTGCGGTCAAGCACCAGACGCCGCAACGCCGCATCGTAGTAGAGCAGGGTTTGTTCATGGTCATCGTCGCTGCAGCGCAACGCGATTCCCAGGTGGCCGTCGGTGCAGCCGAGTAAATCCAGGTGCACATGGATTTCGAGACTGTCGCCATTCACTTCCGGCACCCACCGGGTTCCCGACCCCTCCCACCAGGGCGTACCAGGCAATAGCGTCATGCGCAGAGCGATGAGCTCCCGTGCCGGATACACGCAAAGGCGATCTGCGCACAGTTCAAGTTCGCGCGGCAAACCGAGCATGCCGCACCAATGATGGGTCTGGCTCGGCATCGGGCTTTCCCACATGTCGAGCCATGCCCACACAAGGCGCCGACCATCGGCGGCCAATAGCGTTTGCGCGGCATAGAAATCATGGCCGTTATCCAACTCGATAAAAGGACCGCCGGTGAAGTGCCATTCGCTGTCGAGTCGGCCCACTCGATAACCGGTCTGGTATTTGTTGAGCCGATCGTAACCCTGGGGTTGCATGCCCTGGGGGGAGTAAAGCAGCACATCGCGTCCGTTGAGTCGGAACAGATCCGGGCACTCCCACATATAGCCATCGCCCTCGCTGCCGCTGGACACATAGTCGAGGAACTCCCAGGCGTGCAGATCCGTGGAACGGTACAGCGGGAGCAACGGCACATCGCCCAGACGTGCGCCGGCAATCAGGTACCAGCAGTCATCCTCTTGCCATACCTTGGGGTCACGAAAGTGCATGATCGTGTCTTGCGGCGCGGTGTCGATGACGGCGCCATGCTTGACGAACCGAATACCGTCGGTGCTGGTGGCCAGGCATTGGACTTGACGGATCGAGCGTTCGTCACCCACTTCCCCCAGCCAGGTGTGTCCGGTGTAGATCAGTGCCAAGGTATCTCCACACACCACTGCGCTACCGGAAAAACATCCATCACGGTCGAAGTCATCGCCGGGTGCCAGCGCAATGGGCAGGTGCTGCCAATGAACCAGATCGGCACTCTTGGCGTGGCCCCAATACATCGGGCCCCATTTCGCGTCGAAGGGGTAATGCTGATAGAAAACGTGATATTCGCCACGAAAGTACACTACCCCGTTAGGGTCGTTCATCCAGCCTGCCGGGGGGGAAATATGATAACCGGGTCGATAATCCTGGATGACGCGAGACAGGCCGTCACCCAGTGCGCGCTGCGCAAGGTCAAGGGAAGAAAACATTGGATCGCTCATGGTATTCAAAGACAAGGTCATAGGGCGCGTGCTCGGACTGAGCGTAGAGAGACGTCATCCGGCAGGGTTTCAATGGCGTGTGGGTGGCGACTCAAGGCCGTGCCATCGGCGTCGAACAGGTGCAGATTGCCGAACTCCAGCTGCAGCTCGACCTGATCGCCCACCTGCCATCCGGCATTGACCTCACAACGACAGATCAGTGGCTCGTCCTGACCTGTATCGAGGTGCACATAGGTTTCACTGCCCAGGTATTCGACCCCGGTCACGACGACGCCGGTAGTCCCCTGCGCCGCCTTGAGCGACACGTGTTCCGGGCGAATCCCCAGGCTCAGTGGGGTGTCCGCCGCCAGGCTCGAGCTGTCGAAGGGCAGGGAAGTCATACCCAGGACGGGAGTATCGACCAGGCTGGTTTCACCCGGTGCATGCAGGCGTGCCGCCAGAAAGTTCATTCTGGGCGAACCGAGAAAACCGGCGACAAAGCGGCTCGCTGGGCGCTCATAGAGTTCGCGCGGTGAGCCGACCTGTTCTACGCGACCGCCATTGAGCACGACAATTTTGTCGGCCAGGGTCATCGCTTCCACTTGATCGTGAGTGACGTAGATCATGGTCGAGCCCAGTCGATCATGCAGCCGGGCGATTTCGTTGCGCATCTGCACCCGCAAGGATGCATCCAGATTGGAGAGCGGCTCATCGAACAGCAAAATGTCCGGCTCACGCGCCATGGCTCTGCCCATTGCCACACGCTGACGCTGCCCTCCAGACAGTTCCTTTGGCTTGCGTTGCAGCAGTTTGTCCAACTGCAGGATTTGTGCAGTTTTCAGCACGCGCTCGCGCAAGCTGCTCTTTTCAGTCTTGGCCAGTTTGAGACCAAAGCTGATGTTGTCGTAGACGCTCATGTGCGGGTACAGCGCATAGGATTGAAACACCATGCCGACGCCACGCTCGCGCGGCTCCAGGTCGTTGACCCGACGCCCGTCGATCAGCAGGTCGCCGCCGCAGATCGAATCCAGTCCGGCGATCAGGCGCAGCAGGGTCGACTTGCCGCAACCCGAAGGGCCGACGAACACCACGAATTCACCCGCCGCGATTTCCAGGCTGACGTCGCGAAGAATCCGCGCGCCGCCCAATTGTTTGTTCACGTTGTCCAGTTTCAATTTGATCACGATGCTGTTCCTTGTCTTTGTTGGGCATCAACCCTTTAACGCGCCGGCAGTGAGACCGGAAACGATTCGGCGCTGGAAAATCAGCACCAGAATCACCAATGGGACGGTGACCAGCACCGAGGCGGCCATCAACAATCCCCAAGGCAGCTCATGAGGGCTGCCACCGGAAATCAGGGCGATGGCGACCGGCACCGTGCGTTGCGTGTCGGTGAGGGTGAAGGTCAGGGCAAACAGGAACTCGTTCCACGCGGCGATGAAGGCCAATAAGCCAGTGGTGACCAGCGCGGGCCAGAGCAGCGGCAACAGCACTCGGGTCAGCGTGACCCAGGGGGACGCGCCATCCATGATTGCCGCTTCTTCCAGTTCATGGGGCAGTTGCCCCATGAACGTGGTCAGCACCCAAACGGTGAAGGGCAGGGTGAAAATCGTGTAGCTCAGGATCAACGCCCAGGACGTGTTGTACAGGCCCAGCGCGCGGATCACTTCGAAGAGCCCCGACAGCACCGCGACCTGGGGAAACATCGACACGCCAAGCACCATCATCAACACCGTGCCACGCCCACGGAACTTCACCCGGCCCAAGGCATAGGCGGCGGTCAGGCTGAGGAACAGCGCCAGCGTCACCACACACAGCGCAACCACCAGCGAGTTACCGATGGCCCGCAGGAATGAGGCTTGGTGGAGTACCGCCGAGTAATTGGAGAAATCGGGGTTATCGATCCAGTAGCTCACCTCGAACAAGGCGCTGGATGGCTTCAGCGACGTCACGATGGCGTAGTAGAAAGGGAAAACCGCATACAGCAGCAACACCCCGATCAGACACCAGAACCCGAGGCGCAACAGCGTTTTTTTCAGCAGGCGCGGGCTCATGAGCGGACCTCCAGTTGACGGCGTCCGAGGTAGAGATAAAGCATGGCGATGACCGCAACCACCAGAAACAACAGCGTCGAGGCTGCGCTGCCGTAACCGACGTCCTGGAACTCCACCAGGTGCTGGCGGGCATACACCGACATGCTCATGGTGCTCGACGAGTTCGAGGTCAGCACATAGATCACGTCGAATACCCGCAGCGAGTCGAGGATGCGGAAGATCGCCGCCACCAACAAGGCGGGCATCAGCAGGGGAAGCGTGACACGCCAGAACACCCTCAGCGGATGAATGCCATCGACCCTGGCGGCCTCGTAGCAATCGCTCGGCAACATCTGCAAGGCCGCCAGCATCAGCAGCGTGACAAAAGGCACGGTCTTCCAGACGTCGACGATGATCACCGCCCACATCGACAGGTCCGCATCTGCCGTCCAGGCCAGGGGCGCGTCAATCAGGCCGAGGCTCAGCATCATGTGATTGATGATGCCGAACTGGTCGTTAAGCATCCATGACCAGATCTTTGCCGAGACAATGGTCGGAATCGCCCAGGGAATCAGAATCATCGCACGCACGAGGGAACGGCCGGTGAACTTGATGTTGAGCAGCAACGCCACCAACAGTCCCAGTACGACTTCCAGTCCCACCGACACCACGGTGAAATGCAAGGTGTTGCGCACCGCGTTCCACCACTGAGGATCGACCAGGATGCCCGACCAGGTGGAACCGTTGCGGAACAGATAATTGCTCAGGCCGATGAAGGATCCGCCACCGGTGTCCGACAGACTGGCGTCGGTCAGGCTGAACCAGAATGTGCGCAGTAGCGGCCAGGCTGCCACCAGGGCCAGACACAACAGCATCGGTGTCAGAAATAGCCAGGCGGCGCGTACTCGGCGACGTTGTACGGGCGTTTCCCTGGTGAGCAGGAGCTCGTCACAGGGGGCAGTAGTAGAGACAGACATGGTGATTTCCTTCCTTGTGGCTTACCAGTTCCGGCGTTTGATGCGCGTGAGTTCGCTTTCCAGTTCGGCCAGCGCCTGATCGACAGGCAACTCGCCCGCCAGCACGCCATGCACTCGATCGAAGAACGCATTGGAGACCCTTGGATAGCGATCGGCAGTGATTGAGGCAGGGCGCATGACCCCATCGTTGAGAATGCTGTGGAGCTGGCTGTAATAAGGCATTGCCGCGAGCAATTCGGGATCTTGATACAGCGACTCGATAACCGGGTTATAGGCGCCTATCAGGGCACGACGTTTTTGCTCTTGGGCACGGGTCAGGTAGCTCACCAGCTCGGCGGCAAGTTTTGGATGGGCGCTGTAGCGCGATACCGCCAGGCCCCAGCCACCGAGGGTGGAGGCATGGCTGCCGGTCTCGCCGCCGCGGGGCAGGGGAGCGACCCCGACCTTGTCTTTTACGGCACTGTCCTGGCTTTGCACCAACGCCCAGACATAAGGCCAGTTACGCATGAACAGCGCATTTCCCGACTGGAATACGCCACGACCTTCTTCCTCGGTGTAGTTGAGTACGCCACGCGGGGAGATGTCTCCCACCCAGCTTTTCGCCAGGGTCAAAGCCGTTCTTGAAGCCTGGCTGTTGACCACGATGTCACCTCGTGGATTGACCAGTCCGCCTTCCGGTTGGCTGCTGATCCACTCCAGTGCATTACACGTCAGGCCCTCGTAGGCGCGCCCTTGAAAGATGTAACCCCACGCATTGGGATTCCCGGCAGTGCGCTCGGCCTGTTGAATATTCCTGGCGGTAGCGGTCATTTCCTCCCAGGTCTGGGGAACCTGCTGGTTGTACTTCTCGAGCAAGTCCTTGCGGTAATACAGCAGGCCCGAGTCGGTGAACCACGGCATCGTCACCAGCCGTCCGTTCACCGTGGCGTTATCCACCTGTGCCTGGAAATAGCCTTGGGTCGGGTTGGCAGGAAGCACCTCGCGCAGATCCATCAAGTGTTTGGCCAGCATCCCTGGCCACACCATATCGATTTGAATGATGTCGATGTCGCTGGATTGTGCACTGAGGATCTGTTGATAGAACGACAACCTCTCGGTCGCCGAGTTAGGCGTGGAAACCACCTCGACGTTGTTGCCGGTCTGTTTCGACCACGCCTCGACAGCCTCCTTGCAGAGCTGCAACTCCGCACCCACCGCGCCACACGAGATCGTTAAATCGGCAGCGCTCGAGAGGCATGGAAATCCGGCACAGAGGGTGAGTAGTGCGGCTGGAAGGAGAGTTTTTAGCTGTTTCATAAAGCCCTCTTTATTTTTGTTTTTAGAAAAGTTAACGTTAACATCGCCAAATGTAGCAGCGTATTTGCGATGAGGCATCCTTTTTTTCGTCAATTTTGACAATTCACAATTGACGAAAAAAGGCCGCTCGCGGGAACAGAAAAATAAAAACAAAACAGGAAATTCACATGCAGAAAGCATCAAGCTGGCTACTCGCAGGCGTGCTCGGCACCTCGGCGGTAACCTCTCAGGCCGCGACTCTGGAAGAACGCATGGCCGCGTTTGAAGCCCGTGCCAGCGCCGCGGAAAAGCGTGCAGCCGCAGCCGAGCAGCAAACCCAGGCACTTGCCAGGGAATTGCAGCAGATCAAACTCGCCACTGCTCCCTTGCAGCCCGCCGCGTCTACTGCGGCAGTAATTTCGGCGCCCGCTTTGGATACCCGACTGGCAAAACTCGAAGCCCGTCAGCAAAGCCTGGAGAAAGAGGGCAGTACCGGACACCTCACTGATGGGTTCAGCTTCAACGGCTACGCCCGCTCCGGATTGCTGATCAACGATCGGCTGGGTGGTGGTCGTGGCGGCCCTTATACAACTCCTGCCGGTTCAGTCGGTGGTGCAGTCGGGCGACTCGGTAACGAAGACGACACCTACATGCGTATAGACCTGTCGAAAGAAATCTATGCGCAAAACGGCACCCGTTCCAAATTCACGGTCTCCATCGCCGACGGTGTGGAAAGCACCAATGACTGGACGGCCGACGAAAGCAAACTGAACGTGCGCCAGGTATTCACAGCGCTTGACCATCTCGCTGCGTTCAAGGGCAATTCAGTGTTCGAGAACGCCACCCTGTGGGCAGGCAAGCGATTCGATAGAGATAATTTCGATATCCACTGGCTGGACTCGGACGTTGTCTTTCTGGCCGGCACCGGGGGTGGAATCTACGATATGCAGATGAACAAGAATTGGCGTTCGAACTACTCTTTGATCGGGCGCAACTACGGGGATTTCAGTCAAGGCGATCTTAGTGCCGATGTGGAAAGCTACATCCTGACCTCCAACCAGTTCTTCGAGGATGGTCAGTGGCAGTGGATGTTCAATGCCATCGGCGCAAAGAAAAACGATTTCGCTACCCGGACCAATGCAGCGGGTTTGACGCCTGCGGATTCCGGCTTGCACAGCATGCTGGCCAATCACCAGAAAAACTTTTTCGGCAGGGAAGGCTTCTTCAAAACGGCGCTGCTCTATGGGCAAGGTCTGGGAGCTGAGGTCAAGAACATCGGCTCGGATGGCGAACTCATCGACGATGCCCGCGCTCTGCGTCTGGCACTTTATGGTGAGACACCCCTTGCGCCTGACTGGCGCATCGGGCCCAGCTTGCTGGCCGAACAGAGCAAGGATAGATACGTCAAGGGTGACGACTACCGCTGGCTGACCCTGAACGTGCGATTGGCTAACAAAATCAACAGCAATTTCGAGATGGCCTACGAAATAAGCTGGCAAACCATGAACCTCGACCCGAAGGACTATCTACAACGTAATGCGGTCGACGGTAACTTTTGGAAATTCACTGTCGCCCCGACATTCAAACCTGAGGTTGGAGATCTTCTTACACGTCCCGAATTGCGAGTGTTCGCAAGCTTCATGAACTGGTCTTCGGATCTGGACAGATTCAGTACCACAGACTCCTTTGGCATGACGGACTTCAAAGCCGGAGGTGTATGGCAATACGGTATACAAATGGAAACCTGGTTTTAATACTTGAACGCGTCCGGCCAACATATGCTTTGAAGTTGGCTATGAAAACTTCTCTAACTTCAACAAACCCTGCCTTTCATCAAAGCGCATTGAGTAAGTGATTACCGGTCGATTCTGATCAGCCAGCAGTTCCCTACGACAAAAAATTGAGGAAATGACGATGGTATTGCCTCGCGCAGTAGTGTTTGGCGAAGCCCTGACCGATCTTGTCCAAGGCACTCCTGGACAGTGGAAGGGCTACCCAGGTGGTGCTCCCTGGAACGTTGCACGAGCGCTAAGTCGCTTGGGTGTTAGCAGTGCTTTTGCCGGGTCGGTGAGCATGGATTCACTGGGTGACGAGATAGTTTCGCAGTCGGAAGCAGCAGCAATGGATATGAGGTTTATCCAACGGGTAGACCGAGATCCTTTGGTCGCCATCGTTCCATCGAGCCGTCCCCCAAGATACTTTTTTGCTGGAGATGCCGATCTGTTTTTTGATCCAGATCTGATGCCCAAAGGATGGATCAACCAAGCAGAGCTGTGTCATTTCAGCTGCATCAGTTTGGCTCGACAGCCACTCGCAGACAAGCTGGTTAAAATTGCTCAGCAGGCCAAAAAAGCCGGTAAACGGATTAGCTATGATCCGAACTGGCGCAATTTAATGGATAGCCATTATCGGGAGCAGACCTTCCCTACGATGACCACCCTTGCTGACATGATTAAGCTTTCCGATGAAGACCTTCGGCAAATTTATCCAGGGCTGACAGAACACCAGGCAATGGATGAGCTTCGCGCTCTTAATCCTCAGGCGCAGATCCTTTTTACCCGAGGAGAACACGGGATGATTCTCCACACCCCGGACAGCCAACTCGATCAGCCGGCGATTGCCGTGAAGGTGGAAGACACGGTTGGAGCAGGAGACGCTTGTATGGCTGGTTGGCTGGCTGCGCAGTTGCTGGGGATCGTGGACTTGAGAGAGCGCCTGCAATTTTCAGCGGCTTGCGCATCCATATCTTGCCGCCATGCCGGAGCCCATGCTCCAGCGCTAGCTGATGTGGAAGGTTTGCTGCAGCTGCTAAAACATACTTGACCATGGTTGCCGACGCCGAGGAGTTGTCTAAGTAAAAAGACTCGGCGCCGACCCTGGCCATAAGCGTTGCTGACTGTAAAAATTACCGATAGCCAACGGTATCACGCGTCTTTTCCTTCAGAGCCTTTCTCCGACTGAATTGGCCTAATGATTTTGGACACCTCACTCCGGTGTCATGAGCACCGCTAACGTCATGTTGATGAACTCTTCGTTTTTGCTGATCCTTTCCAGCGCGCCGCGAACATTGCCGGCTACCTCCGGTGATCCTCGTTGCTCGAGGCGACCTGACGCCGTTTTGCTCACGGAGTCTCACCATTTTTCAGCCAGGTGCCATGACCTTGCTGGACAGCCAGGTCGTGTTAGGAAATATCCCGAGAACCTGAAAATTATGTACGCGCAGGCCCGATTACATTTGTTTGCGTGGCCTCATTTACCACTACGTAATCAGCGATTCTAGCGTCTGAATCGCTAGATCCAATATAGCTTGAGCATAGTCTGTTATTCCATAAAACAAGTACAAAACTATTTTATAGTGCGTTTTAATCTATTCAGATTTTTTGAATTGATTGGAGCACTTGCTTTTGAAAACTACGGCACTTTTGCCTTTTGGCCTGGCGTTACTGGCTACATGCTCGACGGCTTTCGCGGGCGCCACTCTGGATCGCGTAACCAGCAGTGGGGAGCTGACCGGCGTTCTGATGGAAAGCTATCCGCCATTCTCCTTTCTCAATGAACAGAACCAACTGGACGGGTTTGACGTGGATGTCGCCAAGGCCGTTGCGCAACGGCTAGGGGTGAAGCTGAAGCTGCAAACACCGTCCTGGGATGTCATCGCTGCCGGACACTGGAACGGACGATATGACATCTGCGTCTGCTCGATGACCCCGAGCAAGGCACGGGCCGAAGTGTTCGAATTCCCGGTTGAGTATTACCAGTCCCCGGCCGTGATCGTGGTGAATGCCAAAGACAAGGACATTGTCACAGGCAAGGATCTGTCAGGTAAAAAAGTCGGTGTGATCAGCGCGTCGACCTATGAAGCCTATTTGAACAAGGATCTGGTGATCGAGGGCGCCGAGGACAAGCCGTTGAGCTATCCATTCGAAAGCGTCCAGGTCGCGCCMTACGACAACGAAACGGTMGCCTTCCAGGATCTGGCCTTGGGCACGGGCGTGCGCCTGGATGCCATGGTCACCAACCTCATCACYGCTCGCGAACGTATCGCCCAGGATCCTCGCTTTAAAATTGCCAGCGACACGCTGTATGCAGAGCCCAACGTGGTAGCGATCGAAAAGGGYGATCCGCAATGGAAYGCCAAAGTCACTGAGGTCGTCACCCARCTCAAGGCCGACGGCACATTAAGCAAGATTTCACAGAARTGGATCGGTGCCGATATCAGCCAATGACAGCCCTCAATCCACACCCGGCCAAGGCGGCTGTCGCCTCCGAAACCGAGACGCGTCGTTTCAGCCAGCTACTTGGTTTTCGCTCTCGCCTGTATTTGACCTGGGCAGTGCTGTTCGGCCTGTGCGTCATGTTTTTCATGAGCTTCGATCTGAAGTTCTCGATCATTCTGCAGAAGTTGCCCAACCTGGTCGGCCTGCATTTGGGGCCTGACGGTTTCTTGCAAGGCGCCGCGCTGACGCTGTTTTTGTGCTTCTGCTCGATCTGGCTTTCGTTGCTCCTTGGCTTCGTGACGGCGCTGGCGCGCCTGTCTCGCAGTGCGGTGGCTTTCGGCATTGCCAGTTTCTATGCGTCTTTTTTTCGCGGTACTCCGCTGCTGATCCAGATCCTGCTGATCCAGATCCTGCTGATCTACCTGGGGCTGCCGCAGTTGGGTGTTGTTCCGGGCGCCATCAGCGCGGGGATCATTGCGCTCTCGCTCAATTATGGTGCCTACCTCAGCGAGATTTTTCGTGCCGGCATCATGGCTGTAGCACCCGGGCAGCGCGAAGCGGCGATGGCTCTGGGGCTGGGGCCTGCGGCAACGTTCCTGCACATCGTCCTGCCGCAAGCCATGCGCACGATCATTCCCCCGACAACCAGTCAGTTCATTTCAATGCTCAAGGACTCATCGTTGATATCGGTGATGGGCGTCTGGGAAGTGATGTTCCTGGCGCAGTCGTACGGTCGCTCGTCCTACCGCTACATCGAAATGCTCACCACCGCAGCCGTTATCTATTGGCTCCTGTCCATTGGACTGGAGTTGATACAGAACCGTCTTGAACGCCACTACGGCAAAGGTTTCAAGCATCAGCGCTGACCCGCTCCGTTTATTGACTTTTACAGGTACTACGATGTCCGATCCAAAACCTCTGTTGTTTGCGTTATACGAGCAAGCCAGTGTTGGCTGCGGCGGCGCGCCAAGCCTCTGGACGCACCCGGCTGACGAACGACTGACCATCAACTCGCTGGGCTACTGGTCCAACCTGGCACGCATCGCCGACCAGGCTCATCTCGACATGCTGTTTTTTGGTGATGTGCTGGGTTTCTACGATGTGTTTGGCGGTAATGCCGACGCTGCCATGAAGTGGGCGGTGGAAGCACCGGCCAACGATCCGTTGATGATCATCCCGGCATTGGCTGCGGTGACGGATAACCTCGCCTTCGGCGTCACTGTCACCACCAGTTACGAACATCCTTTCACCCATGCCCGGCGTTTCAGCACGCTGGATCACCTGACCAATGGCCGGGTCGGCTGGAACATCGTCACCTCCTACCTGACCAGCGCCGCTCGCAACTTCGGCCTGGAGCAGATGATCAAGCACGATGATCGCTATGAACGCGCAGATGAATTTCTCGATGTSGTTTACAAACTCTGGGAAGGCAGCTGGGCAAATGACGCGGTGGTTGCCGACAAGTCTCGCCAGGTCTATGCCAGGGGCGATCGCGTGCGACCGATCAATCATGTTGGCGAGCATTACCGGGTGGCCGGGCCGCATTTGACGTCCCCGTCACCGCAACGCACGCCGCTGCTCATCCAGGCCGGTTGGTCCGGCCGAGGTCGCGAGTTTGCGGCCAAGCACGCCGAACTGATTTTCATCGCCAAATCCAACCCGCTGGAGATTCGCCAGGGACTGGAAGATATATGGGCGCAGGCCAGGGCACGGGGGCGTCAGGCGAAGGATGTTAAATCTCTGACGGTCCTGCGCATCGTTACGGCCAGGACCGAGATCGAAGCCCAACGCAAATACGACGCACTGCAAAGCAACTATCACTTGCAGGCGCAACTGGTGAGTTATGCCGGTGATACCGGTATCGACATCAGCCGCTACGCGGACAGCGATGCGTTATCCACTCACACCGAAGGCATGACGTCCTATGTGATGCGGCCTGATGGCAGTGGCAAGCCCTTGACCGCCGGCGATGTCAAACAGCGCTTTGCCAACGTCACTCGGGGCAGTGATCTGATTCTGGTGGGAACGCCGCAACAAGTGGCCGATCGGATTGAGGAGCACGCCCGAATTTCCGGCACCAGTGGCTACATGCTCAACCCGCTGATCAGCCCAGGCAGCCTCGAAGACTTTGTTGAACTGGTCATTCCTGAACTGCAAAAGCGTGGCTTGTATCGTACTGAACCACAGAGCGGTACTTTCCGTTCGCGGTTACGGGACGATGGCGCTAACCATTTACCGGATTCTGCCTACGGCGCCTCATTCCGCTT
>NZ_JBFUHS010000059.1:0-17015 GCF_056402255.1 Pseudomonas sp. P4_B4
ACACAGCGTTCCGTGCAAGTATTGGGCTTTGACGATTATGGCCGTCTTACCCCGCTGCGCCGCCTCATCCGCTTCCTGTTCGTCAGGCCAGCATTTTGCCTCGGGCTTCCTTCAGATTCGCGGTCACCCACGACACCCTTGCCTCTGGCTAACACTTCCCCTTGCCGGGTGTGTAGAGGACTTTCACCTCCAAGTCACCAGCGAGGCCACCACAGCCAAGCTGGTTGCGCTTGCGCACAACGCGCCATGCCTGGCGCACCATAAAAAAATCCGATACCTGTGCAGGTATCGGATTCTGATTTTTTGTTGCCTGAGGTCAGGCAGCAAGATCTGACTGAATACTTAGTCCGGCTTGCCATCAACAACACCAGCGGTATTGTCCAGCAGGCTCTTGGTCGCTGTTTGCAGGAACGCTTCGAGCTTGAGTTTCAACTCGGCGGTACCCGGTGCATCCGCAATGATCTCGGCGTGCGGCGTAGCGCCCATTTCGTACTGATACAACTTTGGCGCCATGTCCTTTTCCTTTGGCAACACAAGGATCCGGTCGTCGCTGAGGATGGCCGTGGTCTGCTCGTTACCGGAAGGTTTGATCACACCAAAACCCTTATCGCCTTCAGGCAGGTTGAGCAGGTCGCGGCCCCAGCATTGCTGGCGAGTTTCGCCGCCCAGGCGGCCCATGATGGTTGGCACGATGTCGATCTGGGTGCCCACGGTGTGGTCACGCTGACCGAACTTCTCCTGGATGCCCGGCGCGATCATCAACATCGGCACGTTGAAGCGGCCCAGGTCCATTTCAGTGATCTGCTGTTCGTTGCCGAAACCGTGGTCACCGACGATGACGAACAGGGTTTCCTTGAAGTACGGCTCCTTGCGGGCCTTTTCAAAGAACTGGCCCAGCGCCCAGTCCGCGTAACGCATGGCGGTCAAGTGCTCGTTCAGGCTGCCGCGATTGGTCACAGGCTCGACCGGCAATGGCGTCGGCAAGGCGTATGGCGTGTGGTTGGACAGGGTTTGCAGCAAGGCATAGAACGGTTTGCCGTTTTCCCGTGCCTTGAGCTCTTGCAGACTGCGATCGAACATATCCTGATCGGACACACCCCACGTCGGGTCGGAGAACACCGGGTTGACGAAGTCGTTACGGCCGATGAAGTTGGTCATGCCCTGGTTGCTGAAGAAACCCGACTGGTTGTCCCAGGCGAAATCGCCGTTGTAGACATACACGTCGTCATAGTGACGGGCACTGAGCAACTGCGGCAGGCCCGACAGCTTGTGGCTGCCTTCCGGGGTCTGCATCAGGTATTCGAAACCCGGCAGGTTCGGGAAGCAACCCATGGTGGCGAACATGCCCTGGTGGGTATGGGTGCCGTTGGAGAAGAAACGATCGAACAACAGGCCTTCCTTCGACAGTTTGTCGAGGTACGGCGTGATGTTGTCCGGGCCACCCAAAGCTCCCACCGAGTGACCGGCCATGCTTTCCATCAGGATCACGACGACGTTCTTGATCGGCAGGGTCTTGTCGGCCGGCGGCGTGTAGTCACGACGTACAGCGGCCATGTCGGCTTCTACCAGTTTTTCGTCGGGCAGCACCAGCATGTCACGCACGATTTGCTGGGCTTGCTCTTGAGGCAGGGTGGCCTTCCAGATGTTGTCACGCTCTTCGGACATCCGGCTTTTCGCTGCGGCAACCAACTGCAGGGTGCCGTTGAGGCCCAACTGGTTGGCGAAAATCGAGTTGGTGGTGTAGACGTCACCCCAACGCAATGGCGGGCCTTGACGCAAGGTGCCACGAGCGGCGATCACGCAAACCAGCAGGCACACCACGAATACCGCGATACGCGCATACCACGGCGCAACCTGGCGTGTGCCGATGCTGCCGCCACTGAACGGGCCACGAGGGCGGGTTGCACGGTCGGCGCCCTTGAATGCCTGGCTCAGGATCCAAGTGCCCACGGCCCAGGCCAGCAGGTAACGGACCACCGGGAAACCGTACCAGAGCATGCTCGTCACGGTTTTCGGATCTTCCTTGACGTACTGGAAGACCAGGCCGTTGAGGCGCTGGTGGAACTCACGATAGAAGTCCATCTCCATCAGGCCCAGGAACAGTGCAATACTGGAGACGATCGTCAGCCAGAGACGGAACAGCCCGCGCGCCGCCATGGCCCGTGCGCTGAACAAGGCCAGCAGCAACGGAATACTGAGATAGACCACCAGACGCAGGTCGAAACGCAGACCGTTGGCGAATGCTTCGAGGAAAGTCGAGGCCGGTGTGTCGAGGATCATCGAGCGGTTGTAAACCAGCAGCGCGACGCGCAGCAGGCTGAACATGACCATCATGACCAGGGCACACAATAGCGTGTAGGCCAGATGCGATTTGACGGTCGGTTGCAGCAGGCGACTAGAAGCTCGCTGCTGATTCAGGGCGTCCGGGATTGCCATGTCGTTTTAGGACCCATTGGAAGTTGAAGTTTCAAAAATACAGCTGCGCCTTGCCCTCTTTTCGGCCCATACAAGGCCCCGGGGTTTGCGCGGTGCGCAAATGTTGCACGATCAACGGCAGCAATGCCATTGATAACTACCCTCATCCCGACTGTTTCATCCTGCATTCAGCAATACGCAACGCGTTACGGGAGAGCCGGCGAATTGTCTTGGAGACCTGGTGAAAATTTCGTGCAACGCATATCTGGAAACAAATTAAAGCCTGCACACCGGTCAAAAACGCAAACGCCCCGATCGAGTCGGGGCGTTACGAAGTCACCTTGAAAGAACGACACCGTTACTTCTCGGCGCGTTCCTTGAGGGCTTTCAAGGTATTGAACGGGGCATCGACCACGAACTTGTTGGCCACCATCGATGGCACGCTGCCGCCCGGTTCGGTGTGCACCTGATAGGTCACTTCGATCTGGTCGCCCTTGGGTACGAACTTCCAGAAACCGTCGACCTTGGCGACCCGGACGAAGCCTTTTTCTTCAGGAATGTATTTCGGTACGCCTTCGAGCTTGCGGGTCAGGCTGCCATCGGCGCCTTCGACGGTGGTGACGTGCAACACCGAATCACGCGGAGTAACCGGCCACGGGGTATTGAACTGAGTGTAGGTCCAGCTCTGGTCACCTTCGTGCTTGAGCAGCTTCTGGGTTTTGCATTCGTGAATCCAGGCGCAGGCTCCGGGCACGTCTTCCTGCAACGCACGCAGCTTGGCCATGGTGGTTTTCATCAGCGTGACGCCCTGGTAGGCCTTGTAGTCGGAGCCGGCCACTTCACTCAGGGAGATCTTGATACCGTCTTCGTCTTTTTTGACTTTCCAGTCTTCGGCCTGGGCCGTCGAGGTAACCAGCGCAACCGTCAAACCACACAGCACAGCCATACGATGCAGCGAACCCATAGTCTTATTCCTTATTGTTGAAGTTCCGTTCGTTGGGCTTGCACCTCCGATCACCTTCAGGTTTTTCGGAGGTAATCGGAGGTGCAAGCCCACACATCACGCCGCCGTCATTTGCTCCCACCAGCCAATCAACCGGATGGCTTCTTCGCTGCTGCTTCCGCACACCTCGGGGTCGGCCTCGAAGGCAGAACACACCGCCGGCCGTTCTGGCTGGCCGAAAATACTGCACAGGTTATCGGAGGAAAGTTGCAGGCAACGCTGTCCCGCGGCCTTGCCGTTGGGCATACCGGGAATCGGCGAACTGATGGAAGGGGCAATGCAACAAGCGCCACAGCCCTCACGGCATTTCATGACGACAAGCTCCTCGCGACGAGCAATGTGTTAATGGACGGGGCACAGAGTACCCGCTAAAACACTTGTTTTAAATTACCTGCGAGCGGGTTTTTCAATGCAAACGGGCATGACCGACCAGTCTCCGACAAAGCGTCTGGCCTGCGGCTCGCGGATCCTGACGGGGTTACTGCTTGAACTCGAAATCCAGTGCCGCGCCTTCGACCTCACGGCGCTCTTCATTTCGCAGTTGCAGCTGCATTTCATTGCTGAGCAGGCGGCCGTTGAGCTGGAACGGACTGCTGCCGCTTTTGTCACCGAACATCTGGGGTAACAACGGTTCACGCCTGGTCAACGGCACCGTACCGACAGGCTTCAGCTCCTGAACCATGTCCCGGGGCAAACTCAAGTCCAGATTGGCAGATGGAAGCTCAGCCTTTACCACCTCGCTGGCCGGTTTCGATTTGGAGGCAATGGGCGGACGCTTTTTCACGGGCGTCGCCTGCTTACTGGTCGCCGAGGCTTTTTTCGCAGGTGCGGTTTCTATCGGTGTGACATGGAAACTGCCGGTAGTCTGATCCTGCTCGGTAGCCGCCATGACGGATGCCGGCTGAATACTCGCAATCAGGCAGAGCAAAAGCCAGGCGGCAGAAAAAGTCGGTTTCATGTATCCCACGGTGGGTGCAAACGGCAGAGATGCATATGCTCGCCTGTTGCAGCCCACAAGACAAGCGCAGTAGCAGCCTGTTACAAACCGCCAGCTATCTCCTGGCAGAGTTGGGTAGCCAGCATGCCCAGGGTCATCAACGCGCGCTCGGCTTCACGGTTCCACGGGATGCCGCAGTTGAGCCGGATGCAGTGATTGAATTGTTCGGTATTACTGAAGATCAGTCCCGGCGCGATACTGATGCCCTGCTGCAATGCCCGCACGTGCAACTCTTGCGTGTTGACCCGCCCCGGCAGACTGACCCACAGAATGAAACCACCGGTAGGCCGGGTCATCTGCGTGCCTTCCGGAAAATACTGCTGCACGGCCAGTTGGAAGGCGCTGAGGTTTTTCCGGTATTCCTGACGGATGAAGCGCAAATGCCGGTCGTACCCACCATTTTCCAGGTAAGCGGCAATGCCCATCTGGGTCACGCTGCACGCAGAATGCGTGCTGAAGGTCTGCAAGCGCTGGATCTCCTGCTGATACTTGCCGGCAATCATCCAGCCGATCCGCACGCCAGGCGACAGGGTTTTAGAGAAGCTTGAGCAATAGATCACCCGGTCCAGCCGATCGTAGGCCTTGAGGGACTTGGTGCGCCCCTGCTCGAACATCAGCTCACCGTAGATATCGTCTTCGACAATCTGGATATCGAAGTCCGACGCCAGGCGCAGCAATTGTTTCTGCCGCTCCTCTGGCATGGTACCGCCCAATGGATTGCTCAGTCGGGTGGTCAGCACCAACGCCTTGATCGACCATTGGTTGGCCGCCAGTTGCAGGGCTTCCAGGCTCATGCCCGTGGCGGGATCGCTAGGGATCTCGATGACCTTGAGGCCCAGCAGGTCGGCCAGTTGCAGCAACCCGTAATAGGTCGGCGATTCGGCAGCGATCAGATCGCCCGGACGGGTCAGTACACGCAAGGACATCTGCAGCGCATCGACACAACCGTGGGTGATCACCACTTCCGACGGATCGACCACCACGCCGGCATCGCGCATGCGGATCGCCACCTGTCGGCGCAACGGTTCGAAACCGGGGCTGAACATGTAGCTGAAGGCCCGCGGGCTATGGAAACGGGTGACCTTGGCCAATTGCTGATGCAGTGCCCGCACCGGCAAATAGTCGACACTCGGCACCGCAGCGCCCAGCGGGAAGACACCTTCTCGACGGGATTCGACCAGGACTTGTTGAATGATGCTGCTGCGGGTGACCAGGCCGGGGCGCTCGACCCGGGCGATGTCCGGCGTCGGTGCTGTGAGTGCCGGCGTCTGGTGCACGTAGTAACCCGACTGCGGTCGGGCGCGGATCAGCCCCTGATCTTCGAGATTGGCATACGCCTGCAACACCGTCGCATGGCTGACATTGAGCTGCGAGCTCATCTTGCGCACCGAAGGCACGCGCTCCCCCGGCTGATAGACCCCACGGCGGATGTCTTCGGCCAGTTGTTGAGCAATACGTTGATAGAGCAAAAGATTGGTCATGACGCAGCACTCGATTTCACGGGCATTTTATTCTTGTGTAAAACAATACCGGAACAGTTTAGAAGTGTACGGGGACAGTTGCCACAATAGTCGACCGTACAGTGCAGTGTCAGCAAAATCTGTACTGTTTTGTGCGGTAATCGGCAGGCAAAAAAAACCCGGCACTGCATGGCAGGCCGGGCTTTCCAGCGACGCAACCCTTAGCGGGCAGCGCCGAGCTGGCCCTTTTCGTCGGAAAACACAATTTCCACCCGACGATTCTGCGCCCGGCCCCGTTCCGACGCATTAGCGTCCACCGGAAACTCGTCGCCATAACCCTCGACCTGGATGCGCTTGTCGTCGATGCCCAGGTCCATCAGCACGTCAGCCACCGATTGTGCGCGGTCGCGGGACAGCTTGAGGTTTTCCTGCTTGCCCCCGGTACTGTCCGTATAACCCTCTATCCGCACCACCCGCTTGGGGTTGAGTTGCAGGAACTGCACGATCTTCAACACCACACGGTTGGCCGAAGATTTCAACTCCGCCTCACCGGTGTCGAACAGCATGTCGCCCAATGTCATCACCAGACCACGGTCGGTCTGGGTGGTGGTCAATGCCAGTATCTGCTCTTCGAGCCATTTGCCTTGCTGCTGCACGCTGAACAGTTTGGACTCACGCAGTGCCAATTGCAGGCGCTGCCGCTCCAGCTCGAGCTTCGCCGCTTGCTCTTCATTGAGCACCTGATTGGTGTGTTCCCGGGCAATGGCGCTATAGCGCTGACTCAGGTAGGCGTAATGCACCACGTCCGAACCACTGCCCCAATAGCTGGACAGGCGATCGGCACGGGCCAGGGACTCACCGGCGCGAATCACGTCCTTGGGGGCGATTCGCAGCACATTGGAGTCTTCCTTGACCTTCTGAAAGTCGGTGCCGGCCTGCTGCAATGCGGTCTCGCTGTGCTGGCTGGCGCAGCCAAAGAGGCTCGCGCAGCCTGCCAGGATCAAACCGCCGAGGGCTTTAGTCTTGAGGCTCATTCGGCATCTCCCAGTTGCTTGCGCAGGCGAGCGATGCGGGTGTTGAGCACGTTCAACTGTTCCTCGCTCTTGGCCGTCAACACCTTGGCTTCAGCCAGGCGCGCATCGAGCTCGGCCTGTTCGGCCCGCATGCGTGCGTTTTTGAAGGATTGATCAGTCATGTTGCCCTTGGCGCGGTTGAACTTGTCTTCGGCCAGTTTCATTTCCGGCACATCGTCTGCCGTAGCGCCCACGGCCGTGGCCTGTTCGAGTGCCTGTTCGGTCAGGCGAATCTGTTCATTCGGCGCAGGATCGGTTGCACAACCCGCCAGGGCGGCAAAGGCCACGGCAGCGAAAAGAAGTCGAATACTCACTAAAAATCCTTACTGTTTTGGGGTACTGACGGGTTGTTGCGGGGGGTTTGGCTGTGGTTGTGAGCGTTGTGCTTTCCAGCGCTCGATATTGCGCATCAGCACGGCCTCCGTCAGTCCGGACGCGGGCAATTCTGTCATCTTTTTGGCCAACTGTCCGCGTAACCACGGATCGTTGCACGCCGAGTCATGGGAAATCGCCAAGTACAGACCAGGCTTGTCGACCGGTTGCGAGCGCGCAACCAGATCACCGGCCATGCCCAGTGTCTGCGCAGTCGCCATGCCCGAGTAACGCCCTGCCAGTACAAATTCGACCTCGCCCAACAAAAGTTTCTGAAAGGCCTGGGTCAGGTTGGACGTGCGCGTGAGGGTTAGCTGCTGTCCGGTAAACGTGCTGAATTGCGGGGTCAATCGGGCCTTTTCCGACACGGCACCGGGATGGCCGTGCAGGTCTTGTGCTTCGTTGTAGATCAGCATCGAATCCTTGCGAGTCCAGACCAGATAGTCGTTTTCCAGCACGGGTGGATGGATGTAATCCAGGGTCTCCAGCTCGCTGACGGTCAACGTCGCGTCCGCCAGCATGTCCATGCGCCCGCTGCGCACTTCGTCCAGGGCCTGGGCGCGTTTGCCGGCATAAAGCAGTTCGACCTTGAGCCCCAACTCCCCCGCCACTTGCTGCAGCAAATCAGCACTGGCACCGATCAGGTGCTTGGGGTTCTGCGGGTCTTGCCACAGGTACGGCGGCGCGTCCGGGCTGCCGGTGACCACCAGGCGTTCGCATTTACCTGCGGCGACTGACAGCGCCGGCAATAGCGTCAATCCCAGCAAGCTCCACACACAGCGCAGATCCATGGCCACACACTCCACTCATACCCGGTTATGCCCCCTTGTAGGAGCGAGCTTGCTCGCGATGAGCGTTAACGATGACGCGTTCATTCTGGAAAAACGCGGCGCATTTGAGTCCTTCGCGAGCAGGCTCGCTCCTACAGAAGAGCAAAAAAAAGCCCGACCAAAAGGTCGGGCTCTTTATAAGTGAAGCAGCCGGATTAGACCAGCTTCTCCAGCTCAGGGATGGCTTCGAACAGGTCCGCCACCAGGCCGTAATCGGCCACCTGGAAGATCGGCGCTTCTTCGTCCTTGTTGATCGCCACGATCACTTTGGAGTCTTTCATGCCGGCCAGGTGCTGGATCGCGCCGGAGATACCGACGGCGATGTACAGCTGTGGAGCAACGATCTTGCCGGTCTGACCGACCTGCATGTCGTTCGGAACAAAACCTGCGTCGACCGCAGCGCGCGATGCACCGACAGCAGCGCCCAGCTTGTCGGCCAGGGCGTACAGGTGTTTGAAGTTGTCGCCGTTCTGCATGCCGCGGCCGCCGGAAACGACGATTTTGGCAGCGGTCAGTTCCGGACGATCGGACTTGGCCAGTTCTTCGCCAACGAAGCTGGAGATGCCAGCGTCGTGGGCAGCAGCAACAGCTTCAACGGCAGCGGAACCGCCTTCAGCGGCAACCGGGTCAAAACCAGTGGCACGCACGGTGATCACCTTGACCGCAGCGTTCGATTGAACGGTAGCGATGGCGTTACCGGCGTAGATCGGACGCTTGAAGGTGTCGGCGCTTTCTACCGAGATGATCTCGGAGATCTGGTCAACGTCCAGGGCTGCGGCAACGCGCGGCAGGATGTTTTTGCCGTTGGAAGTAGCGGCAGCCAGGATGTGGCTGTAGCCCTTGCCCAACTCGGCGACCAGCGGAGCAACGTTTTCCGGCAGCTGATGCGCGTAGGCGGCGTTGTCGGCCACCAGCACTTTAGCCACGCCCGCGACTTTCGCAGCGGCTTCAGCCACGGCGCCAGCGCCCTGGCCTGCAACCAGAACGTGGATGTCACCGCCGATTTTGGCAGCGGCAGCAACGGTGTTCAACGTGGCCGGGGCCAGCACTTTGTTGTCGTGTTCAGCAATAACCAAGATAGTCATTTAGATTACCTTCGCTTCGTTCTTGAGTTTTTCAACCAGTTCAGCCACCGACTTGACCTTGATACCCGCGCTGCGTGCAGCCGGCGCTTCGACTTTCACGGTCTTGTTGGTGGAGGCGGTGGAAACGCCCAAAGCGTCCGGAGTCAGCACTTCGAGAGGCTTCTTCTTGGCTTTCATGATGTTTGGCAGAGACGCATAGCGCGGCTCGTTCAAACGCAGGTCGGTGGTGACGATGGCTGGCAGTTTCAGGGAAACTGTCTGCGCGCCGCCGTCGACTTCACGGGTTACAGCTACGCTGTCGCCGCTGATTTCGACTTTCGAAGCGAACGTGCCCTGACCGTAACCGCTCAATGCAGCAAGCATCTGGCCAGTCTGGTTGTTGTCGCTGTCGATGGCCTGTTTGCCAAGGATCACCAGCTGAGGCTGTTCCTTGTCGACAACAGCTTTCAACAGTTTGGCAACAGCCAGGGAAGTCAGGTCTTCGGCGGACTCGACGAGGATGGCGCGGTCGGCCCCCAGAGCCAGCGCGGTGCGCAGTTGCTCTTGAGCGGTGGACGGGCCTACGGAGACGACGACGATTTCAGTCGCAACACCCTTTTCTTTCAGGCGTACGGCTTCTTCCACGGCGATTTCGCAGAACGGGTTCATCGACATCTTGACGTTGGCAAGATCGACGCCGGAATTGTCCGCCTTGACGCGAACCTTGACGTTGTAATCCACAACGCGTTTGACAGCTACAAGAACCTTCATGGATTCCTCGTTACTCTCCGGTGAAAAGAAAGTCGCCTAGGCGAACCTGGCGGTTGATGCTCATCGGGCGCAAGGGCACCTCCAAAAACGCCGGCAAAGGTGTCAAGTGACCATCGCTCATGATCCTGATGACCGTTCGTCAGTAGTGACTGACGAGTCATTCAACATCGCGGCGTGTAAACTGCACATCAAACCCGCGCAGCGCATCACTCTCTACTGCCATCGCCCTGTCTTTAGAGGTGCTCTTGAAACCAACAGTCAGCCTACGGCGAGCGCAAAACCGCCCGTATCTTGACCGGAACGCCTATTCCGGTCAATACGCCAAAATGGCCGTTCATAAGGCGCGTGACTTTGATTTCTCTGGCTTTGAGCCAATTCAAACAAACGTTTGTATTGGACGCTGAGAGTGGTGTAGATATAATGCGCCACCCAAAGAGAAAGGTGGTCAATCGATTGTCCTCTTCCGGCGTTGCGCCGGGATTCATGGATGCGACACCCGACTTCCAAATTAGAAAAAAAACTGTTGAGCCTTGAGTAGGAGATAACCTGTGGAACGCGAATACATGGAATTCGACGTGGTCATCGTCGGTGCCGGCCCCGCTGGTCTTTCCGCCGCCTGCCGCTTGAAGCAGAAGGCCGCTGAAGCTGGTAAGGAAATCAGCGTCTGCGTGGTCGAAAAAGGCTCCGAAGTCGGTGCTCACATCCTGTCCGGTGCCGTGTTCGAACCACGGGCCCTGAACGAACTGTTCCCGGACTGGAAAGAACTCGGCGCGCCGTTGAACACGCCCGTCACCCGCGACGACATCTTCGTGCTGAAGAACGCTGAAAGCGCGCAGAAAATTCCAGACTTCTTTGTGCCCAAGACCATGCACAACGAAGGTAACTACATCATCTCCCTGGGCAACCTGTGCCGCTGGCTGGCCCAGCAGGCCGAGAACCTGGGCGTGGAAATCTACCCGGGTTTCGCCGCTCAGGAAGCGCTGATCGACGAGAACGGCGTGGTTCGCGGGATCATCACCGGCGACCTCGGCGTCGACCGCGAAGGCAATCCGAAAGAAGGCCTGTACACCCCGGGCATGGAACTGCGTGGCAAGTACACGCTGTTCGCCGAAGGTTGCCGTGGCCACATCGGCAAGCAGCTGATCAAGCGCTTCAACCTGGACACTGACGCTGATGCCCAGCACTACGGCATCGGCCTGAAAGAAATCTGGGAAGTCGACCCGGCCAAGCACCAGCCTGGCCTGGTGGTGCACACCGCCGGTTGGCCGATGGACATCATGGGCACCGAGAACACCGGTGGCTCGTTCCTCTATCACCTGGAAAACAACCAGGTAGTGGTTGGCCTGATCGTCGACCTGTCCTACAGCAACACCTACCTGTCGCCGTTCGACGAGTTCCAGCGCCTCAAGCATCACCCGGTGCTTGCTCAGTACCTGGAAGGCGGCAAGCGCATCAGCTACGGCGCCCGCGCCATCTGCAAGGGCGGCCTGAACTCGCTGCCTAAAATGGTCTTCAAGGGCGGCGCGCTGATCGGTTGCGACCTCGGCACCCTGAACTTCGCCAAGATCAAAGGTAGCCACACCGCGATGAAGTCCGGCATGCTCGCCGCTGAATCCGTGGCTGACGCGCTGTTCGCCGAGAAGGACAGCAGCGAAGAGCTGACCACTTACGTCGACGCGTTCAAAAAGAGCTGGCTCTACGAAGAACTGTTCGCCAGCCGCAACTTCGGCCCGGCGATCCACAAGTTCGGCGCCATCGTTGGTGGCGGTTTCAACTGGCTCGACCAGAACATCTTCGGCGGCAAACTGCCGTTCACCCTGCACGACACCAAGCCGGATTACGCTTGCCTGAAACTGGCGGCCGACTGCAAGAAGATCGACTACCCGAAACCGGACGGCAAGATCAGCTTCGACAAACTCAGCTCGGTGTTCATCTCCGGTACCAACCACGAAGAAGAGCAACCGTGCCACCTCAAGCTGGCCGATCCGAGCATCCCGATCAGCAAGAACCTGCCGCTGTATGATGAGCCGGCACAACGTTACTGCCCGGCGGGCGTGTATGAAGTGATCACCAAGGAAGACGGCGAGAAGCGCTTCCAGATCAACGCCCAGAACTGCGTTCACTGCAAGACCTGTGACATCAAGGACCCTGCACAGAACATTACCTGGGTGGCGCCGGAAGGCGCCGGCGGCCCGACTTACCCGAACATGTAAGCCGAACCGCTGAACATCAGGGCTCCCGAAACGGGGGCCTTTTTGTTGCCTGCGATTCAAGCTACACCACAAAACCCATTGTGGGAGCGGGCTTGCTCGCGAATGCGGTTGATCCTTCACCACTTGTATTGRCTGATCTACCGCTTTCGCGAGCAAGCCCGCTCCCACAGGGGCAGTTGGTGGATCAGGCTGCGCGTTCATCTCCGGGATTACGCTCGAAGTACCGCTTGTACTCGCGACTGAACTGCGACGTGCTCTGATACCCCACCCGATGCGCCACCTGCGCCACGCCTAGCCCCTCGCCCAGCAACAACTGCTGCGCCCTGAGCAAACGCAATCGTTTCAGATACTGCACCGGCGATAACAAGGTGCTGCGCTTGAAATGCTCGTGAAAGGTCGACGCACTCATGTTCGCGCAACTGGCCAGGGTCTCCACGTTCAGCGGTTCGGCAAAATGCGCATGCAGATGACTGAGGGATGCCGCGATCCGGGCGAATTGCCCCTGCTGCTCCACCAGCGCCCGCAACACATCGGCTTGCGGACCGCGCAATGCGACGAACAGCAACTCGCGCAAACGCGCTTGCCCCATGATCTGGCATTCCAGCGGATCGTGCAGGCAACGCAACAGTCGCTCGACACAACCGCGCATCGCGTCATCGAGCACAGCCGAAGTCATGGACTCAGGCGTTTGCGCCGGAATATGCCGCCCCGGCGCCAGGCCCATCGCCAATACCAGCTCGCCCAGCGTCACCCGGTCGATCGCGACCGACACCCCGAGCATCGGTCCGTCCGGCGCGGCAAAGGTTTCACACTCGAACGGCACCGGCAGCGCCTGAATCAGGTAGTGCCCTGCGCCATATTCCAGGGTGCGCGGCCCCAGGTACGCCAGTTTGCTGCCCTGGGCGATGATCACCAGGCTCGGTTCGTAGATCTGCGGCCCACGGGCCACATCGCAACTGGCCCGCAGAACCTGCACGCCCGGCAACGCGGTCGGGACGAAACCGTCGCGAGTGGACAGCGGCTCGATCAGCGAAACCAGGGTGACATTGGCATCAAGGTGACGGGTTAACAGCATCGGGGCACTTCACAAAAAAAATCACGGAAAAAGGGACGAAAGCATCATCGCAGATCCGCTGGTCAATGCGACGGTTCACACCCGCATGCCGGAGGAATAGGCATGACACCCGGAGGAATCGCCATGGCCGGTACAGGGTTCGGCGCCCAGAATGCGCCACCTCACCCGTCAGCGCTTTTGCGAGGTTCACCATGTACACCGCCATCGGATACGCCGCCCAGTCGGCCACCACTCCCCTCGCCCCCGTGAAATTCGAACGCCGCAGCCCACGGGCCGACGACGTTGCCATCGAGATTCTCTACTGCGGCGTTTGCCATTCCGACATCCATCAGGCCCGCAACGAGTGGGGCATTGCCGTTTACCCGCTGATGCCCGGCCACGAAATCGTAGGCAAAGTTACCGCCGTCGGTGCGAACGTCACCCAACACAAAGTCGGCGATCTGGTCGGTGTCGGTTGCATGGTCGACTCGTGCCGCAGTTGCGAAGCTTGCCAGGCCAACCTGGAGCAATACTGCCTCGAAGGCCCGACCTTGACTTACGCCACCCCGGACCGGGTCGACGGCAGCAACACCATGGGCGGCTACTCCGACAGCATCGTGGTCAGCGAGCACTTTGTGGTGCGTATCCCGGAAAAACTGGCCCTGGCCAGCGCCGCGCCAATCCTGTGCGCCGGCATCACCACCTACTCGCCGCTCAAGCACTACGGCGTGAAGGCCGGTGACAAGGTCGGGATTCTCGGCATGGGTGGCCTGGGCCACATGGGCATCAAGTTCGCCAAGGCCATGGGCGCCGAAGTGACGCTGTTCACCCGTTCGGCAAACAAGGCCGAAGAGGCTCGCCGCCAAGGCGCCGACCATGTGATCGTGTCCACCGATGACGCGCAGATGCAGGCTGCCGCTGGTCACTTCGACTTCCTGCTCGACACCATTCCGGTGCAGCACGACCTCAATCCTTACCTCGATACGCTGCGTTTCGACGGCGTGCATATCCTGGTGGGGTTGATCGAACCGGTGGAGCCGCCGGTACATGCCGCCAAACTGGTGTTGGGGCGTCGCGTGCTCGCCGGCTCGCTGATTGGCGGCATCGCCGAAACCCAGGAAGTGCTGGATTTCTGCGCCGAGCACAACATCACCTGCGACATCGAGATGCTCGACATCCGCCAGATCAACGAGGCTTACGCCCGCATGATCGCCGGTGACGTGAAGTACCGCTTCGTCATCGACATGGCGACCCTCAAGGTTTAAACCTTTAGGCCAAGCTCCGCCGACAGCCGGGCCGTGACCCCTTTGATCAGGGGAATCAGCTCGGCCATTTTTTCCAGCGGCATGTAAGGCACGGTACTGGCGATGCTGATACCGGCGACGATACGTTTGCTGGCATCGCGGATCGGCGCGGCTACGCAGCGGATCGACGGTTCGTTGTCTTCCAGGTCGAAGGCATAACCGCCGGCCACGTACTCGACCATGCGCTGCTCGAACTGCTCCCAGGATTGCTCCGGGTGCTGCGGCCAGAACTGGTTTTTCCCACCCACCGGCAGGCTGACTTCGTACAGGCGCTGCCACTCTTGCGGCGAATCATCGAGCATCAGCGCCTTGCCGATCCCGGTGCGCGCCAACGGCATGCGATGGCCGACCCGCGAACGCATTTCCGGGCCATTGCGCCCCGGATTCTTGTGCAGGTACAGCACTTCGTCGCCCTCACGAATCGCCAGGTGAATGGTGTCGCCGGTCAACGCCGACAACTCATCCAGATACGGCCCGGCCAGGGTCACCAACGGCAACTCTTCACGGGCCTGAAAGCCCAACTCGATCAGTTTCGGCCCCAACAGATAACCCACTTGCGGCACCACCCGCAGATAACGCTCGTCCACCAGGCAACTGGCCAGGCGATGGGTGGTGCTGCGCGTGGTGCCGATCAACCGGGCGATCTCCTTGAGATCGCGGGCGCCGCTGGCCACGGCATGAACCACACCCAACCCGCGAAGCAGGGTCTGGGTGCCGGTCGGCGCGGCGTCCTTGGCGATTTTTGGGGCGTCTTCCTGCATATCCAGCCTTTACCGTTGAGCGAGTGAACGGGCGGCATTATGGTCGCCCGAATGCCACGACTACAACTTGATACGCTCGACCTTGCCCACCAGCAAGATGTAGGACAGTGCGCCAATCAATGCCAGCACCGAGATGTAGGTGATCGCCGGGGCGAAAGAATCTCCCGCCGCGAGGAAACCGATCACGATAGGCGTGGCAATCGCCGACAGGTTGCCGATGAAGTTGAACACCCCGCCGGTCAGCCCGAGCAAGCGCGCTGGAGCCAAGGTCGACACCAGCGACCAGGTAATCGAAGCCAGGCCATTGCCGAAGAATGCCAGCGCGAGGAAGGCAATCACCAGCGGCGTCGATTCGACAAAGTTGGCGCCGATGATCGAGGTGGAAATCAGCAAGCCGCTGATGATCGGCAACTTGCGGGCGAAACCTACCGTGGAACCGCGACGGATCAAAAAGTCCGAGAAGAACCCGGAACACAGCACACCGATAAACGCGGCGAGAAATGGCAGCGACGCCAACAGGCCGGACTTGATGAAGTCCATGCCGCGGTATTTCACCAGGTAGGTCGGGAACCAGGTGAGGAAAAACCACAGGGTCGAATTGAGGCAGAACTGCCCGAGGTAAATGCCCCAGAGCTTGCGTTTGGTCAGGACGATGCCCAGGTCAGTCCAGCTGAATTTGGCTTTGACCTTAGCTTGTTCGGCCTGGATATCCACCAGCCCGCCGCCCTCGCGGATCAAGTCGATTTCCGCGTCATTGGCACCTTTGAAATCCCGAGGCTCGCGATACACCGCGTACCAGATCACCGCCCACACAATGCCCACTGCGCCGGTGGCGACAAACACCATGTGCCAGCCGAATTCGTGCTGCAGCCAGGCCAGCACCGGCGTCAGGAAGGCCAGGCCGACGAATTGCCCGGAGGTGTAGAAACCGATGGCCGTGGCGCGCTCGCGCTCGGGGAACCAGGTGGTGACCACGCGGCTGTTGATCGGGTACGCCGGCGCTTCCAGGGCACCGACGGCCATGCGCAACACGAACAGCGCGATGAAGCTGGCGGCGAAGCCGAGCATCACCGTGGCCACCGACCACAGCAGCAAGGCGACGCTGTACAGAATCCGTGGCGGCACACGATCCACCAGCCAGCCGCCGGGGATCTGCATGGCGGCGTAGGTCCAGCCGAACGCAGAGAAGATCAGGCCGACGTGGATCGGGTCGATACCCAGGTCACTGGTCAATGCCGGGGCGGCAATCGACAGGTTGCTACGGTCCAGATAGTTGATCACCACGGTGATGAACAACAGCACCATGATGAAAAAACGCTTGCGACTGGGCGTCACCAACGACGCCTGCCCGGTGAGGGTTTGCGGTTGCATGAGGGGTGCCTCTTCTTATGGTTATTGAGGTCGGTCCAAAGACTTGTGTGTACACGGATCCCCTGTCCATGGAGATCAAACTGTGGGAGATTCTATGGTTGAGGGAAAGCCCTCAACCTGCTTTTGGTTGGTATTCGCTCTGCCCTTTCAGCAGTGCAAATACGATCCGGGCAAGTTTGCGGGCCAGTATCACCAGTGCCTGCGTAGTGCTGAACCCTTTGGCTCTTTGCTCTTCATAAAAGCCTTTCCAGGCGGCTGTGCGGCTGGCCGACATGGCGGCGTTGTGCAGCAGTCGACGCGCTTCCGGGTCGCCTCGCTTTGTCAGGC
>NZ_JBFUHS010000060.1:0-16877 GCF_056402255.1 Pseudomonas sp. P4_B4
CCATAGAGCGTTGGAACCACCTGATCCCATCCCGAACTCAGCAGTGAAACGATGCATCGCCGATGGTAGTGTGGGGTTTCCCCATGTGAGAGTAGGTCATCGTCAAGATTAAATTCCGAAACCCCAATTGCGAAAGCAGTTGGGGTTTTGTTTTTGTCCGCAGGAAATGAAATTACTGCCCCAACCGCTCCAGCGTGTGCTCCAAGGGTTCCAGCGACACACAGATAAAACCATCAAGCGGACGATTGAGCTCCTCTACCAGCAGGATTGTTGCCCCCGTCGACAGGGCACACATCAGCAGTACGACGACAATGGTGCCGTTGCATGGTGCAAACAGGCCGAACGAACCGAAAATAATCCCCAGCCACGTCACCAGGATCACCAGCATCACCGGTGGAATCGATTGATTGGCCTGCAGCAGCGTCAGCCAGCGGGTGGCAAATACGGTGTCCATGTCCTGCAATGCCTTGGCTTTGAGCGAGCGCTGATCATCGTTGCCGGGCGTCAGTGATTCGACCTGGCGTTGCAGGCCTTCGGAGCGACGGATCATTTCGGGGCTATCGAGTTTTGCAATCTGATGGTGATCGCGGGAAGCGAGCACCTGGGTGACTTCTGCGTAGTTGTGCTTGAGCTCGGTACGGATGCCCTGGGTGTCGGTGCCGTAGCGGGCCAGCAAGCGATCGAATTGAACCACTTTCGCCGCCGCGCCCTCCAGTTCGGCATTGGCCGTATCGAAGGTGCCTTTGGCAGAGGAAACCAGCAGGCCGAGGACCAGCGCCGACATCGTTGCGATGAGGCCCGTGGCCAGCTTCACCACCGCCACGGAGTCATCGCTCAGGTGATGGCTCGGTAATCGCTCCCTCACGTACGAGCCCAGCAGTGCGCTGGCGGACAGGCAGGCGAAAACGATGAGGGCGATCACCACGTCATTCAAATTCAGCCTCCGTTGACGCTGTCTTCCGGGGGGAGATATCTACTGGTACTTGATCACGATGCCTTTGAGTTTGCGTCCCTCGATGGTCGTCACGTCGCGAGCCCACAGCGGCCCGCTGGCATAGGCACCCACCGCCTGAATATGGTCATAGACGACCACCACGGCGTCGCCACCGAGTTTGGCGGCTTCTACCCGCAGCTTCTGTTCGACTTCGGTAATCGGCGGGGCAGGGTCGACGCTGGCGTCGATCAGCACTTCACCCAGGCGAACATGCGGACGAGGAGGCTCCGAGCGCAGCACGACAACCTTGTCCGGCGATGTAGGTGCCGGATGTTCTACGCCGACATAGGCGGTGGTCTGTGCATCGACAGTGGCGCAACCATTGAGGGCCAGCAGGCTGGTGATCAGTCCACCGGCCAGAAGCAAGCATTTGAAACGGGTGGACCAAGACTGGTCGTGGGCCGGCATAGTGGGTTTGCTCCTCTGGTTCGCTGCTATCCATGTGGCTAGTTGACGGTAGCAGACAGGCCGGGAGTTGCCAGAACGCCCAACCTTTTCAGGTTGGGCTTTTTTTTGCCTTGAAGACTGTCGATCGACCAAGGCCTTTCACTGATTCTTTTCGCAGTTAACCATCCACGACACACCAAAACGGTCGACCAGCATGCCGAAGCGCGCCGCCCAGAACGTGGTCTCCAGTGGCATTTGCACTGTGCCACCGTCCGCCAGTGCATTGAAGACCCGCTCGGCCTCGGCAATGCTGTCGACGTTGAGTGAGATCGAACAGGCACTCATTTTATCCACGGGGCGATCCGGTGTGGTGTCCGATCCCATGATCGCCTGATCGCCCACGATCAGACGGGTATGAATGATCAGGTTGTGCAGATCCTTGGGGCAATGCTCAGCGGCCGGCGTTTCGCCGAAGGTCAACATGGCTTCGATCTTGCCTTGCAGGGACTGCGCGTAGAACGTGAAGGCAGCTTTGCAGTCGCCGTTGAAGATAAGGTAGGGATTGATTTTCATGGTCGGCTCCAGGTGCTCGAGTACATACATCGGTTTGGACGCCGGTTTTTTCGGCGAATTCCGATTGTGTCGAGCCGACAAGCAAAGCGCTAAATCTTTGTCGGTGCTTGTGTTTCTTTAGATGTTTTTTCGATAGGACGCGCGAGGCTTATTGCCTCCGGCGCACGCCGCGGCGCCAGCACGCGTTCGATGGCGCCGCTGACCATGCTCTCCAGCAGCTCATCACGTTCCTGCTCGTCCAGCACATGTGGCGTCAGCCAGCTGGGAGCGCTGTTGAGCAGGACGCCAATGGCATGCCCGGCGGCCAGCAGACCTTGCTCGCTGAAACGCGACTTCGCGCCGAGCATCCTCAGCAACGTGCGTTCGTATTGCTCGCGCAATTGCCGGACCCGAGCCTGTTGTTCCTCGTTCAGGCAACCGCTGTCGCGCTCCACCAGGCGGAAATGCCAGGGCATCTCCCGATGCAGATTCAGATGGGCGCGGATCAGGCTGTTGAGTTTGTCGCGCTTGCCCGGGGCTTTTTGCTGGATACGTCCCAAGGTGGCCAGCAGCTCCTCGTAGAACTCCTCGATCAGGTCGAGCAGCAGATGCTGTTTGCTGGGGTAATGGTGATACAGCGAGCCTGGGGAGAGCCCCAGGCACGTCGCGAGTTCACGCATGCCGACCTGGCCGAACCCCTTGCAGGCAAACAGCTCCAGGACCTTGTCCCGGTACTCGGCAAAGCGCGAGCAACGCTCAGGCATAGGCATGGAAGCCGCGCCCCGTTTTGCGTCCCAGGTAACCGGCGGCGACCATTTCCTTGAGCAACGGCGCCGGGCGATATTTGCTGTCGTTGAAACCGTCATAGAAGGCTTCGAGGATCGACAACAGGGTGTCCAGGCCAATAAGGTCCGCCAGGGCCAACGGGCCGATAGGCTGATTGCAGCCCAGGCGCATGCCGGCGTCGATGTCTTCGGCGCTGGCCAGGCCTTCCTGGAACACCAGGATCGCTTCATTGATCATCGGCACCAGGATCCGGTTGACCACGAAACCCGGACGGTTACCCGCGGTAATTGCGGTTTTGCCGAGGGTGGTCGCCATGTCCAGCGCCAGTTGGTGGGTCGCGTCACTGGTTTGCAGGCCGCGGATGACTTCGATCAGGCCCATTACCGGCACCGGGTTGAAGAAATGCAGGCCGATGAAGCGCTCAGGCTGGCTGACACTGGCGGCGAGTTGGGTGATCGACAGCGACGAGGTATTGGAGGCAATGACGCATTCGTTGCTGACCTGCGCGGCGATCTGTTGCAACACACGCAGTTTCAGGTCGAGATTTTCCGTGGCCGCTTCGATGACCAGTTGCGCGTCACCCAGGACGCTGTAATCGGTGCTGATTCGGATTTTGTCGAGGGTCGCCTGTTTCTGCTCCGGCGTCAGGGTTTGCTTGGCGATCTGCCGGTCCAGGTTTTTACCGACCGTTGCGACGGCTTTTTGCAAAGCGCTTTCGGATATGTCGAGCAAGGTCACGTTGAAACCGGCCATGGCGCAGACTTGCGCGATGCCGTTGCCCATGGTGCCCGCACCGATCACCCCGATGTTTTGCAGATTCATCTTCCCATCCTTCGATCAAACCCTGCGATACCTTGGCCGCGACGGCGGCCGAAGGCGTACTATTGCCGCGAGTCTAGAGCCGGCAGGGCGGTTGTCCTATGCCAAAACTGTTCAACGGCAATGATGTTTTTTGCCATTCGGGTGATGAGAGAGAAACGAACCAATGCGGGAAAAGGACTCGGTTGCCGCCTATTTCGTGCAGGCAATGATCCATGGGCTGAGGGATGAACCGCAGCGCGTGACGGCCGTGCTTGAACAGGCGGGCATTGATCCGGTGGTCATGCAGCAACCCACGGCGCGGGTGCCGGCCAGCGCGTTTGCGGCGTTGTGGCTGATCCAGATCCGCGAGCTCGACGATGAGTTTTTCGGGCTCGACTCCCATGGCATGCCGCCGGGCAGTTTCGCCCTGATTTGCCGCGCCCTGATTCAGGAACCCGATCTGCACAAGGCCATGCGTCAGTGCCTGGCCAACTTCGGCTTGTTCCTGCGCGACTTTCGCGGCTCCCTGGCCGTACGTGGCAAGCGTGCGGTGATCAGCCTGGAAACCCGTTCGACGGACAACGATGCCAGCCGCTTTGGTGAAGAAACCTTTCTGGTGTTGATGATCAGTCTGCTGTGCTGGCTGGGCGGGCGGCGCATTCCCATTGACCGTGCGGACTTCCGCCATTCGCGCCTGTCGCTGGGTGACGACCGCCTGCTATGGGGCCCCAACCTGACCTTTGGTGCCGAGCGCACCGAAATCGAATTTGCCAGCCACTACTTGCGCCTGCCCGTGGTTCAGGACCTGGCGTCGCTGAAGGTATTTCTGCGTACCGCGCCGCAATGGCTGGTGATCCGCTTCCGTAACCAGCATGGCCTGGCATCCCAGGTTCATCAGCGTTTGCGCGGCAGTCATTACAGTGAGTGGCCGACGTTGCAGGCCTTTGCCCTGGAACAGCACCTGAGCCCCAGCACCTTCCGCCGCAAACTGGAGCGTGAAGGCTGTTCCTACCAGGAGATCAAGGACGAAGTACGCCGTGGCGTGGCCTTTGAGCAACTGCGTCAGAGCGATGCGAGCATCAGCGATATCGCTGAGCAATTGGGTTTCCAGGAACCCAGCGCTTTTCATCGGGCGTTCAAGAAGTGGACCGGGGAAAGCCCCGGGCGCTATCGGGCCCGTTATCAGGGGGGGCAGGGCGCAGAGGTCGCCAACCTTGAGGAATCCTGCGAGCCCTGAACCATCAACTATTCACGCGCAGGACGATCTTGCCGATGTGATCGCCCGCTTCCATCCGGGCATGGGCCTGAGCCGCTTCCGTAAGCGGGTAAACCCGGTCGATCATCGGCAGGCAGCGACCGGCGCTCAGCACCGGCCATACGTGCTCGTGCAGTTGTCGGGCTATGGCGGCTTTTTCTTCCCGGGTCCGCGAGCGCAACAGGGAGCCGGTGACGACGGCGCGTTTGGCCATGATCGCCAGCAAATCGACATCCCTGGCATGGGCGCCACCGAGGAAACCGAGCATCACCAGGCGACCTTCCATGGCCAGGGCGGCCACATTGTTGTTGAGGTACGAGCCGCCCATGATGTCGAGAATCACGTTGACGCCCTGGTCCGCGGTTTTTTCCGCGATGACCTGCACAAAGTCCCGGTCGCGATAATTGATCGCCTCGGCACCCAGTTCGCGGATCACTGCGCATTTTTCGTCGCTGCCGGCCGTGGCGAACGCTTGAATGCCGAGCTCGCGGCATAGCATCAACGCGGTAGTGCCGATGCCGCTGGTTCCGCCGTGGATCAACGCACGTTGACCCTGGCTTGCGCCGCCAAGGCCGAACAGATTGGCCCAGACCGTGAAGTAGGTTTCCGGGATGGCCGCCGCCTGCACCCAGTCCATGCCTTCGGGGATCGGCAGGGCCTGACTGGCCGGGACCACGCAGTATTGCGCGTACCCGCCGCCATTGGTCAGGGCGCAGACCTTGTCGCCTGGCGCAAATTCGCTGACGCCCGCGCCAATCGCCACCACTTCACCGGCCACTTCCAGCCCCGGGTTCGGGTTCATGCCGGGTTTCATCGGGTACTGGCCGGCTCGTTGCAGCGCGTCGGGGCGGTTGACCCCGGCGGCATGTACACGGATCAGAATCTCGCCGGCCCCTGCAACAGGCACAGGCACCTGGCGCGGTTGCAGGACTTCAGGGCCACCGGGTTCGGTGATTTCGATCAGGGTCATGGTCTGGGGGAGTGTCATTTCCTATACCTGTGGTGTGCGAAAGATTATGGCGCTGGGGTGAACGGTGCACGAGCGCTGTCCTGAGGTCACTCAGGCCTTCAGCATATCGAGGTTTCTAGAAGCGTAAATGCAGCGATTACGCGCTATTCTGATGCGTAAATGCATCATCAGGAGAGCGTTATGAATTGGGATGACGCCCGGGTATTTCTCGCGGTTTGCCGTGAATCCACGTTGCGCGGGGCTGCGCGGGTGTTGGGAGTCGATCAGGCCACGGTCGGCCGGCGCATCACAGCGCTGGAAAAGTCATTGAGTGCGACCTTGTTCCTGCGCACTTCCGAAGGTTATGCGCTGACGGCTGTCGGCGAAGCGGCACTCAAGGCCGTGGAGAAAATGGAGCATTCGGCGCTGGAACTGGAACGCCAGATCCAGGGCCTGGATGATCGCTTGACCGGCACGGTTCGAGTCAGCACCACCGACTCCCTGGCGATTGATTTCCTGATCCCGGCGATTGCCCGCCTACATCGGCAACACCCAGATGTACGGGTGCAACTGGACGCCACCACACAGATCCTCAGCCTGGCAAAACGCGAAGCGGACATCGCCGTACGCAACACCCGACCGGAAAACCCTGACCTGATCGCCCGGCGCATTGCCCGCTGGCCGGTGGGGTTGTTTGCCTCGCAAACCTATGTCGATGCCCACGGCGTGCCGGAGCCTGGCTCAGCGTTCGCCGGGCATGACCTGGTGGTGTATCAGCCGTACTTGCAGAGCAATAAGGACATGACGCTGGTCTCGGAACCGGTGGGACGCGGGCGGATTGTCGCGAGCCTCAGTTCCAGCCTGCTGGTGCGTCGCTCGATTGCGGCCGGGATCGGGGTCGGAGAGATTCCGGTGTACATCGGGGAGAAGGAGGGGCTGGTCAGGTTGTGGCCGGAGCGCTCGCGGCCGCTGCCCTATGACATCTGGCTGGTGACCCACGCGGACCTGCGGCATACGGCCAAGGTCCGGGCGGTGATCGATGAGATTGTCGCGGGGTTCGCCGGGACCGGCGAGTAACCTGTAGGAGCGAGCCTGCTCGCGAAAGCAGTGTATCAGCCAACATTGATAGCGACTGACACTACGCCTTCGCGAGCAGGGATCTGTCATGGCATTTCCGGCAGTTCCTGTGGGCGCAGGTCAAAGACCAATACCTCAGCATCCACACCGTTGCTCAAGGTCAGCGCCTGTTCTTCGCGAACCCGCACTCCGTCGCCTTCCTGCAACAACACACCGTTGAGTTCGACGCTGCCCCGGGCCACGTGCACATAGGCGTAGCGGTTGGCGGCGAGCTCCAGGGTGGCGCTTTCCTTGCCGTCGATCAAGCCGGCATACACCCGTGCATCCTGACGCACCTTGAGCGAACCCTTGGCGCCGTCCGGCGAGATGATCAGTTGCAGGCGCCCGCGTTTCTTCTGGGTGCTGAAGTGCTCTTGCTGATAGCGCGGTTTGGCGCCGCTGACGTCGGGCACGATCCAGATTTGCAGAAAGTGCACCGCCCGGGTGCTGGAGTGGTTGAACTCACTGTGGGCCACGCCACTGCCTGCGCTCATCAGTTGCACGTCGCCGGGGCGGATCACCGAACCGGTGCCCAGGGTGTCCTTGTGTTCCAGGGCACCTTCAAGCACATAGGAGAAAATCTCCATGTCGCGGTGCGGGTGCTGGCCGAAGCCTTTGCCGGCGGCGACGCGGTCGTCGTTGATCACCAACAGGTCGGAAAAACCCTGCTCTTTCGGGTTGCGATAGTTGGCGAAGGAAAAGGTATGGAACGACTTCAACCAGCCGTGATTGGCCAGGCCACGATCCGAGGCTTTGCGAAGAGTCAGCATGATGAAATCTCCTGTGGGGACGTGAATTCGTCCGAGTGAGGAGAAGGTTAATGGTTACTGGTTTATGCAATAAGTAGATGGAAATTGAAATACTGTCTCTATCAGGTTGACAGTGTCCGGGTGCGAATCAGCTATTCTTTTCCGATCTTTACGTCGTACTTGGCCATAATGCACGGCAAGAATCCTGTGGGAGCGGGCTTGCTCGCGAAGGCGTCGTGTCAGGCTACATGATGGTGAATGACACACTGCCTTCGCGAGCAAGCCCGCTCCCACAAGGATTGATGTGCCGACCCTATTGATCCCAGTGAATTCCAATCCATGAAAACCGTGGCAATGGTGCTGTTTCCCGACTTTCTCCTGCTCGACATGGCCGGGCCCATGGAGGTGTTTTCCATCGCCAATCGTTATCTGAAACCCGACGATCACTATGTGCTGTCGACCATTGGCACCGAGCCCGGCGCACTGCGGGCGTCCAACGGGGTCAGCGTGCACGCTGACCAGCACATCGATCAGGCCTGCGAAGGTTTTGACTTGCTATTGATACCCGGTGGTCCCGGTGCCTACAACGAAAGGCATCCGCCATTGCTCGACTGGCTCAGGCACAACGTCAGCCGGTCCGCCGCTTATGGCTCGATCTGCACCGGGGCGTTCGTGTTGGGGCATGCCGGATTGCTCGATGGCTATCGCGTCACCACCCACTGGCACTACACCGAGCGGCTGATCAAGGGCTTTCCGAAGGCGACCGTCGAGACCGATCAGATCTTCGTCCAGGACCGCAACCTGATCACTTCCGGTGGCGTCACCGCCGGGATCGACCTGGCCTTGTCGGTGGTGGCCCAGGACCATGGCAAAAAAATCGCCCAGGACGTGGCCAAGGTGTTGCTGGTGGTCATGAAACGCCAGGGCGGGCAGGCGCAGTTCAGCCCTTTGATGGCGGCGGTGGCCCCTCACGAAACGGCTATTACCAGGGTGCAGAACCATGTGCTTGAACATCTCGATGAAACCTACAGCATCGAGCGCATGGCCGGTCTGGCCAACATGAGCCTGCGTCATTTCGCCAGGGTGTTCGCCCGGGACGTGAACATGACGCCGATGGAGTTTCTGCAAAGCGCGCGCATCGATTGCGCCAGGAACCTGCTGGAAACCACCGAGTTGCCGCTCAAGACCGTGGCGTTCAAGAGTGGCTTCGGCAGCGTGCGGCATATGCGTTTTCTGTTCAGTGAAAAACTTGGCCTGACCCCGACTCAATACCGCGAGCAGTTCAGCTAGCGCGCGTGTCCGTCACGCGCACCGCAATGGCCGTGACGCTCCCCCCGTGGCAGTTGTACCGTCACCGAGGCCTGCCAAGATACCGCTGGACTCATTGCAAGGAAGGTGCGGAGCCTGGGATGGACTCACGTACCGAGCCAGGCTTCCAGCGGGTGACAGCGCATGAACAGCCTCAGAGATATAAACAGCGAAGCGGTGCTGCAATTCGGGCCCTACGCTTTCCACCTCAGTCAGCGACTGGTGCTGGAGGGCGATCGACCGCTGCGCCTGGGCGGCCGCGCCCTTGATGTGTTGCAGGTGCTGGTCGAGCACGCAGGCTCGGTGGTCAGCAAGGAAGAGTTGATTGCGCAGGTCTGGCCGCGCTCCGTGGTCGAAGAGATCAACCTGCGGGTGCACATTGCCGCCCTGCGCCGTGCCTTGGGCGACGGGCAGAACGGCCAGTGCTACATCGTCAACATTCCCCAGCGCGGCTACAGTTTTGTCGCCCCAGTACAGCATTCGCCAGAGCCCGTAGCGTTCCCGAGTGAGACCCTGCAAAAGCCCCTGCACAACTTGCCGGCGCGGCTCACGCCGATCACCGGGCGCGATGCGATTGTCGGCAGCTTGGTGCGGCAGTTGCCGGTACGGCGATTCATGACCCTGGTCGGGCCTTGCGGGATCGGCAAGACCACCGTGGCGCTGCGCGTGGCCGAACTGTTGTTGCCGCACTATCGGCACGGCGTGTGGTTGGTGGACCTGGCGGCGATCGATGACCCTGCGCAAGTGACCGATCACCTAACACGAACCCTTGGGCTGGAGGTCGGCACCACGCTGGAGGCGCTGGCGCAGCGGCATGTCTTGTTGGTGCTGGACAACTGCGAACACCTGCTCGAATGCTGYCAGACGTTGGTCGACACGCTGCTGCATTCGATGCCGCGGCTGTCGATCCTCGCCACCAGCCGCGAGCCGCTCAAGGCGTCGGGCGAAACCGTATTGCGTTTGCCACCGCTGGCGGTGCCGCCGGCGGCAGCGCTGCGCAGTGTTGCCGAGGTCATGGGCTATTCGGCGGTGCAATTGTTCGTCAGCCGTGCCCGGGCTCGTCAGCAAGGGTTCACCCTGCGCGAGCAAGACCTCAAGACCGTACGGGAAATCTGCCGACGCCTCGACGGCCTGCCGCTGGCGATTGAACTGGCCGCGGCGCAAATCGATGCATTGGCGCTGGTTGGGTTGCAAGCGCAACTCGATAACTGTTTTCAGCTGCTGACCCAGGGTCGTCGCACGGCCGTTCCCCGGCATCAGACGCTCAAAGCCGCGCTGGACTGGAGTTACGAACGATTGACTGCAGCGGAACAAACCGTGTTGCAGCGCCTGGCGGTGTTCAAAATGGTGTTTACCCAGGACGCCGCGATCGGCGTGATCAGCTGTGACAGGCTGCCTGCCGCCGAGCTGATCGAGGTGCTGGAAAGCCTGGCATTCAAGTCACTGCTGTCCCATGAGCAGGGTGGTGGAGTGACCCGTTACCGCTTCCTCAACACCACCCGCACCTACGCACTGGAAAAACTCGAACTCAGTGGTGAGTTGAGAACCCTTGAAATGCGCTATGCGGGTTACATCACTCAAACGCGCTGGCTTTCAGGCGGGCAGGTGGCATTGCAACTCGTCGAGTAGCCGGCGAACCGTCATCAGGTCTGGCGTGGCAAAACCCTCGGTGAAGCGCTGGTAGACTGGTGCCAGCAGTTCATGCGCCTGCTGGTGGCGGCCCTGACGCTGCCACAGTTGCGCCAGCGAGGTGGCGCTGCGCAACTCCCAGGCCAGCGCACCCTGAGTCCTGGCCACGTTGAGTGCCTTGAGCAGCACGGCTTCTGCCGTTGCGGTTTTCACCGGACAATCCGTTGCCAGCAGCGCCTTGGCCCTGGCCCGCAGAATCTCTGCCGTACTCCAGCCCGACGCACCGTTTTGCGCGCGTTCGAGCAAACCATCGTCGACGTATGCCGTATCCAGCGTGACCATAATGTCTTTGATCAAACCGACACTTTGGCGGCTGGTGGGCCGAACATCGGTGCCGCCGATCACCTGCGCATAGTGTTGCGCCCAGTGATAGAACAGTGGAACCGAGTGTTTCTGCGCCTGTTCCAGCAGCAGGCGCAGGAGTTCGCGGGCGCTGCGGGTGTCGCCGTTGTAGTGGGCGATCAGGCAGCCGGCGAGCGCCAGGGTGTAGCAGATCGACGTGCCGTGGTTGATCTGCAGCGCGATGTCCAGCGCTTGCCGGGCCGCGCGCCAGGCCTGTTCCGGTTGGCCTTGCAGCCAGAGGATGCGCGCGTGGACGGTCAGTGCCGCGACACTCTGGTCGTATTGCACGCCAAAACCGTGAGTGAAGCGGTTGAGATGACCGCTGTGGGTCATTCGTTGCAGCACCTGTTCGGCATGCTCCCCAGCCTGTTGCTGGTCGCCGCAGAAGTGCAGGGCGAGTACCCGCAATCGATGCATGCTCAGGGACATCAGGGCGTCGTCATGCAGCCCCAGTCGATCGAATTGCCGGCTCTGTTCCAGGGCCATCTGGTATTGGCCGCAGCTGAGATTGACCGCCAGGTGCCCGGAAATCGCCCGCAACTGACCGGCCACATCGTTGAGTTGCCTGGCCAGGGCTCTGGCGCTGACGAAGGCGCCAACGGTTTCGGCGCAACCTCCTTGAACGTGGTAACAGGCACTACCCAAAGCCAGCTTGAGGGCCATCTGCAAGCGCGGGCAAGGTTCGGCAGACTGCTCCAGCAAGGCCAGCGCCTTGCGCACATAACCGCCGTGCTCCTTGAGCAGTGACAACTCTTGCCACAGGGGCGTGGAGGTCGCGGCCAGGCGTATCGCCAGTGCCTGCGGCCCTTTAGCGTGCAATCCCCAGTCGAGGGCTGCGCGGATGTCCTCCAGGGCCCGGCCATAGCGTTCGAGCCACAGGCCGGTCGAGGTTTTCTCCCAGTCGTCCTGCGCCTGTTGCATCAGCGCCAGGCAGCGCTCGGCATGCCGCTCCCGAGTGCCTGGCAGGTCGGTGGTTTGCCCGAGTTTTTCCAGGGCATAGCTGCGGGTGGTATCGAGCAGGCGGTAGTAAACATCCTCGTCGCCCACCTCCACGTTCAACAGGGACTTGGCGACCAGTAGGGTGATCGAGCCGAACACCTCGCGGGGTTCGATGTGTTCGCCGACAATCACCGCCGCTGCCGACTCCAGGGTGAAGCCGCCGCGAAACACACTCAGTCGGCGCAGGCAGGTCTTTTCACAGGCATTGAGCAGCTCGAAGCTCCAGTCCAACGTTGCGCGCAGGGTCTGATGGCGTGCCAGGGGCGTCTGGCAGGGCTGGGTCAACACCCGGAAGCTGCTTTGCAACTGCGCCAGCAAGCCGTGCAATCCGAAGTTGCCCACTTGCGCCGCCGCCAGTTCGATGGCCAGCGGAATACCGTCCAGTCGGTGGCAGATGTCAATCAACAGCGGCAGCTCATCGTCCTTCAGTTCAAAGCTGTCATGGCTGGCCATGGCCCGCTCTACGAACAGTTGCAAGGCGGAAAAGGTCATGGCCTGGGCGCAGTCGAGGACGGCGATGGGCGGCGGGCAGTCGAGTGACTCCAGACGCTGAACGAATTCCCCTTCGGCCCGCAGGCTCTCGCGGCTGGTGGCGAGGATGTGCACGTGCGGCGCACTGCGCAGAATCTGTTCGCTGAGCTGGGCAATGGCGTCGACCAGGTGCTCACAGTTGTCAATGACCAGCAGCATGTGGCGGTCGCGTAGAGAGTCCGCCAGCCCGCTCATGGGTTCGTCGTCGTGCAGAGCCACTTCGAGCAACGTCGCCAGGTGGCCGTTGATCATCAGCGGGCAGTTGATCGGGGCCAGGTCCAGCAGGTGAATGCCGTCCCGGTAGCGACCGATCATTTGCTCGGCGACCCGCAAGGCCACGGTGGTCTTGCCGATGCCGCCGGGGCCGACGAGGGTGATGAAGTGCTGACGGGGCAGTTGCTCCATCAGGTTGTCGACCAGCGTCTGCCGGCCGATCATGCGCGTGCGGCGTACCGGCAGGTTATGCCGGCTCGGTGCGCAAGCGGTGGGTGCTGGCGGTTGCTCTGCCTGCTCCAGTGAGTGCGGTGCGACGAAGCTGTACCCGCGCTGGGCCACGGTGACGATGTAGCGCTGGCCGGTCTGACCGTCGCCGAGCGCCTTGCGCAACGCGGCCATGTGCACCCGCAGGTTGATGTCTTCGACCACGCTGTTGGGCCAGACCCCGGCGATCAATTGTTGCTTGCTGACCACGTTGCCGGCGTGCTCCAGCAGGATCAACAGGATGTCCATGGCGCGCCGACCCAGGCGCAAGGGCTGGTCGGCCTCCATCACCAGGCGTTGTCCGGGGTAGACCCGGTAGGGGCCGAAATGCACAGCCTGTTCGGGGGAAAGGGTCAACGAGTCGCTCCTGCTGCATCCGTCTAGTACGCGGTTTTTGAGCATATTCCTCAGGTTTTTTACAGAGCGCAATGCGCCACCCGGGTGACTGAAAGGGCAGGCATTGACTCTAGCGTATCGGCCAGCGGCTGTCGGTCCCGAAAACATTGGGTGCGACAGATGGACAGGACATGCCGGGGCTTTTTGCGCGCCAAGGAAAATTAACAACGTTTAACTCGTCGCGCGTCCGGTCTACGCCAAAACTCTCTTCCTGTAGGAGCAAGCTCGCTCCTACAAGAGGACTCAACTCATCGCAAGGACCGAGCAATGAGCAACGTGGTTGTGGTCTATCACAGTGGCTACGGGCACACCCGGGTCATGGCCGAAGCCGTGGCCGCGGGCGTGGAACGGCACCTGGGCAGCACCTGCCAGTTGATCCCGGTCGAGGAAGTGGACGAGCACTGGGCGCGGCTACACAACGCCGACGCCATCATCTTCGGCGCGCCGACCTACATGGGCAGCGCCTCGGCGGCCTTCAAGGCATTCATGGAGGCCACGGCGACCTTCTACCTGGCCCAGCCCTGGCGCGACAAACTCGCGGCGGGCTTCACCAATTCCGGCTGCCTGTGCGGCGACAAGCTCAACACCTTGCTGCAGATGGCAGTGTTCGCTGCCCAGCACTCGATGATCTGGGTCGGCCTCGACCTGCTGCCGGCACGCTCCAGCACCGGCGCGTTCAACGGCCAACTCAATCGCCTGGGCAGCTCACTGGGCGCCATGGCCCAGTCGAACGTCGAACAATCCCCCGACGATGCTCCGCCGCCCGAGGATCGCTGCACCGCCGCGCACCTGGGCGAGCGGGTGGCGCGCCTGGCGGACCGCCTGAACCCGTTACCGGTTTGATTCACCCCAACACTCGTTAAGGAGGCATCACCCATGAGCACCTTCACTACCCGCGACGGCGTCGAGATTTACTACAAGGACTGGGGCAGCGGTCAGCCGATTGTCTTCAGTCACGGCTGGCCGCTCAACGCCGACAGCTGGGAGTCGCAGATGATCTTCCTGGCCTCCAAGGGCTACCGGGTCATCGCCCACGACCGTCGCGGTCATGGGCGCTCCAGCCAGCCGTGGTCGGGCAATGACATGGACCATTACGCCGACGATCTGGCGCAGTTGATCGAGCTGCTCGACCTGCAAAACGCCGTGCTGTTCGGCTTCTCCACCGGCGGTGGCGAGGTGGCGCGTTACATCGGTCGTCACGGCACCGGCCGCGTGGCCAAGGCCGGGCTGATTTCCGCGGTACCGCCGCTGATGCTCGAGACCGAAGCCAACCCCGGCGGCCTGCCGCTGGAAGTGTTCGACGGCATCCGCCAGGCCTCGCTGGCCGACCGTTCGCAGCTGTACATCGACCTCGCCAGTGGCCCGTTCTTCGGCTTCAACAAACCTGACGCGAAACCGTCCCAGGGCATGATCGACTGGTTCTGGATGCAGGGCATGATGGCCGGCCACAAGAACGCCTATGACTGCATCAAGGCATTCTCGGAAACCGACTTCACCGAAGACTTGAAGAAGTTCGACGTGCCGACCCTGGTGGTGCATGGCGACGCGGATCAGGTGGTGCCGTACGAAGCGGCGGGCGTCTCCTCCGCCAAACTGGTGAAGGGCTCGACCCTGAAGATTTACCCGGGCGCCCCTCACGGTTTGACGGACACCCATAAGGACCAGCTCAACGCTGACCTGTTGGCGTTCCTCAAGGGTTGATGTCTGACTGAAAGATCGCAGGCTGCGCCAGCTCCTAAGGGTGTACACACAGCTCTGTAGGGGCTGGCGTAACCTGCGATCGTTTGCTGCTCAACGAGGCGCCGCGAACAAACTGACAGCGCCAGGCAAACGGATTGATGCCTTCGCTGCGGGTGAAGATATGGCAGAAGTGCGCCTGATCGCAGAAGCCGCATTCGAGGCTGATCTGCGTAAGGCTCATGTCGGTGTACTGGATCAATTGCTTGGCCAGGGCAATGCGCTGCTGGCGAATCCATTCTTGCGGCGAGAGGCCGGTGCTGCACTTGAACGCGCGGGAGAAGTGACTGCGCGAGAGGGCGCAGGCCTGTGCCAGTTCAGTGACTTCCAGGCTGTCGCCCAGACGTTCGAGGATCAGTTGTTTAACCCGTTTTTCGCGTTGCGGGCTGAGGCCACCGGTGCTTTTCTTTGGCATAGGCGTGAATGACGCGGGGGCGGCATTTTGCTGAACGTGAGCCATGGCGAATGTCCGTGTCGGTAGGCTTCATTCTTGGACCCGAAGGCTCTGGCTTGCGAGTTAATCGTTGTTAATTCCTCGCTCACCGCGGGAAGTCTTGGGTAAAGTCAGACACAATTCTCATCCTCGCGCCTGGCCGAACACACACAAGGAACCTGTGCCTATGAACCGTAACGATCTGCGTCGCGTCGACATGAACCTGCTGGTGATTTTCGAGGCCCTGATGTTCGAAAAAAACCTGACCCGCGTTGCGGAAAAACTGTTCATGGGGCAGCCGGCGGTGAGCGCCGCGCTGGGGCGTTTGCGCGATCTGTTCGACGACCCGTTGCTGCTGCGCAATGGTCGCGGCATGGAACCGACGGCGCGTGCGTTGGCGATTCTCAAGGAGTTGCAACCGGCGATGGATACCATTTCCGGGGCTGTGAGCCGGGCCAAGGAATTCGATCCGGCGACCAGTTGCGATGTGTTCCGCATCGGGTTGTCGGACGATGCCGAATTCGGTTTGTTTCCACCGTTGCTGCGTCAGTTGCAAGAGGAAGCACCGGGCATTGTCGTGGTCGTGCGGCGGGCCAATTACCTGTTGATGCCGACACTGCTGGCGTCGGGGGAAATCTCGGTGGGCGTGAGTTACACCACGGATCTGCCGGCCAATGCCAAGCGCAAGAAACTGCGCGATATTCCCTGCAAAGTGCTGCGTGGCGACACCCGGCCGGGGACATTGAGCCTGGATGAGTACTGTGAGCGGCCCCATGCGATGGTGTCGTTCTCGGGGGACTTGAGCGGCAATATCGATCTGGATCTGGCGAAGGTTGGGCGTAGTCGTCGTGTGGTGCTGGGGGTGCCGCAGTTCAGTGGGTTGCGGGCGTTGCTCGCGGGGACCGAGATGATTGCCACTGTGCCGGATTATGCGGCGTGTGCGTTGGTGGAGGGGTGTGGGTTGCGGGCCGAGGATCCGCCGTTCGAGATTGAGGCGGCGCAGTTGTCGATGGCCTGGAGTGGGGTGCATGACAATGATCCGGCGGAGCGGTGGTTGCGGTCGCGGATCGGTCAGTTCATGTCGTTGGCTTTGGATATTCCTTCATGACCGAGTACATATCCGTTGCTGCGGTTATGGCGGCTTATGGTTTCGCCCTTACGGCGAGTCCCTTTTGGCAAACGCCCCAAAAGGAACCAAAAGGTCTCGCCCCTTACGTACGGCCCCTCGCTTAGGCTCGGGGTTCCTTCGCTCCGGCATTCATCCGGGGGCATCGCCTCCGGTCGGCTTCGCGCGACCTCCTCTCGATGTGTTCGGCTGCGCCGAACGGCGCTGCGCGCCTCCCCCCGGATGAACGCCTCCACTCAGCCTGCCG
>NZ_JBFUHS010000061.1:0-15596 GCF_056402255.1 Pseudomonas sp. P4_B4
CCCCGCACAACCGCCGGATTTACGCAGCCTGATCCTTGACCACAAGAGCTTCGCGATCTTTTGCTCGCTCGCCCTGATCGGCTTCGCCTTATATCCGGTTCTTGTCCATCGGCTCGCGGTTTCGATTCACGCTTCCTCCCCACACTCGGTCGCCCTCATGCAGTTGCGCTTCACTTCGTTCGCTGTGGTCAGCTTACGACGGGACTTTCACCCGCAAGATTGCGCCCATGCTGGGCGCACAAAAAAACGCCCCGAACCAGTCGGGGCGTTTTCAGAGGGTGCGGCCTCTACTCAGTTCACCTTAGCGAACACCATCCTGACGCAAGGCGGCCGGGGTGAAGTCGCTGGTGGTGGCAGTGAAGCCGAAGTCATAGGCTGACTTCTCTTCGTTCTTCATGCCCAGCGCCAGGTAACGACCCGATTGCAGGTCATACAGGGCTTCGAGGGCATACCACGGCACTTGCTTGTCGTAGTAGTTCTCGGCATGGGCCTCGGCGACGCGCCACAGTTGGCCGCGACCGTCGTAGTGATCGATCACCGCTGCTTGCCAGGTGTCTTCGTCAATGTAGAAGTCACGCTTGGCGTAGATGTGACGCTGACCTTCCTTCAGGGTTGCAACCACATGCCACACACGACGCAACTCGTAACGAGCCAGGTCCTGGTTGATGTGACCGGCCTTGATGATGTCGGCGTACTTGAGCTTCGGATCGTCGAGCTTGTAGGCATCGGAGCCGATGTACATCTCTTTCTTGCCTTCGAGCTTCCAGTCGTAACGATCCGGTGCACCGTTGAACATGTCCAGGTTGTCGGAAGTACGCAGGCCGTCGGCTGCAGTACCCGGGCCGTCATAGGACACTTGCGGTGCACGGCGCACACGACGCTGGCCGGCGTTGTAGACCCACGCCGAACGCGGCTCCTTGACCTGATCGAGGGTTTCGTGAACCAGCAGCACACCACCGGCCAGACGAGCCGGCGCGGTCACTTTCTGCTTGAAGTAGAACAGGATGTTGCCCGGGTTTTTCGGGTCGTAATCCTTCATCTTGTCGCGGAACACGAACTGGTCCTCGAAGTACACCAGGCTGAACGAACCGTTCGGTTGTGGTGTGGCCTGGGTCACCAGACGGGTCACGCTGCCCCCGCGATAGCGGGTGATGTGGTTCCAGATGACTTCCACGCCGCTTTTCGGAATCGGGAACGGCACTGCCGTTTCGAAGTTCTCCAGACCGTTACCGCCGGACACCAGGTTGGTGTTGGTGGCGTTGCGCTTGATGGCGGCGAACACGTCATCCGGCACGGTGGCACCGCGATGAGACGGATAAACCGGCATCTTGAAGGTTTCCGGGTAGCGCTTGAACATCGCGTACTGGCCCGGTGCGAGCTTTTCCTTGTACTGGTCGACGTTCTGCGCCGTGATGGTGAACAGCGGTTTTTCGCTGGCGAACGGATTGGACAGGAAACCTTTGCTGTCGACCGTACCGGCGTTCTTCGCCATGGGCTTCCAGGCCGGGATCGAACCGTCGGCGTTACCCGCCATTTCAGCGCCCATCGGGGTCAGGCTCTTGCCCAGTTTGTCGGCCTCGGCCTGGGGAACCGCTGCGATGACGCTGGTCGCCAGCAGCGAAAGGCCCAGAACACCGGCGTGGAACAGACTCTTTGTTATTTTCATATGTGCGCTCGTCCAGAAAATACAGTGCTTAGAAGTTCACGCCGAGGCTGAGCGCAACGAAGTCGCGATCATCCACGGTGGTGTACTTGCCGTCGAAGAAGTTGGTGTACGCCAGGCTCGCGGTATAGGTGTTCTGGTACTCGGCGTCGACACCCAGGCTCACCGCTTTGCGGCCTTCCTCGAAGTTGCCGCCAGGGCCAGGGGAGTAACCGCTCACGTCATGGGACCAGGCAACGTTCGGCTTGAGGTTCACACCGGCAAACACGTCGTTGTATTCCCAGATGGCACGACCGCGGTAGCCCCACGAAGTCGGGGTGGTGAAGCCTTCGTTGGTGCAGTTGCGGCTGCGGTTGTTGGTCGGCGTACCCGGGCCGGCACCGTTGATGGTGCTGGTATTGAGTGTCACGCAGGTATCGAGCGCGCCAGAGGCTGGCAACTCACCCGGGCCGTAGACCGGATCTCGGCCATAACGAACGTCAGAAGTGCTTTCCAGGCCGCCAACGTGGGTCACGCCCACTTCGCCCACCAGGGTCAGACGGCTGGCGCCCATGACCTGGTCGAAGAAGTGCGTCAGGGTGGTCTGGAACTGGGTGATTTCCTTGCGACGATACCCGTGCAGGTCTTGACCCGGCACGCCGGTAAGCAGCGATGCATTGGTCAACGGATTGTTCGGGTTGTTATTGCCCAAAGGACGTATACCGGAGAACAGGATGTCGGTGGAGTTGAGCTGCACCGGAGCGTTCGGACGGTAGCTGATCTCACCGCTCCACGCCGTACCGGTAGGCAGGGTGGTGGAGAAGCTCAAGCCATACAGGCGAATGTCCTCGGGGTATTCGATGAAGTATTGCGAATTACCTGCCACCAGCAGTGGCCCGAGTGCCGCGAACGGGCCAGGCAGCGCTTTTGCCGTGTTGTAGACCGACTGCGGCGCACCGGTGGCGCTGAAGATCGGCGCACGGCTGTGGTAATTCATGAAGTAGGCGCCGAACTCGGTGTCCAGCGGATCGAACATGTACTTGAAGGACGCACCCCACTGACCGCTGTCGCGGGCATCACGATCGGGGCCACGACGCACCAGAACACCCTCTTCGTTGACGTCGACGCCGTTGGCGGCCAAAGGCCCCAGGGCAATGGCCGGAATTTGCGAGCGCTTGTTCAGCACGCGCAAGTTGTTGTCGCAGCCGTCGGCAACGATGTCCGGCTGGGAGAAGAACGTGCCGCAGTTGTCGACGACGGTCTGATCCCATTCAATTTGATAGAACGCTTCGGCCGAGAGGTTTTCGGTCAGGCTCTGGGACACATAGAACATGTTGACCGGGATCAGGCCTTCCTTGATCTCGGCACCCGGACGGCGGAATGCCGACACGTCGATCGGGTTGATCGAGTTGATGCCACCACCGATGAAGGTACTTTCACCCCAGCTCACGACCTGCTTGCCCAGACGCACGGAACCTGGCTGATCGGCAATGGAATAGTTGTGGTAGACGAAGGCGTCGAGGAGTTGAGTGCCAGCGGACTTGGCGCCTTCCTTGCGGCCGTCGTCGCTGATGTCCTTGAACGGACGGCTTTCGTCCTTCAGTTCAAAGTCGTACCAGTATTTGCCACGGACGAAAACACCGGTATCGCCGTATTTCAGTTCAAGGTCATGGATGCCCTTGAAGATCTTCGAGAAGGTTTCCCCGCTCTTGAAGTTCAGGTGACCGTCATCAGAAGTCTGGGACAAACCCTTGCCGCCGTTGTTGACACCGATGAGGTTCTTGTTCGGCTGCTGAGTAGACCAACTGGCACCAATCGACAGGGATGAGTCGAACTGACCTTCGATTTCACCAACGTTGAAACTGACGCCGAATGCTGGCCCGGCGAGCGTAGAGGCAAGACTGACAGCCAGGGGCAGTTTCGCCCGGCGCCAGAACTGGTTTACTGATGTCATCGACGCTACTCCATGTGCATTTTATTTTTATGGCAATGAGCACTTCTAAAAACGCTGTGGATAACCGGGAGCCATGGCGTCCCAAAGTCATTCCAAAGTTGCATCGCCCCGGTTCGTGCGGTTGCCCCGTTCTTAAAAATCCTTGAACGGACTATAGCCAGCAGGTAGTAGCGCTTGATCCCTCTAAAGTGTGATTTGCAGTTGCCAGCCACTCTGGAACAGTCCTTTCGCCAGTCCGACACCCGTCGGCACGGCAAGAATGGCTGAAAAATTCGATTTGACAAGCCAAGCGCTTGCTTGGTGGGGCTGGCGTGCCCTTTCGGGCACGCCGAGAGGCGCTTAAAGCGTCGAGAGGAAGGTGCTGTTGGTGGCTTGCCATTCGGTGATGTCGACACGAATGCGCTTCTTGTCGAGTTTGCCGACGCTGGTCTTGGGAATTTCAGTAACAAGGGCGATCTGGCTCGGAATCGCCCACTTGCTCAAGTGCCCCAGCTCCACAAACGGCTTGAGGTGTTCCTTGAGTTCCCGGGCCCCGATTGCATGACCCTCACGGAGCACCAGCAGGGCAAACGGCCGCTCGCCCCACTGCGGATCGGGGATCCCCACCACTGCTACTTCGCGTACCGCCGCATGACGGCTGATCAGGTCTTCCAGGTCCAGAGAGGAGATCCACTCGCCACCGGTCTTGATCACATCCTTGATCCGGTCACGAATGTCGATCACGCCCATGCTGTCCAGGGTCGCCACGTCACCGGTGTGCAGCCAGCCTCCGGCCCAGAGCTCGGCGCCCTTCTGTGGCTCGTTGAAATACCCCTCGGTCAGCCACGGTGCCCGTAACACCAGTTCGCCCTGGGTCTCGCCGTCGGCGGGCAGGAAGTTGCCCTCGGTGTCGACGATCGCCGCCTCCACCAGTGGCCCTGGCACGCCGGCCTTGATCCGGTAAGTGGTGCGCTCGTCTTCGGTGCCGGCCATCAATTCGTCGTTGAGGTGCGCGCACGAGACCAGCGGCCCGGTTTCCGACATGCCGTACGCAGCGGTCAACTGAATGCCTTTGGCCTTGGCCGCCTCGTACAACGTGCGGTTCAGGGCGCTGCCGCCGATGACGATTTTCCAGCCGCCGAAGTCGACGTTCTGCGCGGCCTTGGCATTGAGGACCATCTGCAAAATGGTCGGTACGCAATGGGAGAACGTGACCTTCTCCTTGCGCCACAACTCCACCAGGTACTCCGGGTCATAGCGGCCGGGATACACCTGCTTGAGCCCGAGCATGGTCGCCACATACGGCAAGCCCCAGGCGTGGACGTGGAACATCGGGGTGATCGGCATGTACACGTCGTTGGTGCCCAGCAGGCGCACGCTGTCGATTGCGCCCATGATGGTCGACACGCCCATGGTGTGCAGCACCAGTTGCCGATGGGTGAAGTACACGCCCTTGGGGTTACCGGTGGTGCCGGTGGTATAGAACGTGGTCGCGACCGAGTTTTCGTCGAAATCCTCGAAGTCGTACTGCGGGCTCGCCGCAGCCAGCAGCTGTTCGTATTCGCCGACGAGGTTCGGCAGGTCCGCGGTTTTTTCCGGAAGGTCAGTCAGCAGCAGGGTCTTCTCGACCGTGGTCAGTTGCCCCTCGATGGCCTTGTAGAGGCCGACGAACTCGCTGTTGACCAGCACAAAGCGGTCCTCGGCGTGGTTCATGGTGTAGAGGATCTGTTCCGGTGACAGGCGCACGTTGATGGTGTGGATCACCGCGCCGATCATCGGGATGGCGAACATGCACTCCAGGTAACGATGGCTGTCCCAGTCCATCACACCCACGGCATCCCCGGGCTTGACCCCGGCCGCTGTCAGCACATTGGCCAGGCGGGCTACCCGTTCGATCAGGGTCGGGTAGCTGTAGCGCAATTTGTCGCGGTAGATGATCTCGCGGGTTTTCTCATAACGGGCACCGGACATCAGCAGCCGTTTGATCAACAGCGGGTACTGGTAAGCGCCTTCGGCCGGGGGGATAACGCGAGTCTGCAACATAAGAATCCCTTTTTCTGACTGCACGGTCGTGACTGAAAGTACGCACTGTAGTGCCCCTGAACGCCAGCCAAATCAGCCAAAGGAATGATTTGCAGAACCCCGCAAATACTAGCGTTGCGCCATCATCCGCAGGGATTCACTGCTTGTAGCGCCTACAGAATCAATGCATCTCGGTAAAAGCGAGCTTCACGCCAATCGCAATCAGCACCGCGCCCATGGTCCGGTCGAACCAGTGACCCATGCGGGCGAAACCGGCGCGCACGCGCTGCTGGCTGAACAGCATCGCCACCAGGCAGAACCAGACCGCTGTCGCCGCCGCCAGGTAAACCCCGTAACCGGCCTGCACGGCCAGTGGCGTTTGCGGATTGATGACCACGGTGAACAGCGAGAGGAAGAACAGCGTGGCTTTCGGGTTGAGACCGTTGGTGACGAAACCTGAAGTGAAGGCACCACGGGCGGTGCGCTCGCCGGCTTCCTTGTGCAGGTCGTCCGCCACTGGCTTGGCCGGTTGCGCGCGCAGCGCCTTGTAACCGATGTACAGCAGGTAAGCGGCAGCGGCCCATTTCAAGGCATTGAACAGCACGATCGACTGGGACACGATCAGGCCGATACCCAACAGCGAGTAACCCACGTGCAGGAAAATCGCCGTACCCACACCCAGCGCGGTCCAGGTGCCCGCGCGGCGACCGTGGGTAACACTCTCGCGCACCACCACGGCAAAGTCCGGGCCGGGGCTGGCCACGGCCAGCAGGTGAATCAGGGCAACGGTCAAGAACTCTGTCCAGTACATGGGGGCTCCTTCAGGCCAAGCGTAACTATTTATTTCATCTGGTAGGCTCGGCAGATTACGCCTTCAGTTCATTGCACAAAAGGTACAGTTGATGACGAACACTCGCCGCGCCGTTTTCCTCGACCACCCGTCCCTGGACCTCGGCGACCTTGACCTCGACCCGCTGCGCCGTTGTTTCAGTGATTTGCAGCTGTTCACCCAGACCTTGCCCGATCAAGTCATCGAACATCTCAAGGGCGCCACCGTCGCCATCAGCAACAAAATTGTCATCGATGCCGCCGCCATGGCCGCCAGCCCTGATCTCAAGCTGATCCTGATCACCGCCACCGGCACCAACAACGTCGACCTCGCCGCCGCCCGCGCCCACGGAATTACTGTGTGCAACTGTCAGGGTTACGGCACGCCGTCGGTGGCGCAGCACACGATCATGTTGCTGCTCAATCTGGCCACGCGTCTGGCCGATTATCAAAAAGCCGTAGGCGAAGGCCGCTGGCAGCAGGCCAAACAGTTCTGTTTGCTGGATTACCCGATTGTCGAACTCGAAGGCAAAACCCTTGGCCTGCTGGGACATGGCGAATTGGGCGGCGCGGTCGCACGGTTGGCTGAAGCCTTCGGTATGCGCGTTGTGCTGGGGCAAATTCCCGGACGCCCTGCCCGGCCGGACCGCCTGCCACTGAATGAACTGTTGCCACAGGTCGATGCCCTGACTCTGCACTGCCCGCTCAATGAGCACACTCGCCACTTCATCGGCGCCCGCGAACTGGCCTCAATGAAACCCGGCGCGTTCGTGGTCAACACCGCACGCGGTGGATTGATTGATGAACAGGCGCTGGCCGACGCCTTGCGCAACGGGCATCTGGGCGGCGCCGCCACTGACGTGCTGAGCGTCGAGCCTCCCGTCAACGGCAATCCGCTGCTGGCCCACGACATTCCGCGCCTGATCGTCACCCCGCACAACGCCTGGGGCAGCCGCGAAGCGCGCCAGCGAATCGTTGGCCAAGTGAGCGAAAACGCACTGGGATACTTCAGCGGTAAGGCGCTGCGAGTCGTCAGTTGATAAACTGCGGCACTTTTTTCCACGGGAGCAGTTATGGATCCGCGCAGTGAAGTACTGCTTCGTCAGGCCGAGTTATTCCAGGGTTCGGTGTTGTTGGCCGGTTTGCCCGCCGACGACTTGCTGGGCCGCCTGCCCGAAGCTCATGGCTGGTGCTGGCACGCCGGCGATCAGGCCGCGCTGGACGCCCGCTTCGCCGAGCGCAGCCATTTTGGCGTGAATGCGCCCGAGCGCGAGTTCGATACAGCGGTGGTCTTTCTGCCCAAGGCCAAGGACCTGACCGATTACATTCTCAACGCCCTCGCCTCGCGGCTGGCCGGCCGCGAGCTGTACCTGGTCGGCGAGAAAAAAAGCGGCATCGAAGGTGCCGCCAAACAACTCAACCCGTTCGGCAAGCCGCGCAAACTCGACAGCGCGCGCCACTGCCAGCTCTGGCTGGTCACCGTAGCCAACGCGCCTGAAGCCAAACCGCTGGAAAGCCTGGCGCAGGCCTACGAACTGCCGCTGGCCGAAGGCCCGTTGAAGGTCATCAGCCTGCCTGGGGTGTTCAGCCATGGTCGACTCGATCGTGGCAGCGCGCTGCTGCTGGAGCATCTGGACAAACTGCCCAGCGGTCACTTGCTCGATTTCGGTTGCGGCGCAGGGGTTCTGGGCGCGGCGGTGAAACGTCGTTACCCGCACAACCAGGTCACGTTGCTGGATGTGGATGCCTTTGCCGCTGCCAGCAGTCGTCTGACCCTGGCTGCCAATGGTCTGGAAGCCGAGGTGATTACCGGTGACGGAATCGATGCCGCGCCGATGGGTTTGAGTGCGATCCTGAGCAATCCGCCGTTCCATGTCGGCGTGCACACCGACTATTTCGCAACGGAAAATTTGCTGCGAAAAGCGGCTAAACATCTGAAAAGCGGTGGCGAACTGCGCTTGGTGGCGAACAGTTTCCTGAAGTATCAACCGTTGATCGAAGAGCATCTTGGCGTGTGTGCGATCAAGGCCGAAGGACAGGGTTTCAGAATCTACCGAGCCAAGCGCGGATAAAAATTTGTACTTGCCGAATGGATTTTGCCTAGGCAGAATCCGCTCCGTCCTAGGGGAGTAGTCTCCCACGAGCGCCACGCTCGTCCGGCATGCGTCAACATACTTGGTCCTCAGACCATGGCGCATGCGACCCAAGCATCCACATCAGATGGATCGCAGGGTTTGACAAGACCTATGACACGAACACCTTACCCGGGGCGGGAAGGCTGTACGTGTCATAGCCGTGTCGACCCGCCCCTTAGGAAAACCCCTGATGCTGGATTCACTACTCGTACCTACCGCAATCGTTGCCTTGGCCGAAATCGGCGACAAGACGCAACTGCTCGCGCTCATTCTCGCTGCCCGTTTCCGCAAACCCTGGCCGATCATCGCCGGCATCATCGCCGCGACCCTGGCCAACCACGCAGCCGCCGGTGCAGTCGGTGCCTGGGTCGGCAGTTTCTTCTCGGATACGATGCTGCACTGGATCCTCGCCGCAAGCTTCGCCGCCACGGCGCTGTGGACCCTGGTCCCGGACAAGATGGATGACGACGAAGCCAGCACCGCCCGCAAGTTCGGGCCGTTCCTGACCACGCTGATCGCGTTCTTCCTGGCGGAAATCGGCGACAAAACTCAGATCGCTACCGTAATGCTCGCGGCCCAGTATCCAGAGCTTTGGCTGGTGATCATCGGCACCACCCTCGGCATGCTGATTGCCAACGTACCGGTGGTTCTGGCGGGTAACTTTGCCGCGGACAAGTTGCCCTTGACCCTGATCCGTCGACTGGCGGCGTCGGCGTTCTTCATCCTGGCGATTGTCGCGGTGTACAAGGCGATGCAGAGCAGCGGGTGGGTTTGACGGGGTAAGGCAGTCATTGTGGCGAGGGAGCTTGCTCCCGCTGGCTGCATAGCAGCCCCAAACCAGATGATCGCGTTTTGTCAGATTCGACGCGTAATCCGGATCTACGACTGCTCCGCAGCCGAGCGGGAGCAAGCTCCCTCGCCACAAAAGCTGAGGAGTCTCAGCTTTTATTGAACTCAATCAGGACTTCCTGGCTTGCTCGTAAAGCGGCATGACTTTCGGAATCGCCGCCTGCAAAGCCGCTATACGGCTCGAAGACGCCGGGTGAGTGCTCATGAACTCCGGTGGCGCACCTTCCGAGACCTTGCTCATCTTGTTCCACAGGGTGATCGCGGCATTCGGGTTGTAACCGGCGCGGGCCGCCAGCTCCAGGCCGATCAGGTCCGCTTCGTTTTCATTGGCGCGGCTGTTGGGCAAGGTCATGCCATAGTTGGCCACGGTATCGGCCAGGGCCATGGTGTCCTGCCCCAATCCCAACAAGGCACCGGCGCCCTGCTTGGCCATTTCGATGCCGTAAGCCTTGGACATCGCTTCACGACCGTGCTCGCGCAGGGCGTGGGCGATTTCATGGCCCATGATCGCGGCGATTTCATCGTCGGTCAGCTTCAGGGTGTCGATTAGCCCTGTGTAAAAGATGATCTTGCCGCCAGGGCCGCAGTTGGCGTTGAGCTCATCGCTCTTGATCAGGTTGACTTCCCACTTCCACTGGGCCGCATCCGGACGGAAGTTCGGCGCCTGGGCAATCAGCCGGTCGGCAATCACCTGAACCCGCCTGGCTTCATTGCTGGTCTTGTCCAGCACACCTTTGCTGGAAGCTTCGCCCACCGTCTTCTGATAGGACTGGGCGTACATCTGGTCGACCTCTTGCTCGGACAACATGCTGAACATGTACTGCTTGCGCTCAACGCCTACAGCGCCGCCACTGGTGGTATTGACCGACTGGCAACCGCTGAGCAAAAGCGCTGCGCCCAGCGCACTGACAACCAAAATCTTGTTCATCAACAAACTCCCAGAAAACATGCCGCGTATCCTAGGCGTGGAAATATATCGACGCCAGATACAATGGACGTAAGACGCACAATTCGGACAAAGCTCTCATCGCCGTAGAAAAAATTCACATATAGCGACAACCCGCAGCCCATCACGTGCGCATTGATTCAATTACGACATCCGGCACGCAAAAACAGTCATTTCAGCTGCCCGCGCTCATGCCCGCCCGCCACCCTGCCGATACACCTGGGCAGACGTCTTTTCCCGTGCGGAGCCCCCATGAAATTCAAGTCGATCCAGTTTTCCGTGGCGGCCCTAGCCGGCGCCATTGTCCTTAGTGTCGTGGCAGCGCTGGTGGTGTACGCGCTGTTCTCCGGCGCGCGGACCCAAGATATGGTCCAGGAGCGGACCCAGGCGCAATTCGAGCAAGTCATCGAACAACGTCTGACGTCCCTGGCGCAAACCCAAGTCAGCCAGATCCAGCGTGAGCTCGAAGCGCCGCTGCTGATTGCCGGCGGACTGGTGCGGGTCAACGCCCTGATCGGCACACCGGGGGCCGATGGCCAGCCTGCGCTGAGCCTCAGCCGCGAGCAATTGATCGGCCTGATCAAGGAAAACGTGGTCAAGAACCCGAAAATCCTCGGCACCTACATCGGATGGGAAAAAGACGCACTGGATCACAACGATGCAGCCTACGTCGGCACGCCGGTGGTCGGCATCGACGCCGCCAACGGGCGTTTCCTGCCCTGGTGGTTCCGCAACGACGACGGCACCCTGGGCCTGGACAAGCTGGTGGACGTCGACGACCAGAAAACCCTGTCCACCGGCGTACGCGCCAGCGAGTACTACCTGTGTTCGAAAGAAACCAGGAAATCCTGCGTGATCGATCCAGCGCCTTATAAGGTCGGCGATAAAATCGTCATGCTCGCCTCCTTTATAGAACCGATCATGCTCAACGGTGCCTTCCAGGGCATCGTCGGCGCCGACCTGTCGGTGAACTTCATCCAGGAAATGCTCTTGGGCGCCAACCAGAAGCTTTACAGCGGTGCAGGGGAAATGGCCCTGATCGGCGGCAATGGCCGGATCGTTGCCTACACCAAGGATCCGAGCAAATTCGGCGAGAAAGTCAGCGACATCCTCGACAGCAAACAGATCGCAAACATGGCCAATCTCAAGCGCGGCGAAGTCACCTACACCGTCGACAAGGCCCAGGGCCGGATCGAGCTGTACCTGCCGTTCGGCATCGCCCAGACCGACGCCCGCTGGACCCTGATGCTCCAGTTGCCACTGAATGCGGTCATGGCCGACCTGCAAAAACTCCAGGCCGACCTGGACGCCCAGCGCAAATCCGACACCTTCGGCATGGCGATGGTCGGCCTGGTGATTGCCGGTATCGGTTTGCTGGTGATCTGGCTGGTGGGTCACGGCATCGCCCGTCCGCTCAAACAGATGGTGGCCATGCTCGACGATATCGCCCAGGGCGAAGGCGACCTTACCCGACGCCTGACCAGCGACCGTGCCGATGAGCTGGGTTCGATCGCCAAGGGCTTCAATACTTTCCTGGCCAAGTTGCAGGCGATGATCACCCAGGTGGTGACGTCGGTGCAGAGCGTCAGCGATTCGTCGGAACACACCGCCGACATCGCCATCCGCACCAACACCGGTGTACACAAACAAATGGCCGAGATCGATCAGGTGGCCACCGCCGTGCAGGAAATGACCGCCACCGCCCAGGACGTGGCGCGCAATGCGACCCAGGCCGCACAGGCCGCCAACCATGCCGATCAGGCCGCCAGCCAGGGCATGCAGATCGTACGCGACACCTCGAACTCGATTGGCGCCCTCGCCGTTGAGATCGGCCGGGCCGTCGGCGTGGTGCAAACCCTGGCCAAGGACAGCGAAAACATCAACGCCATCCTTACCGCCATTCGCGGAATCGCCGAGCAGACCAACCTGCTGGCCCTGAACGCAGCCATCGAAGCCGCCCGTGCCGGAGAACAGGGCCGAGGTTTCGCCGTGGTGGCCGACGAGGTGCGTAACCTGGCGCAGAAGACGCAAAAGGCCACCGAAGAAATCCAGACCATGATTCAGCAGCTGCAACAAGGCACGCGGGATGTGGTGCGGGTCATGGAGGACAGCCAGAACCGCACGGACGAAAGCGTGCAGCACGCGGCCAAGGCTGCCGAAGCGCTGGAAACCATCACTCAGGCAGTGTCGGTGATCAACGACATGAACACCCAGATTGCCAGCGCGGCCGAAGAGCAGAGTGCGGTAGCGGACGACATCAATCGCAATGTGATCAACATCGGGCAGGTGGCCAATGAAGTGGCCGGTGGTGCGGATGAGTCGAGTGCGGCCAGTGCGGACTTGACCAAGCTGGCCGAGCAGCAGCGACGCTTGATCAATCAGTTCAGGGTTTGACCTTCAGGCCCTCTTCGCGAGCAAGTCGGATCGCCGCACCGCCGCTCCCACATTTGATCTTCAGTGAACACAGAATATGTGTACGACAGAGTTCCAGTGTGGGAGCGGGCTTGCTCGCGAGGGGGCCAGCACTGACACCAAAAAACTCAACCCGGGGTCAAACACTCCGGCCCATTGAGCTTCGGATCATTCACCATATTGGCCAGCACCCGCTCGCGCAACGCGGCAGGCTCACTGGCCAGCAAGGCTTGCAAAGCATGCAACGGCGTCTCCGGATCCAGCCACGCGGCCTGCCCCGCCTCGTCAAGAATCAACGGCCGCCGTTGGCTTGCCGCTGGCTGGGTAATCACCGCGGTACTGAGCCAAACCTGTTCCTGTACCGGATACGCCTCCCAGATCGCCGCAAAAAATAATGACGAGCCCTCCCCCGGTGTCAGCCAGTACGGGCGCTTGCGCGTTGTGCCGCGCCATTCGTAGAAACCATTGGCCGGCAACAGGCAGCGGCGCAGGCGCAGGGCTTCGCGGAACATCGGTTGTTCGGCAACGGTTTCGGCGCGGGCGTGGGCCGGGGTGCGGGACAGATCGGTCAGCCAGGGTGGCGTCAGGCCCCAGCGGGCGCGGGCCAACGTGCGCTGGCCGTCAGGCTCGGCCCGCAGCATCAACACCGAATCATTGGGGGAAATGTTCCACTGCGCCTGCTGGTCGGCGGGAAAACCGGGCAGCGCCGCGAAGGCGGGGTTCCAGCGAAACAGGGCATAACGTCCACACATGGGGCAACACGGCTCTTGATCAAACGAACGCCAGCCTAACAGACCAGCGTGCCGGGAAAGCTGTCCGATTCATCGCCGGACAGCGGCAGCGCGGCATTGTACGCAGTGATCAGCTCGCGGGCGTATGCAGCCTGATCGTTCTCGACCGACAGCCCGAGCAGGCCATAGATCGGTAACTCGCCGCTACCCCCGAGCAAATCACGGCCCACCAGATGCGCTTCGATGCCCTCGCTGGCGAGCATGCCTTGCAGCAACTCGCCTTCCATCAGGTTTTCCGGATCGTAGATGCGCTGCATACACGCTCCTCACTCGTTTTCGCTGAACACTTCGAGATGCCATTCCTCTTCATGAACTTGCAACACGAAGGTTATCGGCCGGCAGCACACCTGACAGTCTTCAATATAGGTCTGATCGCCACCGGACAAATCCAGCGTCGTCTCGACTTCCTCACCACAATACGGACATTCATATTGCGTAGTTTCCAGCATCGCGGTCTCCCAGGTGACTTGTGCGTATAATCGCCGGTCTATTTGCAGGGCTATTTTTGTCTGACTACTTTTTCAGACCGTACCCCGCCGGTTTTCGATCAAAACCTTTACTTACCCTAGCCGTTTCTAACAAGAGAGCATGATGGGCGAATTCGATGCCATCCGACCTTACGACGACAGCGAAGTCCCGGCAGTGCTGGCACGACTGCTCGGCGACAAGGCGTTTCTAGATATCCTCACCCACTTCCGCTTCCCGCGTTTCGCCGGCGCTTTAGGCTGGGCACTCAAACCTCTTATAGCCCATCGGTTGCGCCGTGAGTTTGCCGGCATTACCTCCGTGGCCACGTTACAGGACAAAGTCGAGCATTACGTCGACCATACCATCGAGCGCGCCACCGACGGTGTTACCTATACAGGGGTGGAGCAATTCAAGTCCGGCAGCGCCTACCTGTTCATCGCCAACCACCGCGACATTGTGATGGACCCGGCCTTCGTCAACTATGCCGTGTACCACGCCGGTCTGCCGACCCCGCGCATCGCCATTGGCGACAACCTGCTACAAAAGCCTTTCGTCAGCGACCTGATGCGCCTGAACAAGAGCTTCATCGTGCACCGCTCAATCAGCGGACGACGGGAGAAAATGGCGGCCTATCAACTGTTGTCGGCGTACATCAACCATTCGATCCGCAACGATTGCGCCTCGATCTGGATCGCCCAGGCCGAAGGCCGCGCCAAGGACGGTGACGACCGTACCGAGTCGGCGATCCTCAAGATGTTCCACATGAGCCGCAAGGACGAGCCCTTCGGCGAAGTCATTCAGTCGCTGAACCTGACCCCGGTGTCGATCAGCTACGAGTACGACCCGTGCGATCAGGCCAAGGCCCGCGAGCTTTACATCCGCGCCACCACCGGCAGCTACACCAAGGTGCCGGGCGAGGATGACGTGAGCATCGCCAAGGGCATCACCGGCTACAAGGGCCGGGTGCATGTGAACTTTGCCGCGCCGATCACCGAACTGTTCGACGACACCAAGCAATTGGCGGTCGAGATGGACAGGCAAATCCTCAGCGGATACCGCTTGTTCCCGGTGCACTACCTGGCTTATGCACAGTGGAAAGTTGCTGATCCGCAGTTGCAGGTGCCGAAAGCCGCCGAAGTGTTCCCGGCCGAGGAGCTGGTCAAAGCCCAGGAAGAATGGCAACGCCGCCTGGACGCCTGCCCTGAAGAGCATCGTCCATTCCTGGTGCTGCAATATGCGACGCCGGTACGCAATCAGTACCGGGTGAAGGCAGGGTTGCCGCTGTAAGCGGTTTCGGCCAAATGTGAAAACGGCGCCCTTGAGCAGACTGTGTGAAAACCTAGCAATCTGCTCTCCGGTTAAAGAAAATGCCCGCATCGCAAGATGCGGGCATTTTTCTTATGCGCTATATCCAAGGTGAAGATCGCTGTCAGGGGGCACTGTTTCCAGTGTCACTTGACGAACTTATTCCCGAAGACCATCTGGTTCGGGTGATTGAGGCTTACATTTCCCGCCTCGATCTGGCACTGCTGGGTTTCGACAAAGCCAAACCCAAGGCCACCGGGCGGCC
>NZ_JBFUHS010000062.1:0-11688 GCF_056402255.1 Pseudomonas sp. P4_B4
CATAGATGTACGGCTGGTAATTGCTCATGAAGTGATTGCCGAGACCCACGAATCGGCCGGCCTTGGGATTGCTGAAGGGCGGGAAAAACCTCGCCCGACTCTCGGCGGTCAACGAGGTGGTGAGGCGCTGCTGCGCCTGCTCGGCCTGCTGGTCGTCGTCGGGGCTCAGGCTCGGTACCAGGTAAAACTTGACCTTTTCCGACAGGCGATAGGCGATGGTGGTGTTGTAAGGCGCGCCGAGCCCGTCCTTGTTGCGGTAGGCGGGGTACGGCGAGCCTCGCCGAAGGGTGTGCTGTTCGGCCTTGAAAAACATGGCGATTTCGCCGTGGTGACAGAAGGGATCGCCATGGCGGAACAACTGGCTTGCCGACAACTGCAGCATCGACCAGGCAAACCCCAAGGTGGTACCGAGGGGGCCATAGAGTTTATACAGATGATTGTCCAGCTCGGCTTCGGGCGGCACGCTGGGGATCGGGTCGATGTCGTTGACGTGACGGAAATGCACGATCTCGCTGAGACCCTGTACCGCCTTGAGGGTGAAGGTGCGTGGCATGCCGTAGGTGTATAGCAGTGGATTTCGCTCTTTCAGCGATGCGGCATGGACCAGACCGAGGGCGCCGCCCAGGCTGTGGCCGCAAATAAACAACCTCTTACCTTCGATAGCTTCAGGAATCGTCTTGCCAAACTCCTCGGCATAACTCCTACAGGCCAAATCGAACGCATCGCGAAAGCCCAAATGCACACTACCTTCTGATGTCAGATCGGCACAGGGCACCTTGGGCTCGCACAAGGCCTGCACTTCAGGTTTTACCGGGCGGAAAGTCGCATCAGTACCTAGATCGGACGCCCCCTCGGTACCCCGCCAAGCCACGAGCACCTGGGTGGCATTGATGGCATAAAACAGTTGGGTGTCGCCCTCTGGTGGTCGGACCTGAGTGGTGTCCAACGCTTCAGCGATGGTGTAGCGATCGCTAAAGGGAACATCGGTGACCACGCACGGCAATTTCTGACCGCTGTCCAGAATTATGGGTGTACGCGATAAGTCCAAACATTGCCGCTCGAAGAACTCCTTCACGGAACCCAATGCATTCTCGGGCCGCGTGCTGTACGCCAAAATACTCATCAGCGCCAGGTTGTATGCATTGACCAGGCTGTACTCCGCCTGGTGATGCAAGGTCAGTGACCAGGCGTGCAGCGGACAGACTTCCAGCACATGCCGACGATCGAGTTGATCGTCGCCGATGGTAAACCCGCCAAACTTTGGGTCCGGAAAATGGTAGGCCGGGGGCTGCCTGAGATCGGCCAACGGTGGATCGAAGGCAGGTAGTCGATCGCACAAGTGGCCGATGCGCAGGTAGTGATAGCCATGTCCGGCTGCGACCGCCTGCTGTTCGATAGGCGAGAAACCCGAACGCTGCGGACCATACAGCGGCGTGCGATCAGCGAAGCCGGGGCGCGCGGGTTCAGCTCGCTCGGCACGCAGGCGACGATTTTGCAGTTGTTCGGCCAAGGACTCGGCGTCTATCAACAGGGTGATGGCCAGCGGGTGCAGGCTGTCAAGGCGGATCACCCCCTCGGCATCGGTGCGGCCCGTGTACTGCGCAATGAAGTCGACACGGGTCGCCTCGTTCAGCGCGCGATAGGACAGGTTCGCCAGTGGCTCGCCCTGTTCATCGAGCAACTGGAACTCGATCCAGTGCTTGATCTGTTTGCCGCAAATCACAGCTTTGCACGAGCCCAGTGTGTCCGTACGGTGCAACCTATCGTTCATGTCAGTCCCTTTACGTGAGTGTTGATCGACCGGTTGGCCCTGGCGATTGTCGCCATGCCAGTCCGGTACCTCGACGAAGCCCGGATTGGGCTCGTGCTCAAGCGCAGGAGAGCTTTCAGGAACCTGACTGACTTAGAAATAGGAAGCTTCTGAGGGGCGCGTAGGAATCGTCCGGAATGGGACTATTTGACCCGGATTAGAAATGTCTCAAGCGGGGGAAGCATGCAGTGTTCGGCTTGAGTTTATTGCGAGTGCATGAATGCCTTCGCTGGTAAGCCAGCTCCTGCCGGAGCACGTATGCGCTTGAGATCAGGTCGGCTGGGCAATGTCGCCATTTAGCGCGGTAGTAGTGCCCCATGCCGATCAAACTGTGGGAGCTGGCTTGCCAGCGATGGCGTCGGGTCAGTCACCATTGAAGTTGGATGGACTGCCGTCATCGCGAGCAAGCTCGCTCCCACAGAAGAGCAAAAACAGATCGGCGTACACCCGTTGCTTCTCACCACTCATCAGGCCGAGCGTTAGCTCGCCTGCAGCTCTTGATCTTGATCCACCCGCCCCCTCGGGAGGCTGAGCGGAGGCGTTCATCCGGGGATTGGCGCGCAGCGCCGTTCGACGCAGTCGAACTCATTGCATGTAGGTCGAAGCGAAGCCGACCGGAGGGCAATGCCCCCGGATGAATGTCGGAGCGAAGGAACGCCGAGCCCCAGCGAGGGGCCGGACGTTCGGGGCGAGACCTTTTGGTTCCTTTTGGGGCGTTTGCCAAAAGGGACTCGCCGTAAGGGCGAAACCGCCAGCCGCCGTTACCGAAAAAACGGATATGTACACGGTCAACCAAGAACATGGTCGGCCCAGAGGCCGCCAAGTCCCACAAACTGACAGCGCTGTCAGTTAGCAGTCACCCTCCTGACCAGCAAACAGGTTTATAAAGGAAACTACCTTACCCACCTACCGACCACCCAGCCCCGGCGCCCCACTCGCATGCGAATCCAGAAAAAACCCGCCCTGCTCGTCGCCCTTCTGATCGTCCTGGCAGCGCTGGGCCTGTGGTACGCCAACAAACCGGCCAAGGCCAAACTCGCCACCCCCAGCGCCATCCCCGTGCGCGTGGTCGCCGTCGCCGAAAAAGACGTGCCGCGCTACGTCAGTGGCATCGGTTCGGTGCTGTCCCTGCACAGCGTAGTGGTCCGCCCGCAAATCGACGGCATTCTCACCAAAATCATGGTCAAGGAAGGCCAACTGGTGAAAAAAGACGACCTGCTGGCCACCATCGACGACCGCTCGATCCGCGCCAGCCTTGACCAGGCCCGGGCTCAACTCGGCGAAAGCCAGGCGCAGCTGCAAGTGGCGCTGGTCAACCTTAAACGCTACAAACTGCTGAGCGTTGACGACGGCGTTTCCAAGCAGACCTACGACCAGCAACAAGCGCTGGTGAACCAACTCAAAGCCACCGCCCAAGGCAATCAGGCTTCAATCGACGCAGCTCAGGTACAACTTTCCTACACACAGATTCGTTCCCCAGCAACCGGTCGTGTCGGCATTCGCACCGTGGACGAAGGCAACTTCCTGCGCATGACCGACACCCAGGGCCTGTTCACGGTGACCCAGATCGACCCAATCGCTGTGGAGTTCTCCCTGCCGCAGCAAATGCTGCCGACCCTGCAAGGCCTGATCAACGACCCACAGCACGCCCGGGTCAAGGCCTACATCGGTGCCGACACCGACGGCGAAACCGGCAACCTGCTCGGCGAAGGTCACCTGACCTTGATCGACAACCAGATCAACGCCAACACCGGCACTATCCGCGCCAAGGCCGAATTCGACAACGACGCACAGAAGCTCTGGCCGGGCCTGCTGGTGACGGTAAAGATTCAGACAGCCCTGGATAAAGATGCGCTGGTGGTGCCGCCGACAGTCGTACAACGCGGCCTCGACCAGCACTTCGTGTACCGGGTCAATGGGGACAAGGTCGAAGTCGTGCAGGTGCAGATGGTCTATCAAGGCAGCGGCCAGGACATCATCAAGGGTGTGAAGCCGGGTGATGTACTGGTCAGCGATGGTCAGTCGCGGCTCAAGCCCGGCGCTACTGTGCAAGTGCTGACCGAGCCGCCTCAAGTGGTGCGATCGGAGGCGGCGCAATGAAGGGCCATGGTTCGGTTTCAGCCTGGTGCATCGACCACCCGGTGGCCACGGTCCTGCTGACGTTCGCCCTGGTGCTGCTGGGTGTCATCGCGTTTCCGCGCCTGCCGGTAGCGCCGTTGCCGGAGGCAGAATTCCCGACCATCCAGGTGGCCGCGCAACTTCCCGGCGCCAGCCCGGAAACCATGGCTTCCTCGGTGGCCACGCCCCTTGAAGTGCAATTCAGTGCCATTCCCGGCGTAACCCAGATGACCTCGAGCAGTGCACTGGGCTCGACCAACCTGACCCTGCAATTCACCCTCGACAAAAGCATCGACACCGCCGCCCAGGAAGTGCAGGCGGCGATCAATACTGCCGCGGGCAAACTGCCCAAGGACATGCCGAACCTGCCGACCTGGCGCAAGGTCAACCCGGCCGACAGCCCGGTGCTGATCCTCAGCGTCAACTCCTCGCTGATGCCAGGCCCTGAGCTCAGCGACCTGACGGAAACCCTGTTGTCCCGTCAGCTCAGTCAGGTCGACGGTGTAGGCCAGGTCGTCATCACCGGTCAGCAGCGTCCGGCGATTCGCGTCCAGGTGTCCGCCGACAAACTCGCCGCCATTGGCCTGACCCTCGCGGACATTCGCCTGGCGATCCAGCAGACCAGCCTCAACCTGGCCAAGGGTGCGCTGTACGGGGAGTCGAGCATCTCGACCCTGTCCACCAACGACCAGTTGTTCCACCCGGAGGACTACAGCCAGCTAATTGTTTCCTACAAGGACGGTGCACCGGTTCATCTGCGCGATGTCGCCAAAGTCGTCAACGGTTCGGAAGATGCCTACATCCAGGCTTGGGCGGGCTCGCAACCGGGGGTCAACCTGGTGATCTTCCGCCAACCAGGCGCCAACATCGTCGAGACCGTGGACCGCATCCAGGCCGCCTTGCCGGCACTGGAAGCGATGCTCCCCGCCTCGGTGCAGGTCAAGACGCTGATCGACCGCACCCAGACCATCCGTGCCTCGCTGCATGAAGTGGAAATCACCCTGCTGATTGCAATCATGTTGGTGGTGGCGGTGATGGCGCTGTTCCTGCGCCAACTGTCGGCCACGCTGATCGTGTCGGCAGTGCTCGGCGTGTCACTGATCGCCAGTTTCGCGCTGATGTATGTGATGGGCTTCAGCCTGAACAACCTCACGCTGGTAGCGATCGTGGTCGCCGTGGGATTTGTGGTCGACGATGCGATCGTGGTGGTGGAGAACATTCACCGCCATCTGGAGGCCGGCGACGGCATGCGCGAGGCGGCGATCAAGGGCGCTGGCGAGATCGGCTTCACGGTGGTGTCGATCAGTTTCTCGCTGGTGGCAGCGTTCATTCCGCTGCTGTTCATGGGTGGTGTGGTCGGGCGACTGTTCAAGGAGTTCGCCCTGACCGCCACCTCCACTATTTTGATTTCGGTAGTGGTTTCGCTGACATTGGCGCCAACGCTGGCAGCGCTGTTCATGCGGGCACCGGTGCATCACGCTCATAGCAAACCGGGCTTTGGTGAACGTCTGCTGGCGTGGTACGAAAAAGGCCTGCGCCGCGCCCTCGCCCACCAGAAAATGATGATCGGCGTGTTCGGCCTGTCGCTGGGGTTGGCGGTCGCCGGTTACATCTTTATCCCTAAAGGTTTCTTCCCGATCCAGGACACTGGCTTCGTCCTCGGTACCACCGAAGCGGCTGCGGATATTTCCTACGGCGACATGGTGAAAAAACACCTGGCGATGGCCGAAATCGTTGCCGCCGACCCCGCTGTCGAAACCTTCTCGCACTCAGTCGGCGTCTCGGGCAGCAACCAGACCATTGCCAACGGCCGCTTCTGGATCACCCTGAAAAAACGCGGGGATCGCGACGTCTCGGCCAGCCAGTTCATCGACCGGATTCGCCCGCAACTGATGAAAGTCCCGGGCATCGTCCTGTATCTGCGTGCAGGGCAAGACATCAACCTCAGCTCAGGCCCGAGCCGCGCCCAGTACCAATACGTGCTCAAGAGCAACGACGGCGGCACACTCAGTACCTGGACCCAGCGCCTGACGGAAAAACTGCGCGCCAACCCGGCCTTCCGCGACATTTCCAACGACCTGCAACTGGGCGGCAGCATCACCCACATCAGCATCGACCGCAGCGCCGCCGCACGTTTCGGCCTCACCGCCAGCGACGTCGACGAAGCCCTGTACGATGCCTTCGGCCAGCGCCAGATCAATGAATTCCAGACCCAGGTCAACCAGTACAACGTGATCCTGGAACTGGATACCAAGCAACGCGGCAAGGCCGAAAGCCTCAACTATTTCTACCTGCGCTCGCCCCTGAGCGGGGAAATGGTGCCGTTGTCGGCCCTGGCCAGGTTCGATGCGCCGACCATTGGCCCGCTGTCCATCGCCCATGACGGCATGTTCCCCGCCGCCAACCTGTCGTTCAACCTGGCCCCCGGCGTGGCGTTGGGCGATGCGGTGATCATGCTTAACCAGGCCAAGGCCGACATCGGCATGCCGACTGCCATCAGCGGTAATTTCCAGGGCGCGGCCCAGGCGTTCCAGAGTTCGCTGGCCAGCCAGCCGTGGCTGATCCTGGCAGCGCTGTTGGCGGTGTACATCATTCTCGGCGTGCTCTACGAGAGCTTCGTGCACCCGCTGACGATCATTTCGACTTTGCCTTCGGCGGGCCTCGGTGCGGTGATCATGCTGTGGATTTGCGGCCAGGACTTTTCGATCATGGCCTTGATCGGGCTGGTGTTGTTGATCGGTATCGTCAAGAAAAACGGCATCCTGATGATCGACTTCGCCCTCGAAGCGCAGCGCAATGGCGGACTGTCGCCTGAAGAGGCGATCTTCAAGGCCTGTATCACGCGGTTCCGGCCGATCATCATGACCACCCTCGCCGCCCTTCTTGGCGCCTTGCCACTGATGCTTGGCTACGGCACCGGTGCCGAGTTGCGTCAGCCCCTGGGGATCGCCGTCGTCGGCGGTTTGCTGGTGAGCCAGGCGCTGACGCTGTTCACCACGCCGGTCATATACTTGTGGCTTGAGCGGCTATTCCATCGACACTCACTCCCACCAGCGTCAGCACCGGATCCAGTGCTGACGACCACAGACTGAGGCGGGGTCATGCGCGTTCTGATTATCGAAGACGAAGAAAAAACCGCGGACTATCTGCACCGCGGCCTGACGGAACAGGGTTTCACCGTGGATCTGGCCCGCGATGGTGTGGAAGGCCTGCACCTGGCACTGGAAAGCGACTACGCGGTGATCGTCCTCGACGTGATGCTGCCGGGCCTCGACGGCTTCGGTGTGTTGCGCGCCCTGCGTGCGCGCAAGCAAACCCCGGTGATCATGCTCACCGCCCGCGAGCGTGTGGAAGATCGCATCAAGGGCCTGCGTGAAGGCGCCGATGACTATCTGGGCAAACCGTTTTCCTTCCTTGAACTGGTGGCACGCCTGCAAGCGCTGACCCGGCGCAGCGGCGGTCACGAACCGGTGCAAGTGAGCATCGCCGACCTGTGGATAGATTTGATCAGCCGCAAGGCCACCCGCGCCGGTACACGTCTGGACCTGACCGCCAAGGAGTTCTCGCTGCTCAGCGTACTAGCCCGGCGCCAGGGCGAAATCCTCTCGAAAACCGCCATCGCCGAAATGGTCTGGGACATCAATTTCGACAGCGACGCCAACGTCGTCGAAGTCGCGATCAAACGCCTGCGGGCCAAGCTCGACGGGCCGTTTGAAGAGAAACTGCTGCACACCATTCGCGGCATGGGTTATGTGCTGGAGAGCCGTGGTGTCCAGTAATTCCATTGCCTTGCGTCTGAGCGGGATGTTCACGCTGGTGGCGCTTCTGGTGTTCCTGTTGATCGGCTGGGCGCTGTACCAACAGGTCGACAAAGGCCTGGGCCTGTTGCCCGAAGCCGAACTGGATGCGCGCTACAGCGTGCTCGAATCCACGGTCGGTCGTTACGGCACGCCCGAGCATTGGGTGAAGATCAACAACAAGCTCAACCTGCTGAGTGAAGAAGACAAGCGCATCAGTTTCTGGATCATCAGTGGCGATCCACACTACGAATACGGCAACCCGACACCACAGATCCGCGCCTTTTCCCAAGGGCCGCTGGGCACGCGCGACATGCATCTGCCGGATCATCCGTATCCGCTGAAAGTGCTGGTCAGCGAATTCCCGGCCAAGGACCAGCGCCCAGCGCTGCGCTTCATGATCGCCATCGACACCGAAACGTTTTTCCATACCCAGCATCACCTGCTGGTCGCGCTGATCAGCCTGGCGATTGTCGGTGTGCTGCTGGCCTCGGCACTGGGTTATTGGGTGGCGCGGATCGGGCTCAAGCCGCTAATCAAACTGTCCCAGGAAGCCCAGCGCCTGGCCCCGCCGTTGCGCTCCGGGCGCTTGCGATTGTCACCGTTGCCGCCGGAGCTTGATCAATTCGTCAGTTCATTCAACTCGACTCTGGAGCGGGTCGAGCAGGCCTACTCGCGCCTTGAATCGTTCAATGCCGACGTCGCCCACGAACTGCGCTCGCCACTGACCAACCTGATCGGCCAGACCCAGGTCGCGTTGACCCGCGGGCGCTCCGCCGAACATTACTTCGAAGTGCTGCAATCGAACCTCGAAGAGCTTGAGCGACTGCGTTCGATCATCAACGACATGCTGTTCCTCGCCAGCGCCGATCAGGGTAGCAAGGCGACCAAACTGACATCCACGTCACTGGCGGAGGAAGTGGCCACGACCCTGGAATATCTGGATTTCATTCTCGAAGACGCTCAGGTCCAGGTTGAGGTCAGTGGTGACGCGCAAGTAAGGATCGAGATCGCCCATCTTCGCCGGGCGTTGATCAACTTGTTGAATAACGCGGTGCAGCACACCGCGCCCGGGCAGGTGATTCAAGTGCGGATCGAAGCCCAGGAGCATCAAGTCAGCATCGGCGTCGCCAACCCCGGCTCGCCGATTGCCAGTGAGCATCTGCCGCGCCTGTTCGAACGCTTCTACCGGGTCGATGCGTCGCGCAGCAACAGCGGCCACAATCACGGCTTGGGGCTGGCCATCGTCAAGGCGATTGCGTTGATGCATGGCGGCGATGTGTTCGTGCGCAGTGATCATGGGATGAATACGTTCGGCATACATCTTCCCATCTGAGTTTCGTCAATTCCCTGTGGCGAGGGGGCTTGCCCCCGTTGGGCTGCGCAGCGGCCCCAAGATATACAGCCACGATTTACCTGATACACCTTGCATACCGGATTTACGACGGCTTCGCCGCCGAACGGGGGCAAGCCCCCTCGCCACAGGGAATATGTGCTCGCGCCTATCGATCTTTGCTTTTGCTGTAACAGTCCTTTCATGAATCCGCTCTTTTTCCCCTCGCCTCATATCCTTATCTTTGCCTGCACCAAACAGCACTTGCAAAGCAAAGAAGGTTTTAAAGATGTCCAACAGTATGGGTATTGCCAGCGCTTTCGTTTTGTCCTCTTTTTTCCTGTCGCCGATGGCGATGGTGATGGCGGAAGAATCGCAGACTTTCGTCGCGCATAGCGCCGCACGCGCTGCGACGTTCGAAGAGCATCAGATCGAGATGACAGCCAAGGCTGTGCAAGACGCCCAAGCCCCGCAAGCATCCAGCAGCAAGGCCCAGTCACGGGCCGAGAAAGACAGCTGATCTGCACCGATCACTCTCGTTTCCCCCGACACTTTTCATCGGCTCTTCCCTTTGAAAAGTTGTCTTCAAAGCCGCTGCTGTCAGCGGCTTTTTTTATAGTGACGACTCGACCTTCTTTGCAATTTCTGCAACGAAAGTCACTGACGCCCACACTATTGATCAATCGCTCGAGCAACAGGAACGATTCACTCGGCTGCTGCGTTTATGCAACTACGCTTACAGCGTCCCTTTAGCAGACGTCAGCCCTATGACCGCAAGCCGCACCGCACATTTTCAAGGCCCCTCCGGGCGACCCGAGATCATGGTGATCTTGGGCAGCACCCTGACAGTCATCTCGATCCTGTGCATCGTCACTTTCCTGCTGATCCGCGAACACGCCAACGCCCAGCAGACTGCCACACGCAGCGCGACCACCATCGCGCAACTGATCGATGCCGATGTCCTGCGCACGGTCGAGCTCTATGACTTGACCTTGCAGGGCCTGATTGCCGCCGCCCAACGGGACGACCTGAAACAGGTTTCGCCGCAGATCCGTCATCTGGTGCTGTTCGACCGCTCTACCACCGCGCGCTACAAGGGCGACATCCTGCTGCTGGACAAGCACGGCGACGTGCTGGCCGACTCATCATTGATCGAACCGAAACCGGGCAATTTCGCTGACCGCGATTATTTCCTGGCCCATGTCTTCAATCGCAATACCGGCATGTATATCAGCCGACCGTTCAAGCCGCGCTGCGACTGCGATGACAGCGACGAATGGCGCATCAGTTTCAGCCGGCGCATTTCTTCGCCCACGGGTGAGTTTCTGGGGGTTGCGGTAGCCTCGATGCGCATGAGCTACTTCGACCAACTGTTCAACAGCCTCGAAATCGGCTCCGGCAGTACGCTGGGCATCATCAACGACGACGGGATTCTCCTGGCGCAGAAGCCGTACCGTGAACAAAACGCCATCGGCAAAAGCTTCTCCAACCGCCCCAACGTCGTACGCATGCTGCGCGAGCGCAGTGGCACCTTTGAAAGCGTGTCGAGTGTCGACCAGCAACGGCGCCTGTACACCTTTTCCCGGGTCGGCAATCTACCGCTGACCGTCATCGTGGCCCTTTCCATCGATGAAGTGTTTGCCACCTGGAACCGCACCGTCTATGTGATCAGCGGTGCTACCGGGGTTTTGTGCATCGGCCTGTTGTGGCTGTCCTGGCTGCTCTGCCGCGAGCTGCGACTGCGCCAATATGCCGAGCAGGAATTGGCGCAACTGGCGGCCACCGATGCCTTGACCGGCGTGGCCAACCGTCGATCCCTTGATCAGACCCTGCGCCATGAATGGTTTCGCGCGCAGCGCAGTGGCAAGCCGTTGTCGTTGCTGATGATCGATGCCGATCACTTCAAGGCCTTCAATGACCGGCACGGGCATCAGGCCGGCGACGAAGCCTTGCGGGCATTGGCCGAGGTCATCCGCGCCAATGTCCACCGCCCGGCGGACCTGGTGGCTCGCTATGGTGGCGAAGAGTTTTCAGTGGTCCTGGCCGAAACTGGCAGTGAAGGCGCGCAGCAGATCGCCGAACATATCCGGGAGGCAGTGCAAAAACTGCCACTGGTGGACGCCGGTGAGCCGCCGATGAGCGTGAGTATCGGCATTGCCACCTGGACAGCGGCCAGCGATATCAACCTGGAGCAATTGCTGTTCAGTGCGGACAAGGCGTTGTATCAGGCCAAGGAAGGGGGGCGTAACCGGGTTGTTTGTGCCGAATAGGATTTTCATTGGATGGGCGGACGCCATCGCGAGCAAGCTCGCACAGGGGAATGCAATCCACTGTGTGCGAGCTTGCTCGCGATGAGGTCAGCCCAGGCACTACAAACTTCGGAATCGGCATAGGGGACGGCCTTCATAGGCCGTACCCCTGCCACACCACCCGGCATGCGGGTCCGCACCGGGCGGTTCGAGAGATTGAGGTTATGAGAGGCGCACCAGTCCCAGCCTGTCAAACCACGCTAGATCCAACACTCGATTCAGCTCAAATCGGCTGTTACGCCACCAGCTATACGAGTTGGCCGCCACTTTCCGGGCCGTTTGGCTGCTGGCTCCCAGCGCCCTCAGTTCGCGGTAGATCGT
>NZ_JBFUHS010000063.1:0-5685 GCF_056402255.1 Pseudomonas sp. P4_B4
GGGTGAGTATCGCAATAGGCATTTTCTTGATCATGGTCAGATCCTTGACGACGTTGGCCGGGCTCAACAGTGGACTCTTTCGTAGCAGGCGCTCGGGTCGGCCACGGCGTCGAAGCGTTGCAACGCTTCGGCACCGCCATCGGCCTGTTGCGTCACCCGCAAGGTGTCGCCGAGACGACTTTGCAAATCGAGGAACACCCGGTTGCGTGCCAGTTCGCAGGGGGTGTGCAGGGCAGGAAAAGCGCGGCTCACTGTTTGTTCTCCGCTGCCAGGCGGATGGCTTGTAATCGGCGAAAATCCGGTTTAGCGCGGGCTACAGATTCGATACTGGCATCGGGATAGGTAAAAACTGCGTAGCTACCCTTTTTTTTCACTTTTGGCCCTAGCGAGCTAACCAGAAAACCGGAGTGCAGGATCGGCTCGAAGTACACATCAAGCGCTTGAAGTGCTTGGTAGCTCAAGTAGTAGTCTTGCCCCTCACCTAATAAACTAATGTCTTTTCTATGACCTCCAATAAACGTCTCACTCATCCACGGGTAATAGTCCTTCTTGATCGTCAAATCCCCTTCGACCTTGATGTCCGCGCCACCGCGTGGCGAGTTGTTGCGATCGAAGATCACCACCACCCCGCCCCCCGCACCATAGGTAACGTTCTCGCCGAAGCGAGCCGGATCGTCATAGGTCACACCAAAAGTCACGTTGCTCAATCGCCATTGACAGACACCGCCACCATCGATCGGTAGCTTGGCTACATAGAGGTCGCTTTGCCCCTCACGCACAGGCTGTATATCGGTACGTTGATAGCCATCGCGTTGATAGGCCTCACCGAAAGCCGAGTGGTCGGTAAAAGTGCACAGGGTCGAGCGATACATCACTTGCATCGGCCTCGCTACCAGTTCCTTCGGCACTTTCACCGTCACGGTGATCGACTCGCTATCCGCTGGTGGCGCCAGGCTTCGATCCTTGGCACAACCACTGAGGCTGACGCACAGGCTGAGTAACGCAACGGGCATTTTCTTGATCATGGTCGGGTCCTTGACGGCGCGGGCCGGGCTCAACAGTGGGTTCTTTCGTAGCAGGCTTCCGGGTCGGCCACGGCGTCGAAACGTTGCAACGCTTCGGCACCGCCATCGGCCTGTTGTGTCACCCGCAAGGACTCGCCGAGACGACTCTGCAAATCGAGGAACAGCCGGTTGCGTGCCAGCTCGAAGGGGGTGTACTTGGCAGGAAAAAACGAGGATCACTGTTTGCTCACCGCTGCCAGGCGAATCGCTTGCAATTTGCGGAAATTCGGTCCCCAGCGGCCATCCGGTTCGACACTGCCATCGGGATAAGTGATGACAGTGTGGTTGCCTTCTTTCTTTATCTTTGGCCCGGCCGAATAAACTACAAAGTCAGGATGCAAAACGGGCTCGAAATACACCTGTCGGGCTTGTAGGGCCTGATACATCACATAGATATCGCCCTCACCCGCCAAACTGACTCGCTTTCTATATCCCCCTAAAAAGCTTTCTTTTACCCACGGGTAATAGTCCTTCCTGATCGTCAAATCCCCTTCGACCTTGATGTCCGCGCCACCGCGCGGCGAGTTGTTGTGATCGAAGATCACCACCACCCCACCGCCTGCGCCGTAAGTCACGTTTTCGCCAAAGTTAGTGGGATGACCATAAGCGACGCCAAAAGTCACGTTGCTCAATCGCCACTGGCAGGCACCGCCACCATCGATCGGCAGCTTGGCCACATAGAGGTCACTTTGTCCCTCACGCACCAGTTGCAGATCGGTACGTTGATACCCATCGCGTTGATAGGCTTCGCCGAAGGCGGAGTGATCAGTAAAGGTGCACAGAGTCGAGCGGTACATCACCTGCAGGGTTTCCGCTACCAGCTCCTTCGGCACTTTCACCGTCACGGTTATCGATTCGCCATCCGGTGGCGGCGCCAGGCTCTGATCCTTGGCACAACCGCTGAGACTGACGCACAGAGTGAGTATCGTGATGGGCGTTTTCTTGATCATGGTCGGATCCTTGGCAGCACGGGCCGGGTTCAACAGTGGGTTCTTTCGTAGCAGGCGCTCGGGTCGGCCACGGCGTCGAAGCGTTGCAATGCTTCGGCGCCGCCATCGGCCTGTTGCGTCACCCGCAAGGTTTCGCCGAGACGACTTTGCAAATCGAGGAACACCCGGTTGCGTGCCAGTTCGTCTTCGACAAGGCTCCCGTAGTGGTCCCGGGTCTGCTGTTCGAAATTCTGTCGATCCAGTTGCCGCTTCAACAACGGCGAGCGCTCGGGGTTGATTGACTCCAGCAACTGGCCATAGATGTACGGCTGATAATTGCTCATGAAGTGATTGCCGAGACCCACGAACCGGCCGGCCTTGGGGTTGCTGAAGGGCGGGAAAAACCTCGCCCGGCTTTCGGCGGTCAACGAGGTGGTGAGGCGCTGCTGCGCCTGCTCGGCCTGCTGGTCGTCGTCAGGGCTCAGGCTCGGAACCAGGTAAAACTTGACCTTTTCCGACAGGCGATAGGCGATGGTGGTGCTGTAAGGCGCGCCAAGCCCATCTTTGTTGCGGTAGGCGGGGTACGGCGAGCCTCGCCGAAGGGTGTGCTGTTCGGCCTTGAAAAACATGGCGATTTCGCCGTGGTGACAGAAGGGATCGCCATGGCGGAACAACTGGCTGGCCGACAACTGCAGCATCGACCAGGCAAACCCCAGGGTGGTACCGAGGGGGCCATAGAGTTTATACAGATGATTGTCCAGCTCGGCTTCGGGCGGCACGCTGGGGATCGGGTCGATGTCGTTGACATGCCGGAAATGCACAATCTCGTTGAGGCATTTTACGGCCTTGAGGGTGAAGGTGCGTGGCATGCCGTAGGTGTACAGCAGTGGATTTTGTGCTTTCAACGATGCTGCATGCACTAACCCCAGGGCGCCGCCCAGGCTGTGCCCGCAAATGAACATCTTTCGTTCAGCGGCTTTTTCAGGAATTATCTCGCCGAGATCTTTGGCATAAATTTTGGTGGCCAAATCGAACGCATCGCGAAAGCCCAAATGCACACTGCCCTCTGGTGTCAGATCGGCACAGGGCACCTTGGGCTCGCACAAGGCCTGCATTTCAGGTTTTACCGGGCGGAAAGTCGCATCAGTACCTAGATCGGAGGCCCCCTCGGTACCCCGCCAAGCCACGAGCACCTGGGCGGTATTGATCGCATAAAACAGCTGGGTGTCGCCCTCTGGTGGTCGAACCTGAGTAGTGTCCAACGGTTTGGCGATGCTGTAGCGACCATTGAAGGGAACATCGGTGACCACGCACGGCAATTTCTGACCGCTGTCGAAAATTATCGGTGTACGAGATAAGTCCAAGCATTGCTGCTCGAAGAACTCCTTCACGGAACCCAACGCATTCTCGGGCCGCGTGCTGTACGCCAGAATGCTCATCAGCGCCAGGTTGTAAGCATTGACCAGGCTGTACTCCGCCTGGTGATGCAAGGTCAGCGACCAGGCGCGCAGCGGGCAGACCTCCAGCACATGCCGGCGATCGAGTCGATCGTCGCCAATGGTAAACCCGCCAAACTTCGGGTCCGGAAAATGGTAGGCCGGGGGCTGCCTGGGATCGGCCAACGGTGGATCGAAGGCCGGCAGTCTATCGCACAACTGGCCGATGCGCAGGTAGTGATAGCCATGACCGACTGCGACCGCCTGCTGCTCAATGGGCGAAAACCCCGAACGTTGCGGACCATACAGTGGCGTGCGATCAGCAAAACCGGGGCGCTCGGGTTCGGCTCGCTGCGCACGCAGGCGGCGATTTTGCAGTTGCTCGGCCAAGAACTCGGCGTCTATCAGCAAGGTGATGGCCAACGGGTGCAGGCCGTCCAGGCGGATCACTCCCTCGGCATCGGTGCGGCCGCTGTACTCCGGAATGAAGTCGCTGCGGGTCGCCTCGTTTAGCGCGCGATAAGGCAGATTCGCCAGCGGCTCGCCCTGTTCATCGAGCAACTGGTACTCGATCCAGTGCATTTTCTGTTTGCCGCAGATCACAGCTTTGCAGGAGCCCAGTGTGTCCGTACGGTGCAACCTATCGTTCATGTCAGTCCTTTAATGCTGTTAGTTATTTATTCTGGAACCGCCGCAAATCGCCAGTTACTTGCCTGCACAAAAACAATTAAATACACCAACTTTTTCTAAATAAAATCGTGAGCAATTTAATAGCTTCAGAAAGCAGAAGCAGGCTAAACAGCCATATGATTGACGTCGTATCTACAGCTTTCGAAAGCCATAAAAAAATTGATAAAGAAGGCACAGCAAGCAATAGCCGAAATGGGGTTTTCACGTAAACCAGATATGGAATTTTGCGCGAGTCGACGAAAAACAAGACCATTGAAGCAACTATCGATACATTCAGAAAAATCGACAACAAAAAGAGAACATCCGAAGTCAATCCATGTTCCACCCTTAACTGAACATAGGATTGAATGTCGCTAAAAAACGGCACCTTGCCTTGGGAAAAACTGAGGTAGCTGAACCGGAAAATATAAAAACAATCCATCGCACCCCAAAACCAATAAAGCCATTTTATTTTCATTTAGCTTCATCCTTTTTCTCATAAATCTTATCGGCAAGAACTGGCTGCCAATGCCACGAGCTACCACCAGCGGCCCATATCAGGCCTCCCTTTGCTGTTGAAGCGGACGGGGAGGCTTCGTTGCCTCCCGCGTTCAAGCGCTCGACAGCTTTCAGGAAGGTAAAAAAGGTTGATATAGGAAGCTTCCGATGCTCGCGTAGGATGCATCCGAGTGTTGATGCCACGTACCTGTAGGCCCGTTCGCGATTTTGTCGGCGCCAGGTGCAGTGGCTGCTTTTGACAGGGTTGAACCGTTCGGATCGAACGCTACTGCAGAGCGCAAACCCTGCTCGTTTAAAAGCCCTCAAGGTTACTTCGTGAAAGCCACAGCGCCTTGCGTCGTTGCCTACAGTTACCCCAGAATCCGCCGGCTTGTGCGCTTTGGGGTCGCTCGGTAACTTGATTCGCGTCACTGATTGTCAGTGATCGGGTTTAGTAGCCCGTGGTGTTATCAGCAAAGTGCATAGGCTCTGTCAGTCAGGTATTCCATCCCTGAACTTGATGGTGGCTGTGCGCAGGGCGCTTCGGCGCGCCGGTAAATGCTGATCTCCCCCGGTCTACTAACCTGCGTACAGCCGCCACCCTTCCTTTAGTAGAGAAGAGTTGGTGGCTCCATTCAGGAGTAATCAGCTTATGGTCAAAGTGACGCCGGATCCGCCGGCCACCGATCCGAAATCCCCATCCGACAGCATTCTTTCCGCCGCCAACATCATGGCCACCCCGCGCAAACTCAGCACGATGTTCATCGTCAACCCGGAACTCGATACTGCAACCCTGCTGGCCCATGCCTGCGAGTCACTGGCATCGGCCAATGTCATGACCATGGATCTGGCGGATCGAACGGAGGGGGCAAGTCGCAATACCCTGCTGGGCATCGCGCAAGTCATCATGCTGGGGGAACTGGCGGTGAACCGGGCGCTGGACCGGATCGATGCGGTTGGGTAGAGGATCAGCGATCGGGATGTTGCCGGACGCGCTGATGGACTCGCCTGAACAGTGATGGACCCTTGTGGGAGCGGGCTTGCTCGCGAAAGCGGTGTGTCAGTCGACAACTTCATGGACTGACACAC
>NZ_JBFUHS010000063.1:5690-17304 GCF_056402255.1 Pseudomonas sp. P4_B4
GACTGACACACCGCATTCGCGAGCAAGCCCGCTCCCACAGGTTTTTGTGCGCCTTACTTCGGTGTGCTGAGGTTCAAGGTCGGCGTTTCATCGAAGAAGTTCCACGGCTTGAGCAGCACATGCACCCACTCGGTCGGCATGATCGGCCACTCTTCGGCGCGGGCGATGTGGGTGGTGCCGGTGGTCAGCCAGACCACATCGTCGGTGTTCTCGATGGAGTGGTTGTCCTGGGTGAACTGCCCCAGGCCCGAGTCCTTGTCCGAGCGGTTCGGGTACTTGCCTTCCGGGTACTTTTCCTCTGGGTTGTATTGCGTCACCCACAACTGCTTGTCCATGAAACTCAGGCGATGGTAGAGCCATTCGTCCTGGCCGAAGTTGGCGCCCTTGGCCACTGGGTGCGTGCCGCCGGCATAAGGAATCAGCTGATAGGAAACCGGGTTGCCGACCTTGTTCTCCTTGCTGGAGTTGGTCAGCAGGCGAACGGTCGACGGGTCGAATTTCTGCGCCGCCTGTTGCTCGGTGCCGACCACTCTGGTTTCGGTCTGCATGGTGCTGGTGCGCGGGCCGCCACGGTCGTTCGGTAGCACCACCGGGTTCACTTCCACCAGTGAGTTCTGCTCGCCGTCCACGTCCATGTCGAGACGGAAGTTGTAGATGTGCTGGTGCGTGGTGCCGACGATGTTGTGGTCCAGCAGGGTGCCGTAGCGCGTGTCTTCCCTGGCGGTGTCTTCGTGCATGGTTTTCGATTTCACACCCTTGACCGCTTCGATGCCGGTGGCGCCGGCGTCGATGCCGATGGTGCCGTTCTGCTGGAAGACCCAGTCGAAGATGTAGTCGTAGTTGCCCACGGTGCTGATCCAGCGCACCACCAGTTCACGACGCTCGGTACTGAGGTTGGGCTGGCCCATTTCCTGGTGTTTGTATTCGGGGCCGGCGTAGCGCTCGAACACCGCCATGGCGCGCGGGATCGCGGTCGGTGCGCCGGTGTAGTCGGCGATGGTCGCGTCCAGCAGCACGGCGTTTTGCGGCGCGTCTTTGCCACGGGCAATCGGTGAAGTCAGGGTGCCCATGCCGTAGTCGCCGGAGTCGAGGTAGGCCTTGAAGTACCAGCCGACGTCCGGGTCACCGTAAGGCACGATCATGCCGCCCAGCGAGCCTTCGTACATGATCTTGCGTTTCTTGCCCTTGTCGTCGTAGGTGACGGTGGACAGGATCGGGCCGACCCGCGAATCGAGGCGAACGTGGAAGTCCCAGTTCTGCCAGTGAATGCTGTTGCCGCTGATGGTGTAGTTCTTGCCCTCGGGCTCGATGATTTCCAGCGGTTTGACTGCGACGCCCTGGCGTCCGCGACCGTCATACGGCGTCGGTTTCATCGGCACCGGAATGAGCGCTTCGTCTTCGATCTTGATCAGCTTCTTCTGTTCCAGGTCGACAATCGCCACCAGGCCCTCGATCGGGTGGGCCCAGTAGTTGCCGTCACCGGTGTTGAGGTAGCTGACGATTTTCAGCAGGCGCTTGTCCTGCGCCAGGCCGTCCTTGCCGTCGAAGTAACCGACAGTCAGGGGCGTGGCCACGACCTTCTTCACGTCATTGATGCCGCGCTTGGCCAGGGCCTGGGCGTATTCCGGGCTGGTCTCGACGGCGGTTTGCACCGTAGCGAAATCGTCCAGCAGGACCATGCCGTGGGCGCCTTCGATCGGCTTCCAGGACTTGAGTGCTTTGGTGTCGAGGTCCACCAGGGCTTCGATCACATGCTTGCCGTCGAGCACCACGATCGAGGCCTCACGCGGCTGAGCGACGTTCTGCCCGGTGAAGACGAAGTTCCACACCTGATCCTTCGGCGGCTCCTTGACCGAGACTTCAGTGAAGCGGAAACCGGGCTTGTAGTTTTCCGACTTCCTGACGATGTCCACGGCGGTGGTGATTTCGGCAGCGCTCAGGGGGTTGAGCGGGTTAGGGCGGGTCTCGACGACGAAGGTCTTGTCCAGCCCGGACTGGAACACCTGGTTGATAAAGTCCTTGGGCATGAACGCCGTATGGTCCTTGAAGACCACTGGCACCGTCAGCTCGATACGCTTGCCGTTGAGCATCGCCACTTTGCTGTTGGGCTTGACCTTTAGGTAGACCCCGTCCTTGGCGATGGTGAACAGATTGGCGTAATCGTCCCATTTCACCGTGGCGCCAAACTCCTCAAGACCCGCTTGCAGCGGCACCATGTCGGCGTGACCGCCGTGGGCCTGGGCATTGCCCGCCCAGAAAGGTAGACCTAGGGCGCTCAAGGTGATCGCCAGGGCGAGGCGGGCAAGCGGTGTTCTTTTGGGCGATGCTTTGGGGCTGAACATGTGGGAATTCCTGGGGAAAATCCGGTTACGGGCATTTCTGCACTTTGTTACAACCCGTCAATGGCTGCATTTGAATGCCTGCCAGATTTCTTTGGTTCTGTGCCGCAATTGAGCTTTCCTGACGAAATGCACAATGGCAAGCGGACAAAGTGCCCGGCCAGAGGGGCGCAAACCATTGCTTCAAGTTAATAGGAAGCATTACTATTCACGCCCCGTCTCCACAGCACGCCGCAATGACCCTCAAGCTGCCCCGCAGACACGGCTTTTTCGAGCATTACGAAGAGTTGGTTGGTACCTGGACCCGTCGCCTGAGGAATCGTCAGCAGGCCGAGGACTTGGCCCACGACACCTTTGTGCGGGTGCTTGAGTCCGATTCGGCGGTGGTGCAGCTGCCTCGGGCGTATTTGCACCAGACCGCGCGCAACATCGCCGTGGATGGTTATCGGCGCGAGGACCGGCGGGGTGCCATGGAGTCAGAGGCGATTGATCTCAGTGAGTCGCCGACCGGCGACCCGGAGCATTTCATGCACGCGATCCAGCTGGCGGATTCCATCGAACGGGCGCTCACCGAGTTGCCGGTCAACTGCCGCAAGGTTTTTGTCTGGCAGAAAATCGAGGGCCTGACCCAGGCAGAAATCGCCGAACGCCTGGGGCTGTCCAGGAACATGGTGGAAAAGTATATGATCCGCACGCTTCGGCACCTGCGCGATCGCCTGGACGGGTTGCAGTCATGACCGGCCGCGCCTTTTCCTCCCCAGCCCAACAGGAACTTCCATGATGGATACTCGTGATTGCGCGTGCGGGCAAACAGCGGTTCGCGATGACGCGGCGCAGTGGTTTGTGCGCTTGCAGGAGCCTGTCGTCGATGTCGAAGTGCGGCGCCAGTTCCAGGCCTGGCTGGACGAACACCCTCAACACCGAAACGAATTCGAAGTGCTCCAGGGCTTGTGGAGCGCCGCCGACCTGGTGCCGGCGACGCGTTTGCGCGCCCTGTGTGAAACCCCGCCAACCCTGAAAAAACCTCGTCCGGTGCTGCGCTATGCGGTGGCCGCCAGCATGCTCGCGGTAGCGCTTGGCCTGGGCTTGTTCAGCGGCCTGAATCATCCGGCGCCTTACACCGCCGAGTTTTCAACAGCCCTGAATGAGCGCCGTCATGTGGCGTTGCCGGACGGCTCGGTGGTGGATCTGGACAGCCGCAGCCGGATCCAGGTGCGCTTTGAAAAGGGCCAACGCCACGTTGAGCTCAGCGAAGGCGAAGCGATGTTCAGCGTCGAACACGACACCAGCCGCCCCTTTGTTGTCGCGGCGGGCAGCGGCAAGGTCACGGTTACCGGCACCCGATTCGACGTACGCCATGGCGCCAGCGAAACCCGGGTGGTGGTGGAGCAGGGCACCGTCAAGGTCCAAGGGCGCGACGCCGCCGATAACGATTTCATCAATCTGACGGCAGGCCTTGGCACCCACGTCGATGCCCAGGGCAAAGTTGCCGCCGCCTATGCTGTCAACCCGGCGGAAATGACCGCCTGGCGCAGCGGCAAACTGGTGTTCAACAACGCCAGCCTGGCCGATGTCGCCGAGCAGGTCTCGCGCTATCGCGAGAAGCCGCTCAAGGTCGCCAGTGCAGCGGTGGGCGATCTGCGCCTGACCAGCGTGTTCAAATCCGACAACACCGACGCGCTGCTCAAGGCCTTGCCGAGCATCCTGCCGGTGGCCGTGCGCACCCTAGGCGACGGCAGCCAGGAAATAATTTCAAAATAAAATTCAGGTTTTTTTCGAGTTCATCGTCTTCCTGTTCAACTGCAACTGGTTTGCATTAACAAACGCACACTCTTGCGATCCACAGGATTACGTTCGACGTGAAAAACTCCACCGCTAAAAACAACAAACTCCCCTGGTTGCCGCTGGCCCTCGCGCTGGCAGTCAATATTGCGTTGCCCCAGGCCTTCGCTGCCGACGGCATCCGCATCCCGGCGCAACCTTTGGGACAGGCCCTGAGTCAATTGGGCCAGCAAACCTCGCTTCAGGTGTTTTTCAGCCCTGAGCTGGTCGCCGGCAAGCAAGCCCCGGCGGTGGATGGCAACCTTTCCCCGGAAGACGCACTGCGCCAGTTGCTGCAAGGCAGCGGCCTGCAATACCAGATCGATGAAGGTTCAGTGACGTTGATGCCGGCGCCGACTTCGGCGGCCAACGGCCCACTGGAACTGGGCGTGACTGACATCAAGGTGGTCGGCGACTGGCTCGGTGATGCCGATGCCGCCGTGGTGCAGAACCACCCCGGCGCACGAACGGTGGTGCGCCGCGAAGCCATGGTCGAGCAAGGTGCGATGAACGTCGGCGAGGTGTTGAAACGCGTCCCGGGCGTGCAAGTGCAGGACGCCAACGGCACCGGTGGCAGCGACATTTCCCTGAACGTCGGCGTGCGCGGCCTGACTTCGCGCCTGTCGCCTCGCTCCACCGTGCTGATCGACGGCATCCCGGCAGCGTTCGCGCCTTACGGTCAACCGCAACTGTCCATGGCGCCGATTTCCTCCGGCAACCTCGACAGCATCGACGTGGTACGCGGTGCCGGCTCCGTGCGTTACGGACCACAAAACGTCGGCGGCGTGATCAACTTCGTGACCCGCGCGATCCCGGAAAAAGCCTCGGCTGAAATCGGCACCACCCTGGAAACCTCCCAGCACGGTGGCTGGAAGCACATCGACACTGCGTTCATGGGCGGCACCGCCGACAACGGCATGGGCGTGGCGCTGTTGTACTCCGGGGTGAACGGCAACGGTTACCGTGAAAGCAACAACGGAAACGACATCGACGACGTGATCCTCAAGACCCATTGGGCACCAACCGATGTCGACGATTTCAGCCTCAATTTCCACTACTACGACGCCAAGGCCGACATGCCCGGCGGCCTGAACCAGGCGCAGTACGACGCCGACCCGTTCCAGTCGGTGCGCGACTACGACAACTTCAGCGGCCGCCGCAAGGATGTGTCGTTCAAGTGGGCGCGGCAGATCGACGATCGCACCCAGGCCGAAGTGCTGACCTACTACACCGACAGTTTTCGTGGCAGCACCATCGCCTCCCGGGACCTGAGCACACTCAACTCCTATCCACGCAGCTACTACACCTTCGGTATCGAACCACGGGTGTCCCATGTGTTTGATGTGGGCCCGACTACCCAGGAAGTCAGCGTCGGTTATCGCTATCTCAAGGAAGCCATGCACGAAGAGGCCAGCCGAGTGGCGCTGGTCAACAACCAGCCGGTCGTGCGTCCGGGGGCGGACGGCCATGTCTATCAGGAACGCACCGGTGGAACCGAGGCCAATTCGGTCTACGTCGACAACAAGATCGACGTCGGCAACTGGACCGTCACCCCGGGTATTCGCTTCGAGCACATCAGCACTGATTGGCACGACCGCCCGGTGCTCGATAACGCCGGTAAACGGGTGCCGGAGAAAAAACGCAGCATCGAAAGCAACGAGCCGCTGCCGGCCCTGAGCGTGATGTATCACATGTCCGATGCCTGGAAATTGTTCGCCAACTACGAAACCTCGTTCGGCGCGCTGCAGTATTTCCAGCTGGGGCAGGGCGGTATCGGTAATGAGCCCGCCAACGGCCTGGAGCCGGAAAAGGCCAAGACCTACGAAATCGGTACGCGCTACAACGATGACGTATGGGGTGGCGAAGTGACGCTGTTCTACATCGACTTCGACGACGAACTGCAATACATCAGCAACGATGTGGGCTGGACCAACCTCGGCGCGACCAAGCACCAGGGTATCGAAACCTCGGTGCACTACGATCTGGCTGCGCTGGACCCACGCCTTGACGGCTTGACCGCCAACGCCGGTTTTACCTACACCCGTGCCACCAACGAAGGTGAGATACCGGGCTTCAAGGGCCGTGACCTGCCGTTCTACTCTCGTCAGGTGGCCACTGCCGGCCTGCGCTACGACATCAACCGCTGGACCTGGAACCTCGATGCGTTCGCCCAGTCCAAGCAGCGCTCGCCGGGCACCGGCGTGAACGCCGATGGCAGCTTCAACGGCAACTACATCACCGAAGGCACCGCCGACGGCCAGTTCGGCGACATCCCGGGTTACGTGACCTGGAACGTGCGTAGTGGCTATGACTTCGGCCCGCAGGTGTCGAACCTGAAACTGGGGGCGGGGGTGAAAAACGTCTTCGACAAGCAGTACTTCACCCGCTCCAGCGACAACAACTCGGGCATGTACGTCGGTGCGCTGCGCACGTTCTTTGTGCAGGCCAGTGTCGGGTTCTGATAAACACCGAGCAACCTGTGGGAGCGGGCTTGCTCGCGAAAGCGGTCTGACAGTCAACATTGATGGCGACTGGCACGGTCTCTTCGCGAGCAAGTCGGATCGCCGCACCGCCGCTCCCACATTGGGTTCGGGGCTTACCGGTGGAAGCTTTTCAGACCTTCAACACTCTCCCGCCAATGGCCACCGCCACCAGCAACACCGCCATCAAGGCAAAGGCAAAGCTCAGGCTGCTGCCATGGGCGACGAAGCCGATGACGGCGGGGCCTGCCAGGATGCCCGCATAACCCAGGGTGGTAATGGCCGGCACGGCGATGCTTTCGGGCATGACAGTTTGCTTGCCGACCGCGGTGTACAGCACCGGCACAATGTTCGAACAACCGGCCCCCAGCAGCGCATAACCCACCAGCGCAGCCTCCCAGCTCGGTGCGAACGTCGCCAGAAACAAGCCTGCGGCGGCCGTCAGCCCGCCGAACACAATCACCCGTGTCGCGCCCAGCCGTCGCACGATTTTGTCACCGGTCAAACGCCCGGCCGTCATGGTCAGGGCAAACGCCGCATAACCAAGCCCCGCATACGCCGTGTCGATGCCACGCTCCTGCGTCAGGAACACCGCGCTCCAGTCCAGCGCCGCGCCTTCGGCGAGGAACACGATGAAGCACATGCCACCGATGAACAGGACGATGCCATGGGGCACCGCGAACGCCGGTCCCGAACGCTCGCTGCCGTAGGGCAACAGATGCGGCACGGCCTTGGCCAGTGCGATCAGCAGCAACACGATCACCACCAGCGTGGCCCCCAGGGGTGAAATACCCAGGCCAAGCAAGCCGCTGACACCCGCCGCACCGACAATTCCGCCCAGGCTGAACAGGCCATGGAACCCCGACATCATGTTTTTGCCGCTGGCACGCTCGACGATCACCGCTTGCAGGTTGACCGTCGAGTCCACGGTGCCGAGCCCCGCGCCGAACATGAACAACGCGGCGATCAGCGCCGGAATCGACGACACCGTCGCCAGCAGCGGCAGGGCGGCACAGATCAGCAGGGTCCCGCCGGCCGTCACCCGCCGGCAGCCGAAACGTGTGGACAGGATCCCGGCCACCGGCATCGCCAGGATCGAACCCACCCCCAGGCACAGCAGCAGTAATCCCAGGGTGCCTTCATCCAGTCCGGCCCGGGCCTTGGCATAGGGCACCAGCGGCGCCCACGCAGCGATGCCGAACCCGGCGATGAAAAAGGCGATGCGCGTGGACATCTGTAACAGGCGGCCGGGAACGAAAGTGGTCTGGCTGTTGAGGCTGGTCATAACAATCCTTGGCAAAAAGCGTTGCGTCCTCAACGGACAGTGACCGGCCTGTGAGGGTTCGATCAGTGCCCGGAAAGTTTTACGGTCAAACAGGGCGACATCCTTGCACAGTGCCGCTGTTTTTCGCGATATGTTGAGCCATTCCAATGACTCGCGGAGGGCGCCATGGCGCAGCGGTACGATGCACGGGGCAACATTTACATCGTGGTAGCGCCTGAAGAACTGCGCCGCCAGGGCATCGACCTGCCCGGTCAGGCCAGCCAGGCAGCGCAAACCCTCGAAGCCTGGGCGATAGCCGCGATCGAAGTTTGCTGCAGTTGGGCCCCAGGCACTCAACCGTCCGGCAGCAAGGATCATCGTAGCGACGGTTTGCTGGTCGGACCGTTTCAGTCGTCGCCGCCCTTTGATCTGTTGATCGTCAACACCGACGGTACCTTGGCCGAGCGCAGTGGCAACGGGCTGACGATTTTTTCCCAGGCCCTCAGTGATCAAGGGCTGTTGCCGCAGAAAGAAGCCTGTCTGCTCAGGGTTCACCACGACAAGGCTGATACGCCTTCGCCGGGGCAGACTTCAGTGAAAGCCGCAGAGGTCGATGGCGTGAAGGGTTTCTGGCTCGATCTGGGCCAGCCGGGATTCGGGCCGTCGGCAGTCAGTGCTGTCGGCGTTAAAACGGTGCTGTTGAATGGTCGTGAGCTCAGCCACGTTGAACAATTGTCGGCACTCAATAGCGCATGGTCGCGCAGTCAGTTCGCGCGGGTCGGCAATCCCCATTGCGTGACGCTGGTGGAAAGTGCCGGGGATCTGCCGAGCAACGAGCAGATGCGTGAGCCGGCGCTGGGTGAGGGGCTGACGCGAATCGCCTACGCCATGCCGGTCGGTGCAGGCAAACCTTGTCCGGCGGGGATCAATCTGCAATGGGCAATGCGCCTGTCCGAAGGACACATCGCCGCGCGGGTATTCGAGCGGGGCGAGGGGCCGACGGAGTCGTCGGGGACCAGCGCCAGCGCGGTGGCCTGTGCGGCCTGGCGGGCAGGTTGGGTCAGCGCCGGGGAGGTGAAGGTGACGATGCCGGGTGGCACGGCGCCGATCTTGCTGGAAGAGGAGCACGGGGAATTGAGTCGGGTCAGTCTGTTTGGTACGGCTCGGTTAATCGATTGACTTCAAAATAGCCTTCGCGAGCAAGCCCGCTCCCACATTTAACCGCGTTTGTCTGGACAACTCGGTCAATTGTGGGAGCGGGCTTGCTCGCGAAGAGGCCAGACCAGTCAACACCAGACTCAGCTCAGCCCACTGAACTCCACCACCGGCATCGTCCGCTTCATCAACACCTTGCCATCGCGCACCGAGTACAGCGGCAACCCCTGGCTGCGGATCACCTCGTAATCACTCTCCGCCGACAGAATCAGCAGGTTCGCCGGCCGCCCGCGCTCCAGGCCGTAGCGATCGCCGAGGTTCATGGCTTTGGCGCTATTGTCCGTCACCAGATCCAGCGCGCTTTGCAGGTTGCGATAACCGAGCATGTGGCAGATGTGCAGGCCGGCTTCGAGCACCCGCAAAATGTTGCCGTTGCCCAGCGGATACCACGGGTCGACGATCGAGTCCTGGCCGAAGCACACGTTCATGCCCGCCTCCAGCAACTCGTTGACCCGGGTCACGCCCCGGCGTTTCGGGAAGGTGTCGAAGCGACCTTGCAGGTGGATGCTTTCGGTGGGGCAGGAGACAAAGCTGATCCCCGAATGCCCGAGCAAGCGAAACAGTTTGGCGCAGTAGGCATTGTCGTAGGAGCCCATGGCCGTGGTGTGGCTGGCCGTGACCCGCGAACCCATGTCGCGGCTGCGGGCCTCTTCGGCGAGCACTTCGAGAAAGCGTGAATGCGGATCGTCGGTTTCGTCGCAATGCACGTCCACCAGGCAACCGCTGCGTTCGGCCAGGTCCATGAGGAACTTCACCGAGCTGACACCCTGATCGCGGGTGTATTCGAAATGCGGAATGCCTCCCACCACGTCCGCGCCCATGCGGATGGCTTCTTCCATCAATTCGCGACCATTGCGGTAGGACTCGATGCCTTCCTGGGGGAATGCGACGATTTGCAGGTCGACCAGGTGCCGGCTTTCCTCGCGCACTTCGAGCATGGCCTTGAGTGCGGTCAGTTGCGGGTCGGTGACGTCGACGTGGGTGCGCACATGCTGGATGCCGTGGGCGGCGAGGGTCTGGATGGTTTTCTTGGCCCGAGCCTTGGTGTCTTCCTTCGTGATGGTCGCCTTGCGCTCGCTCCAGCATTCGATGCCTTCGAACAGCGTGCCGCTCATGTTCCAGCGCGGCTCGCCGGCGGTCAGGGTTGCATCGAGGTGGATGTGCGGCTCGACAAAGGGCGGCACCACCAGTTTGCCACCGGCGTCCAGATCGCCAGGGCCCAGGGTCGGGGCTTCGATCTGGCGGCCGATGCTGCTGATCAGGCCGTTTTCCAGGTACAACTCATGCAGGCCTTCCTGGTTGCGCAGACGGGCATTGATGATGTGCATCGGGCAGATCCTTTTGGCGAATCGTTTAGGCGATACCCTTACGTTAGCTCGGAGGCGGCGATTCCCGCCAGTTCAAAATGTGGGAGCGAGCCTGCTCGCGATGGCGGAGTGTCGGTCACCTTGGTGCTGAATGTGCCACCGTCATCGCGAGCAGGCTCGCTCCCACAGGGGATTGGGTTTGTTCAGGAAGATTACTGCAGGGGCAAAAACCGCAGCAGCGCCGCGACTATGGCTTCGGGTGCGTCTTCCTGAACCAGATGACCGGCGTTGGGTATCGGATAAAACTGCGATCCGGGAATCATCCGATGCAGCGCCTGCCCGCGTTCGATGGGAATCCACTGGTCGTCTTCACCCCAGAGAATCTGCACCGGGCAGCGAATCGTCGGGTACAGGCCCTCGGCCTCGCAGGTATAGCGCTCGTCCATCTGCGCGATCTGCCGGTAGAACGCCGCTTGCCCCGGATCCCCCAGCCACGGCTTTACGTACGGCGCGAGTTCGTGGTCCGGGATTTCCCGCTTGATCGCCCCGCGGATGTAAGCCGGCACAATCGCTTGCTGGATGTAATCGGGCAGTCCGCTGAACGCAGCTTCATGCTGGCGCACATGCTGCACGAACGGCGAACCCCAGGGCGTCAGCGCCACCGGGTCGATCAGCGTCAGGCTGCGGTAATCCTTGCCGTTGAGCAGATGCGCGCGTAGCGCCGTGGCACCGCCGAAGTCGTGGGCCACCACGTCGGGGCGATCCAGGCGCCAATGCTCCAGCAACTGCGCCAACAACTGGTTTTGCACGCCGAGCGAGACATCGTCGTCGGGTTGTGCGGACTGCCCATAGCCCAGCAGATCGAAGTAGTGGACGCGGTGAGTCGTCGTGAAATACGGCGCGATCCGGTGCCACACGAAAGAAGAAAAGGGCGTGCCATGCACGAGCACCAGCGGCGGGCCGTCGCCGCGCACGGCGTAGCGTACCTGATGTCCGTTGAAGTCAAAGGCTTGATCCAGCGGCCAGTCAGTCATGGGCTTGTCCTCTTGGCGGGGGAAGAGGCAAAAAGCATAGGCATAAAAAAACCACCTTTGAAGGTGGCTTGCTTGATCGACTGACGAAACGCATTCCCTTGTGGGAGCGGGCTTGCTCGCGAAGGCGGTTTTTCTGGCACCTTGATGGTGGCTG
>NZ_JBFUHS010000064.1:0-11034 GCF_056402255.1 Pseudomonas sp. P4_B4
GTCTGGACCTCGCTCGGGAGCTACGTCCTGGGTGCCAACGTCGAAAACCTGTTTTTCGGCGGCAGCGGCAACTTTGCGGGCACCGGCAACGCGCTCGACAACGTGATCGTGGGGGGGGTGGGTAATGACGTCCTCGTCGGTGGCGCAGGTAACGACGTGATGAGTGGCGGCGTCGCCGGCAACGATATCTTCGCGTTTGCCCCAGGCTTCGGCAACGATACGATCCTGAACTTCGGAGCCAACCCGGCCGCAGGGCAGGACTTGCTCGATATCACGGGGATGGGGGTCACCAGCGCGGTGTTCGCGTCCAACGTGAGCATAACGGCTGACGGGGCGGACACGGTGGTAGGGATCGGGGCGGACGCCATCCGCCTGGTGGGTGTCAACAGCGCGGCCGTTGATCAGACGGACTTCATTCTGGTCGTCTGAGGTCCTGGTCAGTACCGTCGCAGGAGGGCGGAACAGTAGAGGGGAGGGCAATGGATGCCCTCTCTTTCTCCTTCCACTCAATCGCCTCATGAATGCATTCGGTGTGGGTATTCAGGGAGGGCTGAATCGACCAGGGTTTTGCAGCGATAGCGATGATCATGGCGTTGCGAGCTGCTCTCGCATAATCGGAGACGTTTTTCTATTTTTCCGGCGTGAAATAGCTCTTTTCAATAGCTTCGCGGGTCGAGGCAATGATTTCCTTGTGAGTTCGTTCTTTCTCGACTGCTCGGGACAGGACTAGCGCTCCCACACATTGAGCGATGACGGCCCATGCCGCATCAGGGCTACGGAGACGATCGGCCCAGGCTTTCTGTACTTGCTTCAGGCCTTTTTCGGCGGCCAGCCGTACCTCCGGTTCGGCGCGCGCAATCTCTGCACCCAAGACCGGAAGGACACAGCCTTCTTCTGGATGAAGGACATGAAAGGTACTCAGGTAGTTGCGTAAACATTGCTCCAGCTGTTCGCCTGATGCGTTTTGTCCACCAGCCAGCATTTCGCTGCTGTTTCGAATCTCATCCTCAATCACCGCCTGAAACAGCGGCTAGAAATAACATTTCGCTCTATACCTGCACTCAACTTCCTATATGTCTTTTAAAAACAGATAGTTGAGATGCCTAACACCAGTCGTCTGTTTTATCGACGTAAAATTGACAAAGATTTGCTATGGAACTTTAGTCTTAGTTATCGGGGGGTCCGCCCGCCTGTAGCTTGCCATCGCTTTGGCAACGCAAGGCGCGGTGACTTTCCCGAGAGGAGCCGAATCATGTCGATCATTTCGTTTCTTTGCAGAGGGAAGGGGCTGTCCAGGACGTTCGCCTTCACTTCCAGATTCCATGGCCCACCCAGGGCTCGAATCCGCTCTGCCTGATCGCCCGGCGAGCAATTCATTTCGCGAATTCCAGGCGCGTATCCCGGGTCCCGGGTAACGCCAGAGCTCTCGCAAAAAAACATAACCAACACACTGCGCAAGCCAGCACTTGACTTGGCGCGGGAGGGTTTTCTCGTCCCGTGCCTTTACCCAAATAGATCGAGGGCAATCCAAAATGGCCAATTTCAGCAAGTCGGACCTGGAGTTCATCCTTAAGCAAATCTTTATCGCAGAGGCGAATGCCGACGGCGCAAGCCTCATTGATTTGCTTCCCAACTCTCAGGTGCCATTCGGCCTGCGTACCGTCGATGGTAGCTTCAACAACCTGGTCACCGGCCAGACCGAGTTTGGCTCCGCGGACGATGCCTTCCCGCGCCTGCTTGATCCCTCGTTTCTAACGGCATACGCCGGGACAGGGGATGTGACCGATCCACAACCACGGATTATCAGTAACCTGGTCGTCGACCAGACCGCCAACAACCCGGCGGCCTATGCCTCAGCGTTCGACCCGGGCCTGGACGGTGTGCTCAACTTCGGCGTGGTGGGTGCGGGTAATGACGACGTACTCAAGGATGGCGTACAGATAGTCACCAGCCCCGGGCTGGATGGCGTGTTCGGCACGGCCGATGACAAGGATGTGTTCTTCTTTCCCAACGTGTCGCCGGACGTCGGCCTGACCGCCAGCTTCAACTCGTGGATGACCTTCTTCGGCCAGTTCTTCGACCACGGTCTCGACCTGGTCACCAAGAGCGCTACCGACTTCGTGTTTATTCCGCTGCAGGCGGACGATCCGTTGTTCGTACCGGGCAGCCCGACCAACTTCATGGTGCTGCCACGTGCGGTGCGTACCGCCGGCGCGGACGGAATAGTCGGCACCACCGATGATGGCCAGACCAACACCACCTCGCCATTCGTCGACCAGAGCCAGACCTACAGCTCGCACCCGTCGCATCAGGTGTTCCTGCGCGAGTACGTGCTCAACGCGGCAGGCGATCCTGTTGCGACAGGGCGCTTGATTACCAACCGCGATCTCGGCGCCGATGGCCTGTTTGGCACTGCCGATGATGGCAACGGCGAAAATGGCGGCATGGCAACCTGGAAGGTGGTCAAGGCCCAGGCCCGTGACATTCTCGGCATCAACCTGACTGACGCCGATGTACACAACGTGCCGTTGCTGGCAACCGATGCGTACGGCAACTTCATCCGCGGTCCGAACGGCATGCCGCAGGTGGTGATTCGCATCAGTAACGGTGCTGACGGCATCGCCGGTACGGCTGATGACGTCACTCAACTGGTCGAAGGCAACCGGGCTGCTCCGATCAGTCTGGCCAACGCCGTGAGCACCGGGCATGGCTTCCTCGACGACATCGCCCACAATGCCGCGCCGGTAGTCGTCGGCGGGGTACTGCAGGCGGATGCCGACATCGCTGTCGGCAATGCCCAGCCCGTTGACGCGGGCGGCAACAACCTGACCTATGACAACGAACTGCTCGACGCCCACTACATTGCCGGCGACGGCCGGGTAAACGAGAACATCGGCCTGACCACCGTGCACCATGTGTTCCACTCCGAGCACAACCGCCTGGTCCAGCAAACCAAGGACACCCTCATAGCCGCCGGCGACCTGGCCTTCCTCAATGAGTGGCTGGCAGTCGACGTGGCCGCGATTCCGACTACACCCGCCGAGATTGCAGCGTTGGTGTGGGACGGCGAACGCCTGTTCCAGGCCGCCAAGTTCGGCACCGAGATGCAGTACCAACACCTGGTGTTCGAGGAGTTCGCGCGGACCATTCAGCCGCAGGTCGACGGATTCCTTGCGCCCAGTGGCTATGACACCTCGATCAACCCGGCAATCCTCGCCGAGTTCGCCCACGTGGTGTACCGCTTTGGTCACTCGATGTTGACCGAGACCGTCGATCGCTTCGATCCCGCGTTCAATCCGCTGCTGACTGACCCGGCCAACCCGGACTCGCAACTGGGTCTGATCGCGGCCTTCCTCAACCCGCTGGCGTTCGCCGGCAGCGGGGTGACTGCGGATCAGGCGGCAGGGGCGATAATTCGCGGTGTGACCCGCCAGGTCGGCAACGAACTCGATGAGTTTGTCACCGAAGCGTTGCGCAACAACCTGCTCGGTCTGCCGCTCGATTTGCCGAGCCTGAACATGGCGCGTGGTCGCGACACGGGCATCCCCACCTTGAACGAGGCGCGCCGTGAGTTCTACGCATCCACCGGCGACAGCCAACTCAAGCCGTACATCAGTTGGGCTGACCTGGCGGACAGCCTCAAACACCCCGAGTCGCTGGTCAACTTCATCGCGGCCTATGGCACGCATAGCACGATCACGGCGGCGCTCACGCTGGCAGACAAACGCGCTGCAGCCTTTGCACTGGTATTCAATGTTGCGGGTTCACCGGCTGACCGCCTGGACTTCCTCAACAGCACTGGAGCCTATGCCAATGTAACGACGGCCGGCGGGGATGGGGTACTGGGTACTGCAGATGACCTGACAGGTGTGACGGTCACGGGCGTCGACGACATCGACTTCTGGGTCGGTGGCCTCGCCGAACAGAAGATGCCGTTCGGCGGCATGCTCGGCTCGACGTTCAACTTCGTGTTTGAAACCCAGATGGAGGCGTTGCAGAACGGCGACCGTTTCTACTACCTGTCGCGTACCGCGGGCCTGAACTTCGGCACTGAGCTTGAGAACAACTCCTTTGCCAAGCTGATCATGCTCAACACCGATGTCACCCACCTGGCGAACACCGTGTTCCTGACGCCGACGTTCACCCTCGAAGTGAATCAGGCCACTCAGTTCACTGGCCTTGGCGTGGACAGCCGCGCTGATCCGACGGGCGGCATCATGATCAACGGCGTGGAAGTCGTGCCGCTGGTGATCCGCGACAACCCCGACACCGTGGGTCCGGACACCAATTATCTGCATTACACCGGTGAAGACCATATCGTCATGGGCGGCACTGCCGGCAATGACATCATCATCTCCGGTGACGGCGATGACACCATCTACGGCGACGCCGGCAACGACCGCCTCGAAGGCGGTGCCGGGAACGATGCGGTACTGGGCGGCGCGGGTGATGACATCATCAGCGACTCGTTCGGCGATAACCGCCTGGAGGGTAATGCCGGTAACGATGTGATCGTGGTTGGCAGCATGCTTGCTGCAGGCAACCTGATCCTTGGCGGCGATGGCCAGGACTTCATCATCACCACCGAAGACATCAGCACCACCTTCGGCGGTCAGGGTGACGACTTCATCCTCGGCGCCAAGACCAACCTGCCACCTACCGGCAACGAAGGTGATGACTGGATCGAGAAGGGCGCCCAGGACGGTGCGCCTGGCGATAACTTCTCGCCGTTGCTCAATGACGATGTGATCGGCAACGACATCTTTACCGGTGGTGGCGGCTTCGACGAAATGATCGGCGAGGGTGGCGACGACATCTTCGTCGGCAGCGATGCCCAGGACAAGATGGACGGCATGTCCGGCTTCGACTGGGTGACCTACAAGAACGACAAGGTTGGCGTGACCGTTGACCTGACCCTGGCCGCGCTGGCGCAGCCCCACGGTAATGCACCAAACCAGAATGCCGGCATATTCAATCCGGTCGGCGCCTCGCCGGCCTCGATTCTCGACCGTTTTGCCGAGGTTGAAGGCGTGTCCGGTTCGAGTTTCGGCGATGTGCTCAAAGGCGATAATGTTGATGCGGTCACTATCATCAACCACGGTGGTGCCACGGGCAGTGCGCTGACCAATGTCGCGTTGATCCGCGGACTGGACCAGTTCTTGGCCGATGCTGGTTTGCCGACCACCGGTTTTGCCACTGGCAACATCATCCTCGGCGGCAATGGCAGTGACCTGATCGAGGGCCGCGGTGGCGATGATCTGATCGATGGCGACAAATGGATCAACGTCAGGATTGCCGTTTATGCCGCCGGCGACGTCAACCATACCGGTCCCGAAATCGCCACCTTCGACAGCATGGTCGATATGATCCCGCTCATGCTGGACGGCACCTTTAACCCTGGTCAACTCAAGGCTGTGCGGGAAATCATGCCCGGCACCTCGACGGGCGGGGCGGCCTTCGACACCGCCATCTTCTCCGGGCTTCAGGCCGAGTATACGGTTACCGTTGACGACCGCGGCACGGACGATCTGGCGGACGATGTCTATACAGTGATAGATAGCGTAGCGGGTCGCGACGGCACCGATACCCTGCTGCATATCGAACGCCTGCAATTCGCCGATGACCAGCTAGTGCTGGTGGAGGGGCTCAATGCCCAACCGGTTGGCAGTCCGACTGTCTCGGATGGCAACGGCGGAGCGATAACGGTGGGCGACACGCTGACGGTCAGCGTGGCCGGGGTGCGTGATGCCAACAATATCGCAGCGGGTAATCCGCTGGGCTTGATCACCAACTCCTCGGTGTCCTACATCTGGCAGTTCGAGGCAACGCCAGGCAGCGGTATATTCGAGGACATCATCCTGTTGCCGGCTGGCGACCTGGCGTTCCAAAGCGCCGACGGCACCGCGTTCAAGGTCTCTCCTGACCTCGCCGGGTTGTCGTTGCGGGTCAAGGCGATGTATCAGGACGGTCACGGCACCACGGAGATCCTGTTCTCCACGCCGACGACTGCCATAGTTGCCGGTGCACCGGTCACGCCAACGGCGCTGGTACCTGTAGTCGATGCCACCGCGGGTGGCGCGGGCCTGCACATGGTCCGTTCCGACCTCAACTTCATCCTTGACCAGATCAAGATTGCCGAGGCGGAAGCGTCCGGTCAGGACATCCTCTCGCTGATCCCGAATATCCGCGCGCCGTTGGGCCTGCGTGCGGTCGACGGGTCGAACAACAACCTGATGAACCTCAATGGCATCAACAACACCGAGTTTGGTGCCGCCGATAACGTCTTCCCGCGCTTGACCGATCCGGTCTTCAATCCGGCGGAAGCGGGAACGTCGTATGCGCAGAACAGCGGCCTTGTGATTGACTCGCAGCCGCGCACCATCAGTAACCTGATCGTCGACCAGACGGCGAACAACCCGGCGGCCTATGCCACGGCTTTCAACCCGGGCCTGGACGGTGTGCTCAACTTCGGCGCGGTGGGTAACGACGACGTGCTCAAGGATGGCGTACAGATTGTTGCCAGCCCCGGCCTGGATGGTCAGTTCGGTACTGCCGATGATCACGATGTGTACTTTATCGAGAACGTCGCGGCGGACGCGGGGTTGTCCGCGCCGTTCAACGCCTGGATGACCTTCTTCGGACAGTTCTTCGATCATGGCCTGGACCTGGTCACCAAAGGCGGTTCAGGCACCGTCTTCATTCCGCTGCAGCCGGATGATCCACTCTTTGTCGCAGGTAGCCCGACGAACTTCATGGTGCTGACCCGCGCGACCAACCTGCCAGGGGCGGATGGCGTTCTCGGTACGGCCGACGACATCCATGAGCAAACCAACACCACCTCGCCGTTCGTGGACCAGAACCAGACCTATAGCTCGCACCCGTCGCACCAGGTGTTCCTGCGCGCTTATCAACTGACCGACACTGGCCCTATAGCGACCGGCAGGCTGATCACCAACCGTGATCTGGGCGCGGATGGCCAGTTTGGTACCGCGGACGACGTCGAAATTGGTGGCATGGCGACCTGGAAGGTGGTCAAGGCGCAAGCCCGTGACATTCTCGGCATCAACCTGACCGACGCCGATGTCGATAATGCCCCGCTGTTGGCGACCGATGCCTACGGCAATTTCATCAAGGGGCCGAACGGCTTCCCGATGGTCGTGATGAAGGGTGTTGACGGTCTTGGCGGCACGCCGGATGACGTCCTTGTCGAAGGCGATCCGCTTGCTCCCCTTGACCTGACCGATGCTGTGCGCACCGGTCACCAGTTCCTCGTCGACATTAACCACAATGCCGCGCCGGTAATCGTCGGTGGGGTTCTGCAGGCGGATGCGGACACCGCTGTCGGCAATGCGCAGCCTGTTGACGGGGCCGGCAACAACCTGACCTATGACAACGAACTGCTCGACGCTCACTACATCGCCGGCGACGGCCGGGTCAACGAGAACATCGGCCTGACCGCGGTGCATGCGATCTTCCACTCCGAGCACAACCGGCTGGTTGCGCAGACCAAGGATACCGTGCTCGATTCGGGTGACGTGGCCTTCCTCAATGAGTGGCTGCTCACTCCGGTGGCCGCATTGCCAACCACCCAGGCTGAGTTCGATGCGCTGGTGTGGAATGGCGAGCGCTTGTTCCAGGCAGCCAAGTTCGGCACCGAGATGCAGTATCAGCACCTGGTGTTCGAGGAGTTTGCGCGGACCATCCAGCCCAGAGTCGATTTGTTCTTCGCACCGACCCAGGTCTATGACGTCGACCTCGATGCCTCGATCGTCGCCGAGTTCGCCCACACCGTGTATCGGTTTGGCCACTCGATGCTGACCGAGACCGTCGATCGCTTCGATATCAATTTCAACGCGGTGGGCGATCCGGCCAGCGCTGATCCCAATCAGCAACTGGGCTTGATCGCAGCGTTCCTCAACCCGTTGGCGTACGCCGCCAGTGGCGTGTCTCCAGAGGATGCGACCAGTGCGATCATACGTGGGGTGACTCGGCAAGCCGGTAACGAAATCGACGAGTTCGTCACCGAGGCGCTGCGTAATAACCTGCTCGGCCTGCCGCTCGACCTGCCGGCGATCAACATCGCCCGTGGCCGCGACGTGGGGATTCCCTCACTCAACGCGATCCGCCGCGACATCTACAGCCAAACCGGTGATGCCCAACTTAAGCCGTACACCAGCTGGGTCGATCTGGTGCAATACCTCAAACATCCGGAGTCGTTGATCAACTTCATCGCGGCCTATGGCACGCATGACACGATCACGGCGGCGACCACACTGGAAGGCAAACGCGCTGCAGCCCTGGCGCTGGTCTTCGGTGGTGCGGGTGCGCCGGCTGACCGTCTGGACTTCCTCAACAGCACCGGTGCCTATGCCAACGTAACGCTGCCCGGCACCGACGGCGTGCTGGGTACTGCCGACGACCTGAGGGGTGTGACGATCACGGGCGTCGATGCCATCGACCTGTGGATCGGCGGTCTGGCCGAACAGAAAACCCCGTTCGGCGGCATGCTCGGCTCGACCTTCAACTTCGTGTTCGAGAACCAGTTGGAAAAACTGCAGGACGGCGACCGCTTCTACTACCTGGAGCGTACCTCTGGCCTGTCGATGAATGCGGAACTTGAAAGCAACTCGTTCGCCAAGCTGATCATGGCCAACACCTCGGCCACGCACTTGCCTGGCCTGGTGTTCTCGGACCCAGGACTCTACCTGGAAGTGGACCTGAGCAAGCAATACAACGATGGCCTGCTCGCCGCCGATCCGCTCGGCCCGAACGCAGAGCAGGTGGTGTTCCGCGACAACCCGCTGACCGTGGGGGCGGACACCAACTACATCCGGTACGGTGGTGAAGAGCACATCGTGCTGGGTGGCACCGACAACGCAGACATCCTCATCTCCAGTGATGGCGATGACACGGTCTGGGGTGATGGCGGCAACGATCGCATCGATGGCGGTAACGGCAACGACCAGCTGCGCGGTGGCGCCGGCGACGACATCATCACCGACATCGGCGGCGACGATAACATCCAGGGTGGCGACGGCAACGACGTACTGCACGGAGGCAACGGCGTCAACCTGATCATTGGCGGGTTCGGCAGCGACTTCATCGTGACCGGTGAGGACGCCTCCGAGGCCATTGGTGGCCAGGGCAATGACTTCATCCTGGGCAGCAAAGCCAACGAACAGGACATGGGTAACGAAGGCGACGACTGGATCGAGAAGGGCACCTCGGACGGTGCGCCTGGCGACAACTTCGATCCGCTCGGCAACGACCCGGTCATCGGCCACGATGTATTCGTCGGTGGTAACGAGAACGATAAGTTCAACGGCGAAGGCGGCGACGACATCATGGTCGGCAGTCTCGGCTTCGGTGACCGCTATATCGGCGGCTCCGGCTATGACTGGGCGACCTTCAAGGATCTCGCCCAGGGCGTGACCATCGATTACAGCGACCGCTTCTTCGATGTGCCAGTGCAGCCGGGTTCGGGGGCTTCGGCACTGGTGCGTTTCGACATCATGGAAGGTCTGTCGGGTTCGTCCCACGGTGACTTCCTGCGCGGTGATAACGAAAATGCGACATCGCTACCCACCGCGGGTGCCACCGGCAGTGTGTTGACCAACATCAGCCTGATCAATGGTCTGGCGGGCCTGTTGCCAGTCGGAGCGACGTTCTTCGACGGCGGCAACATCATCCTCGGTGGTAGCGGCAGCGACCTTATCGAAGGCCGCGGTGGTGACGACATCATCGACGGTGACAAGTGGCTGAACGTACGCATCAGCGTACGGGCAAACGCTGATGGCACTGGCGCGGAAATCGCCACGTTCGACAGCATGGCGCCGATGGTTCAGGCAATGCTGAACGGTACTTACAACCCGGGCCAGCTGGTCATCGTGCGGGAGATTCTGACCGGCACCGACAGCTTCGACACCGCGGTGTTCTCCGGTAATGCGTCGGAGTACAGCGTCGCTGTCGATGGCAACGCCGTCATCGTGACCGACCTGGTGGCCGGGCGTGATGGCGTCGATCGCCTGACGGGCATCGAGCGTCTGCAGTTCGCAGACCAGGCGCAGGCGTCCGGCGTTGGCACCGCCTTGAACAGCGGTCCTGTGGGGCGTCTGGCGATCCTCGATGCTGCCACCGGTGCGCGTACCGATGCGCCTGTCGCCGGCCAACTGTTGCGCGTCAGCGATCAGTCGATCCGCGACGCCGACAGCGTCAGTGCGGCCAATCCGACCGGTGCGGTTACCGGTCCGGTGGCTTACTACTGGCAGGTCGAAAACATCCCTGGTTCGGGTGTCTTTGAAGACATCTCCTTTGTCGCCGCTGGCGAGGTATCGCGGGCGACCGGCGCCACCTATCTGGTAGCGGACGATGTCGCAGGTCTGAACCTCCGCGTTCGGGCGGTGTATCAGGATGCCCAGGGTACGCTGGAGATCGTCGACTCGTCGGGGAACAACGCACCGACTGCCGGGCCGACCGTCCTCGGGCTTGCGTTTCTGAACGAGGTGTTGACCGCCGACCCGTCGAGCATCATCGACGTCGATGGCCTCAGCAATCCGCAGTTCACCTTCCAGTGGCAGGAGACCAATGGGGTCACCTTCGTTGACATCGCCGGAGCCACTGCTAGCACGTTCACGCTTGGCCAGACTCAGGTCGGCGATCAGGTGCGCGTGGTGGTCAGTTACGTGGATGACTTCGGTACGGCCGAAACCGTTACGTCCGACGCCACGGCCCCGGTGGCCGCCGGTGATGTGTTCGTCGGTACCGCCGGTGTCGACATATGGACCGGCACGGCAGGCGACGACGTGGCCAGCGGAGGTGATGGCAACGACATCCTGAACGGCTTGGGTGGCAACGACATCCTCAATGGTGACGCGGGCAATGACATTCTCATCGGGGGTACGGGTGCCGACACGATGGCCGGCGGTGTTGGCGACGATGTCTACGAAGTCACCGACCTTGGGGACGTGGTGACCGAGCTCGCCGGTGCCGGCAACGACACGGTCTGGACCTCGCTCGGGAGCTACACCCTGAGTG
>NZ_JBFUHS010000065.1:0-10140 GCF_056402255.1 Pseudomonas sp. P4_B4
CCTCGAGAGGCCGAGTGGAGGTTCTGCGCAGTGGGCAACCCGGCATGGATGCCGGGTTAGCCGCCGCCGGCCATGGATGGCCGATGGCGGCGGGCCCACGGAGCAGGACCGGAGCGAGGGCATGCCGAGCCTTGGCGAGGCACCGAACGTCAGGGGCAAGAGCCCTTGGTTACTTGGGGCTTATCCAAGTAACCCGCCGTAAGGGCGGAACCATAAGCGGCCGTTACCGCAGCAACGGATATGTACACCATCAACAATAAGGTCAGAAAAGCGGTGACATCCGTCTATGACCACAAATCCCGACACCATTGATCAACTATTTACAAAGCTTCCTAACTATTGCGTTGACATTCGCTGCCTAGGCAGTAACATCTCGACATACATTCACTGCCTAGGCAGCTAATTGGTGGTCAGATGAAACATTTCTCTCCAGAAGATTTCCAGAATTGCCATCTCGGTCTGTTGCTCGGACGCGCCGCGCTGCTCAAGGACCGGATCATCGACACCCACATGGAACCCCACGGCATCACCGCCGCGCAGTTCAAGGTGTTGATCATCATCGCCCAGTTCGGCGTCGATTCGCCGGGCGAATTGTGCCGTCATCTGTCCCTCGACAGCGGCTCGATGACGCGCATGCTCGATCGTCTGGAACAGAAGGGTTTCCTTGCCCGCCAACGCTCCGAGGCAGATCGCCGTCAGGTGCAGCTTGTGCTCACGGAAGAAGGGCAGAAGCTCGCCGGACTGTTGCCGCACATCGGCGCCGAAGCCATGAATGAACTGGCCGGTGCCATCACTCCAGAAGAGCTGAAAACCCTGGAGCTGATCCTGAAGAAAATTTTGGTGGCAGCCGGTGACGCGATCACCCTGCTGCGGGTAGGTGACAAATGAGCAGTAACCCCTTGCGTACCGGCCTGAGCCTGGTGCTGTTGGCCATGAGCGTCGCCGGTTGCGCCAGTTACAGCGGCCTGAAAACCGAAGGCGTCAACCTCGATGCGAAGAGCCTCAAGGCAGGGCAATCCCTCAGCGGTGTGACGTTGTCGCCGGCCGCCTGGCCGAAAAGCGACTGGTGGAAAAGCCTCGGCGACCCGCAGCTCGACGGCCTGATCCGCGAGGCCCTGCGCGACAGCCCGGACATGCAGATCGCCGACGCCCGTGCCCATCAGGCCAGCGCTGCCGCTTCCGCCGCCGACGCCGAGCGGATGCCGACCCTGGATGCCAGCGCCGGTGTCAGCCGCTCACGCCTGGCCCGGGACCAGGACCCGCGCGGGCAGGGCGACACGTACGCCACCGTGCGTAACATCGGCACCAGTTTTAATTACAACTTCGATCTCTGGGGTGGTCAGCGCGATGCCTGGGAAGCCGCTCTGGGCCAGGCCCGTGCCGCCGAAGTCGACCAGCAGGCTGCGCAACTGACGCTGGCCGCCGATGTCGCCCGGGCCTACAGCGATCTTGGCCAAGCACACATCGTCTACGACCTGTCCAGCGAAGACCTCAAGCGCACCCGGCAAATGCTCGACCTGAGCCAGCGGCGCCTGACTGCCGGGATCGACAGCCAGTATCAGTTCCAGCAGACCGAAAGCCTGGAGGCCACTTCCCAGGCCAACCTGATCGACGCCGAAAAACGCCTGAACAGCGCGAAAATCGCTCTCGCGGTGCTGCTCGGCAAAGGCCCTGACCGCGGCAATGAAATTGCCCGCCCGAACATTCTTCAGCCGAGTGCGGTAGCGCTACCTTCGGTGCTGCCGGCCGAGTTGCTCGGGCGTCGCCCGGACCTGGTGGCCGCGCGCTGGCGGGTCGAGGCGGCGAGCAAAAGCATCGACGCCGGCAAGACCCGGTTCTATCCCAACTTGAACCTCAGCGCCGCTGCCGGCGCCGAATCCTTGCTGGGCGATGCGATGTTTGGTTCGGCCAGCCGCTTCTTCAGCATCGCACCGACGATCTCTGTGCCGATTTTCGACGGTGGCCGCTTGCGCGCCGACCTCGATTCGCGCGACGCCGATTACGACCTCGCCGTGGCGCAGTACAACAAAAGCCTGGTGAAGGCGCTGGGGGATGTCAGTGACAGCATCAACCAGCTGCGTGATATCGGCCGGCAGATCGCTGCCCAGCAGCACGCCACCGACATCGCCCAGGATTCCTACAACACCGTGGTCCAGCGTTACGGTTCCGGCATCGGCAACTACCTGGACGTGCTCAGCATCGAGCAGCAACTGCTCCAGGCCCAGCGCCAACTCGCCAACCTGAATGCCGAGCAGATTGACCTGTCGATCCAACTGATGCAGGCGCTGGGCGGCGGTTTCCAGCCTGAGGCCATCGCCTCGGCCAACGCCACGCCAGCCACGCTGACCCGTTAATTCAAGGTACTTGTCATGGCCACTGCCGATACAACTCAACCTCCTGAAAACATCCAGGGCAACCCCAATTCGGGCAAGCGCAAGTTCATGCTGCTGGTCCTGGCGGCCGCCGTCGTGCTGAGCGGCGCGGGCGTCTGGGCCTACCACGAGTTTTACGGGCGCTGGAGCGAAAGCACCGACGACGCCTATGTGAACGGCAACGTGGTGGAAATCACGCCGCTGGTCACTGGCACCGTGGTCAGCATCGGCGCCGATGACGGCGATCTGGTCCATGAAGGCCAGGTGCTGGTGAACTTCGACCCGAACGATGCCGAAATCGGCCTGCAAAACGCCCAGGCCAATCTGGCGCGCACCGTGCGTCAGGTGCGTGGCTTGTACAGCGATGTGGATGGCATGAAAGCCCAGGTCAACGCCCAGAAAGCCGAAGTGCAAAAGGCCCAGGACAACTTCAACCGGCGCAAGAACCTCGCCGCCGGCGGGGCGATCTCCCAGGAAGAGCTGTCCCACGCCCGCGACGACCTGACCTCGGCGCAAAACGCCCTGGCCAACGCCGAACAAAAGCTCAAGACCACCAGTGCGCTGGTCGATGACACCGTGGTTTCATCGCACCCGGACGTGATGGCCGCCGCCGCGCAATTGCGTCAGGCGTACTTGAACAACTCGCGCAGTACGCTGATTGCACCGGTGACCGGTTACGTGGCCAAGCGTTCTGTACAACTTGGCCAGCGCGTACAACCGGGTACCGCGCTGATGGCGGTGATTCCCCTGGATCAGCTGTGGATCGACGCCAACTTCAAGGAAACCCAGCTGCGTGACATGCGCATCGGCCAACCGGTGGAGATCGAGACCGACCTGTATGGCAGCAGCGTGAAATACAGCGGCACCATCGACAGCCTCGGTGCCGGGACCGGCAGCGCCTTTGCCTTGCTGCCGGCGCAGAACGCCACCGGCAACTGGATCAAGATCGTGCAACGCGTGCCGGTACGGGTTCACGTCAACGCCGAGGAACTGGCCAAACATCCGCTGCGGGTCGGTCTGTCGACCATGGTCGCTGTGGACCTGCACGATCAGAGCGGGCCGGTGCTGGCGCAACAGCCACCGCAGAAGGCTTCGTTCAGCACCAACGTCTACGATCGTCAGTTGGCCGAGGCCGACGCGATGATCACTCAACTGATCCACGACAACAGCGCCGCGGTCAGCAAAACCGCGCAACGCTGATTCGCCAATCCGTCAGCTGCACCGGCAACCGGCGCAGCGCCAGACCTGTTTCAAAGGATTCGCGATGAGCAATAACGCGTCTTTCACACCGCCCAGCCTGCTGCTCAGCACCATCGGCCTGTCGCTGGCGACCTTCATGCAAGTGCTCGACACCACCATCGCCAACGTGGCGTTGCCGACGATCTCCGGCAACCTGGGCGTGAGTTCGGAGCAGGGCACCTGGGTCATCACCTCGTTCGCCGTGAGCAACGCCATCGCCTTGCCGCTGACCGGCTGGCTCAGTCGGCGTTTCGGCGAGGTGAAGCTGTTTGTCTGGGCGACACTGCTGTTCGTGCTGGCTTCGTTCCTGTGTGGGATTTCCACCTCGATGCCGGAACTGGTGGGCTTCCGCGTGCTGCAAGGGGTAGTGGCCGGGCCGCTGTACCCGATGACCCAGACCCTGCTGATTGCGGTCTACCCCCCGGCAAAACGGGGGCTGGCGCTGGCGCTGTTGGCGATGGTCACGGTGGTCGCGCCGATTGCCGGGCCGATCCTCGGCGGCTGGATCACCGACAGCTACAGCTGGCCGTGGATTTTTTTCATCAACGTGCCGATCGGTCTGATCGCGGCATGGGTGGTGACCCAGCAGATGAAAAAGCGCCCGGTGGTCACCAGCCGCCAACCGATGGATTACGTCGGCTTGATCGCGCTGATCATTGGCGTCGGGGCGCTGCAGATCGTGCTCGACAAGGGCAACGATGCCGACTGGTTCGAATCCAGCTTCATCGTGATCGGCTCGGTGATTTCGGTGGTGGCCCTGGCGTTCTTCGTGATCTGGGAAATGACCGACGAACACCCGGTGGTCAACCTGCGCCTGTTCGCCCATCGCAACTTCCGCTACGGCACCATCGTACTGATCCTGGGCTATGCCGGGTTCTTCGGGATCAACCTGATCCTGCCGCAGTGGCTGCAAACGCGGCTGGGCTACACCGCGACCTGGGCCGGTTTTGCCGTGGCGCCGCTGGGAATCCTGCCGGTGCTGCTGGCGCCGTTTGTCGGTAAGTCCGCACCGAAATTCGATATGCGCCTGCTGGCGGGCGGGGCGTTCCTGGCTATCGGTCTGAGTTGTTTCATGCGCGCCGGCTTCACCAATGAAGTGGACTTCCAGCACATCGCACTGGTGCAGTTGTTCATGGGGATCGGCGTGGCGCTGTTCTTCATGCCGACCCTGACCATCCTGCTCTCGGACCTGCCGCCGAGCCAGATTGCCGACGGTTCGGGGCTGGCGACATTCTTGCGGACCTTGGGCGGTAGTTTCGCGGCGTCGTTGACCACCTGGATCTGGATTCGTCGGGCGGATCAGCATCATGCCTACCTGACCGAAAGCATCACCCCGTTCGATCCGGCGACCCGCGAAGCACTGACCAACCTGGGCGGGGCAGGGGCCAAGGCCTATACGCAACTGGAGCAGACGGTGATCAGCCAGGCGTACATCATGTCCACGGTGGACTACTTCACCTTGCTGGGCTGGATGTTCTTCGGGCTGATATTGATCGTGTGGCTGGCCAAGCCGCCGTTTACGGCCAAGGCCGGGCCTGCGGCCTCAGGACACTAAGGCAACACATAACCTGTGGGAGCGGGCAAGCCCGCTCCCACAGGTTTTTGTGTTCAGCTGTTAGTTGGCGGGTGCTGCCAGTTGCGGTGGCGGAGTGAAGTCAAAGGGAGCCAGCGCAAACCCTTGCTCATCCACCTGCAACGCCCACCCTTGACGATCCCAATCCCCCAGCACAATGCGCCTGGCCGCTTGCTCGCCAAGCTGCAACTTGTGAATCGCGGGGCGGTGGGTGTGCCCGTGGATCAAGGTCTTCACGCCGTATTCCTGCATGATCCGCGGAATCTCTTCGGGCGTAACATCGACAATGTCATTGGCCTTTATCCGCGTTTGCGCACGGCTTTCACTGCGCAGCTTGCGCGCCAGCTTGTGTCGGGTGCGTAGCGGCAGATGCCGCAGGATGAACAGGGTGATCGGGTTGCGCAGGTAGCGACGCAGCTTCATATAGGCTTCGTCGCGGGTGCACAGGCTGTCGCCGTGCATCAGCAGCACCGGCTCGCCGTTGAACTGCACGACACTCGGATCCTTCAGCAGGGTACAGCCGGCTGCTTTGCAGAAGGCCTTGCCGAGCATGAAGTCGCGATTGCCGTGCATCAGAAAAATGGCCGTGCCGCTGTCGCTGAGGTCGCGCAGGGCCTGGCAGATGGAGCGCTGGAAGGGGGTCATGGCGTCGTCGCCAATCCACACCTCGAAGAAGTCGCCCAGAATGTACAACGCACTCGCCGAGCGGGCGCGTCCGGCGAGCAAATCCAGAAACGCCCGGGTAATGTCCGGGCGCTCCTCTTCCAGATGTAAATCTGAAATCAGCAATATCACTCAATGATCTCGGCTTTCTCGATGATCACGTCGTCTGCTGGTACGTCCTGGTGGCCGGCCTTGGAGGTGGTGGCCACGCCTTTGATCTTGTCGACAACGTCGGTGCCGGCGGTCACTTTACCGAATACCGCGTAGCCCCAGCCCTGCACGTTCTTGCCGCTGTGGTTCAGGAAGCTGTTGTCGGCCACGTTGATGAAGAACTGCGCGGAAGCCGAATGCGGCTCCATGGTGCGGGCCATGGCGACGGTGTACTTGTCGTTGGAAAGGCCGTTGTCAGCTTCGTTCTGGATGCTTGGGCGCTTGTCTTTCTTTTCTTTCATGCCTGGCTCGAAACCGCCGCCCTGGATCATGAAGTTACCGATGACACGGTGGAAAACGGTGTTTTCGTAGTGACCGGCTTTAACGTACTCGACGAAGTTGGCCACGGTGATCGGGGCTTTGTCGGCGTTCAGTTCGAGGACGATGTCGCCATGGTTGGTAGTCAGTTTGACTTGGGTCATGATCGGTACTCTTTTGAGATGAAGCATATCTAAGGAATTCGTGGTTTTGGGACATTCCGTCCCGCAACCGGTTCAGCCTGTCTCGGCCAAGGTGCGCAGTTTAGCGTGACAGGCACGAATTTCGAGGCTGTTTTTTCATTTACGGCCTATTAAATGCGACGGTTTACAGAGTGCGCTCTGTCAGGTACTTGACGGCATCGGCTATGATAGCGGCTTTGTTTTGTCCGGCCTTCATTACGGCCACGCACTTGTACGTTCAAGGATCCTATGAGCAAGCCCACTGTCGACCCTACCTCGAATGCCAAGACCGGCCCTGCCGTGCCGGTCAACTTCCTGCGGCCGATCATCCAGGCAGACCTGGACTCGGGCAAGCACACGCAGATCGTCACCCGTTTCCCGCCTGAACCCAACGGCTACCTGCACATCGGCCACGCCAAGTCGATCTGCGTGAACTTCGGCCTGGCCCAGGAGTTCGGCGGCGTCACGCACCTGCGTTTCGACGACACCAACCCGGCCAAGGAAGACCAGGAATACATCGACGCGATCGAAAGCGACGTCAAATGGCTGGGCTTCGAGTGGTCCGGCGAAGTGCGCTACGCCTCGCAGTATTTCGACCAGTTGCATGACTGGGCGGTGGAGCTGATCAAATCCGGCAATGCCTACGTCGACGACCTGACCCCGGAGCAAGCCAAGGAATACCGTGGCAGCCTGACCGAGCCGGGCAAGAACAGCCCGTTCCGCGACCGCTCCGTGGAAGAGAACCTGGACCTGTTCGCCCGCATGAAAGCCGGCGAGTTCAAGGACGGCGCACGGGTGCTGCGGGCCAAGATCGACATGGCCTCGCCGAACATGAACCTGCGTGACCCGATCATGTATCGCATCCGTCACGCTCACCACCACCAGACCGGTGACAAGTGGTGCATCTACCCGAACTACGACTTCACCCACGGTCAGTCGGACGCCATCGAAGGCATCACCCATTCGATCTGCACCCTGGAGTTCGAAAGTCACCGTCCGCTGTACGAGTGGTTCCTCGAGCATCTGCCGGTGCCGGCCAGCCCGCGCCAGTACGAGTTCAGCCGCCTGAACCTGAACTACACCATCACCAGCAAGCGCAAGCTCAAGCAACTGGTCGATGAAAAGCACGTCAACGGCTGGGACGACCCGCGCATGTCCACGCTGTCGGGTTTCCGCCGCCGTGGCTACACGCCGAAATCGATCCGCAACTTCTGCGAAATGATCGGCACCAACCGTTCCGACGGCGTGGTGGACTTCGGCATGCTCGAATTCAGCATCCGTGACGACCTCGACCACAGCGCGCCGCGCGCCATGTGCGTGCTGCGTCCGCTGAAAGTCGTGATCACCAACTACCCGGAAGGCCAGGTCGAGAACCTCGAACTGCCGTGCCACCCGAAAGAAGACATGGGCATGCGCGCGTTGCCGTTCGCCCGTGAAATCTACATCGACCGTGACGACTTCATGGAAGAGCCGCCGAAGGGCTACAAGCGCCTGGAGCCGGCCGGTGAAGTGCGTCTGCGTGGCAGCTACGTGATCCGCGCCGACGAAGCGATCAAGGACGCCGATGGCAACATCGTCGAACTGCGCTGCTCGTACGATCCGGACACCCTGGGCAAGAACCCTGAAGGCCGCAAGGTCAAAGGCGTGGTCCACTGGGTGCCGGCCGCTGCCAGCGTCGAGTGCGAAGTGCGTCTGTACGATCGTCTGTTCCGCTCGGCCAACCCAGAGAAGGCCGAAGACAGCGCCAGTTTCCTGGACAACATCAACCCTGATTCGCTGCAGGTACTCACCGGTTGTCGTGCCGAGCCTTCGCTGGGCAATGCACAGCCGGAAGACCGTTTCCAGTTCGAGCGCGAAGGTTACTTCGTCGCCGATCTCAAGGACTCGAAACCAGGTCAGCCGGTGTTCAACCGTACCGTGACCCTGCGTGATTCGTGGGGCCAGTGATTTAGCGTCAAGGAAAAAACGTGCTTACGATCTACAACACGCTTACCAAGAGCAAAGAAGTCTTCAAGCCGCTCGATGGCAACAAGGTGCGCATGTACGTGTGCGGCATGACCGTGTACGACTACTGCCACCTGGGCCACGGCCGCAGCATGGTCGCGTTCGACCTGGTGACGCGCTGGTTGCGCTTCAGCGGCTACGACCTGACTTATGTGCGCAACATCACCGACATCGACGACAAGATCATCAACCGGGCCAATGAGAACGGCGAGTCGTTCGAAGCCCTGACCGAGCGCATGATCGCGGCGATGCACGAAGACGAAGCGCGCCTGAACATCAAGAAGCCGGACATGGAGCCGCGCGCCACGGATCATATCCCGGGCATGCACGCGATGATCCAGACCCTGATCGACAAGGGCTACGCCTACGCCCCGGGCAATGGCGACGTGTACTACCGCGTCGGCAAGTTCATGGGCTACGGCAAGCTGTCGCGCAAGAAGATCGAAGACCTGCGCATCGGCGCCCGCATCGAAGTCGACGAGTCCAAGCAGGACCCGCTGGACTTCGTATTGTGGAAAGCCGCCAAGCCAGGCGAGCCAAGCTGGGAATCGCCGTGGGGCGCCGGGCGTCCGGGCTGGCACATCGAATGCTCGGTGATGTCCACCTGCTGCCTCGGTGAGACCTTCGATATTCATGGCGGCGGCAGCGACCTTGAGTTCCCGCACCACGAAAACGAAATCGCCCAGAGCGAAGCGGCCACCGGCAAGACCTACGCCAACGCGTGGATGCATTGCGGCATGATCCGTATCAATGGCGAGAAGATGTCCAAGTCCTTGAACAACTTCTTCACCATTCGCGACGTGCTCGACAAGTACCACCCGGAAGTCGTGCGTTACCTGCTGGTGTCGAGCCACTACCGCAGCGCCATCAATTACTCGGAAGACAACCTCAAGGACGCCAAGGGCGCTCTCGAGCGTTTCTACCATGCGTTGAAAGGCCTGCCGAACGTGGCGCCAGCGGGCGGTGAAGCCTTCGTCGAACGTTTCACCCAGGTGATGAACGACGACTTTGGCACGCCGGAAGCCTGCGCTGTGCTGTTCGAGATGGTCCGCGAGATCAACCGCCTGCGCGAGAGCGATCTGAACGCAGCGGCCGGTCTGGCAGCCCGTTTGAAAGAGCTGGCCAGCGTGTTGGGTGTGTTGCAGCTCGAAGCCGATGACTTCCTGCAAGCCGGCGCCGAAGGGCGCGTGGACGCAGCCGAAGTCGAGGCGCTGATCGCAGCGCGCCTGGCGGCACGTGCCGGCAAGGACTGGGCCGAATCCGACCGCATCCGCGACCAGCTCACCGCCATGGGCGTGGTGCTGGAAGACGGCAAGGGCGGTACGACCTGGCGTCTGGCTGACTGATTGCTGTCTTTGTTACAGACAAAACCCGCCTTGTGCGGGTTTTTGTTTTGTGCGCCCAGCATGGGCGCAATCTTGCGGGTGAAAGTCCCGTCGTAAGCTGACCACAGCGAACGAAGTGAAGCGCAACTGCATGAGGGCGACCGAGTGTGGGGAGGAAGCGTGAATCGAAACCGCGAGCCGATGGACAAGAACCGGATATAAGGCGAAGCCGATCAGGGCGAGCGAGCAAAAGATCGCGAAGCTCTTGTGGTCAAGGATCAGGCTGCGTAAATCCGGCGGTTGTGCGGGGAAGG
>NZ_JBFUHS010000066.1:0-8912 GCF_056402255.1 Pseudomonas sp. P4_B4
CTTCGGCGATGGCATCGATGGCCGGCCGCACCTGGCCTTCCCAGGCTTGGCGGGTGAACACCCCCGGCACCTCGGCCGAAGTGGCAAACAGCGTCGATGCCTCGGTGTCGCCGACCATCTGCGCCAGGCTCAGCGCCGGCGCGTGATTGGCGGCGTTGTCGAGCACAGTCTGGTACAGGCTGGCTTCGCCGTTGCGCTGGCCCAGCTGGCTGATCAGCACCTGGCGCACCTGGGCGACCAGCTTGGGATCGGCGTCGATGCGCCAGTTTGGGTGGGCGGCCAGTTGTTCGGCGTAAAAGGCCCACAGGGTCGGTGCCAGCGCGTGCCAGAGGCCTGGTGAGTAGCCGGTGCTTTGCGGTTCGGCTTCCACCAAGGCTTGGGTGAGAAAGACCGGGTCGGTTTTCTCCGGGCGCGCCAGCATCAGGTAAGCCTTGAGCTGCGCGTAGGCGGCCGGGGCCTGCTTGGCGCGTTCGGGGCTGTCCGGTGGCAGCTTGACCAGAGCGTTGAGCTGGGCCTTGAGCGTGGCCGCTGCCGGGTCACGCAACAGGCGCTGATTGGCCTCGACGTAACGCGGCCACAGCATAGCCAACAGCGCGTCGTTCTGGTTCAGGCCGAAACGCTGATGCCATGGTGAGCCGTGGCTGGCGCGGTAATCCAGGCGGCCCAGTTCGCGGGTCAGTTCGTTGAGGGCGCTGAGCTGCGCGTCTCCGGGGGTGGCTTGTTGCAGCGTGGTCAGCGACGTCTGCAAATGGTGGATCTGCACGCGGTTGCTGAGGAACGACAGCAGCAGGCCGGCGCCCCACGCAAGGGCCACGGCCAACACCAAGCCATAAGCGACGCGTGGTGCGCTCCAGCCCAGACGACGGCTTGGTTGTTTTGGCTCGCCGAGCACGCCTTGCCAGGCAGGGTCCATGGGCCAGAAGTGCTCTTCCTTGTTCTGCGTTGTATTGGACAACGGCAGGCTGAACCACAGGCCGCGCAACGGTACATCCTGCCTGGAACTGCCGAACCACGGCGTCAGTGCCTTACGCCAGCGTGACAAGCCTTCGACCTCCAGGTCCCGCGCAAGACGCACCAGAAAGTCATGCGCCATCGTCAGGTTCATCTGCGCCCAGCCTTCCTGGCGCATGGGGCCCAGTAGACTGCGCAGCGACGTTTCCAGTTCTGTGGCGGTAAGGCGAGATGACAGTGCGCAGCCCACCGCCTGGCTCGGGCGTTTCTCCTGCAACCAGTGACTGGCGCAAACCTGCCACAGGTGCAGCGAGAGTGACCAGCCCAGCCTACGAGCGAGGTCTTGAAGGTGCTGCGCGCCTTTACCCATATGATAGCCGTCGGCACTTTGCTCGGCGTTCAACGCCCAAATCACGCCGTCGAGGGGACGCCAGCGGGTCAGGCGGCGGAACTGGGCGATCACCTTGTCGTCCAGCTCTTGCTGCACACTGCCACCCCACAGCAGCACGGTGCCCTCGCCTTCCAGCCAATGGTCGGTGCCCAGGCCGGGGGCGATGGCCTTGATCTGCTGAGGTTCGCCGACGACGAGCAGGAGGCGTACTTTGCGGTGCCACAGCGAGCCATAATTGCGGCGCAAGTACGCATACAATCTGGAGCTATCAAATTCAGTACACTTAGGCAGTATCAAACCCGCGTCCGCCCGTGGGAGCACTTTGTCTACCTGTCCCTGATCGCGATGACTTCGCTGTTTCAACTGCATCAACAACCGGGGGGCAAGCTGCGCGATAGCCGCAATAAGAACGATCAACAAGAAAGCGAGCATTCGGTGATGGTTTTCCACCAGCCCCATCCGTTCACCATAGGCCTGTATCACCCATCCCAGGGCGACCACCAGTACGCTGATCCACACCGCCGCACCCGCGCGACGCCATGGGTTACTCCATGCTTTCATGCCACCTCTCCCGCGCTAACGGTACTGATCCAATACCGTGACTCTTCTTTGGCGAGCAGCAGCACTGCCTGCCGCTGGTGTCGAACCATTTCCAACCCGAAGGCGGTTGCCAACCAATGACCAAAGGGTCCGGGCAGTCCGCACAGGTGCTCCTGAACCCACAGCTGCTGCGCACTCAAGGAGGCTGCCTGACCACCGATAGTGGCAAAAACATTGCCGGTCAGCGGCCGCCAGTCAGCGCTGTCCGCCAACACACCCGTCGCCTGAAGCGCCATCGTCTGGGTTTGCTGGAACAACTCCAGCTCGCTGTTCAAGGTGGCGACGTCCAAAGGCATCGGGCGCAACAAGCCACCTTGCACAGGAAGGTCCCAGGCAACGGCCAACTGGTCCGGGCATAACAACAAGGCCGCCAGCCCATCGGAATACGCCTCCCCGCCGTTTACCTGCATTACCAAAATCAAGTCGAGGGCTGCGGTGGCAGACTTCAGCGTGTCGTCGATCCATTGGCACGACAATTTATTGGTCAGGGTGACCGTTGCAGGTTGCTTGAGATGGGCGGTTTTCCACTGCTGCCAGACGTCGCGCAATGCAGCGTAGTGATCGGGCTCGACGTCACTCAACAGCGTGACTCGCAACGCCTGTTCAGCAGGCAAGGCCTGCAAGGCCGGACCGAGCACTGGCAACAACATCTGCAGCCCCGCCTGCGCGCGATCGCCCTGCTCAGGCAGAGCTGCTATACGCCTGGCTTGTCCTGTGCGCAATGGCAAATCTCGCCGAACTTGCAGCCCACTGGCAGACACCTGATCCGGCAGCAGCACACAGCTGGTATGCACGGCCAGATATCGTTGCGCCCAGTCTTGCCAGGCCAGTTGCGCATTGACTGCCTCCTCCTCGAGAAATTGATGCTGGCTCAGCGCCCCACCGTAGAAATAGGCACGGGAACCGAACAGCAAAACCCAGACCAGCAGTGGCGAGCCAGACAATAACCAGACATTGATCGCCTGCAGTTGCGCTAACTGAATTGAGGCGTGCAACAGAAACAACAGCACACCCACCACCACCGCGACGACGGCCGCGAGTACCCAACGACCCAGCATCGGCGGCGTCGGAGCTTGCACCACAGAAGGAGCCTTTCGATCCCAGCCCATGGCTCAACCCACCACACAGTCGGGAGCGCTGGAAAGCATCTGGCAGCCGCACGCACTGCGGCAGCCATTCACCACCATGGCCCGGCCGTTTTCGGACCAGTCGGGACTCCCCTCGACGATGGGGTTCACGCCATGTCCCGGGATCGGACAACTGACATCATCATCCACCAACGCCACTGGTTTTCCGTTAACGATCGTTGTGGAAGAGGCTGAAATCACTTCTCCCCCGTGCGTGGTGCTATCACCCAATAACACAAATCCCTGGTACATATTAATTTCTCCAAAATCAGCCCTGGATTACAAACCGAAACAAGCAACCAAATTACTTAATGAAGCATCTTCTCCTTCAACAGAGTAATTAACGAAAACGCACCCCATGCTCTTTGACGCCTGCCCTTTAAAAGTCGTATTTTCGAGGACAACTGTCATCGCCATTGGTGCGCTCGAGGGCACGCTCGAGTCCAAATGTGTCAAAAACGAAAGAAAATGGTAAGTCGACAATAGCTAGAGGAATAACAAACCCATACGTTTCCTTAATAAAGTTCCAACTAGTCGCAGCTTTGAAATCAAACTGGACCCCCTGATAAGGGCAGTTTGGTCCGTACGCAAGTCCCGCCCCAATAGATCCACACCCTGAAATGGAAAGCACAAACAAACCAGACAGAGCAAAAATAAACAATTTCATTAACTCAACTCCAACATTGATTTTTTACATTCAAGACACTGACCAAACACGGACAACAGCGACACTCGTTACGGGTATCAGTCATTGTTACGAAAACAGTCTCCTATTCTTGATCTGAAGGGCTGTCGGGTTTCCGCAAGATATGACCGAAAAGACTCTGCCGATCGAGGAACAGTTGGTTGCATACCTGAGCAAAAGGGCTGTGCGCGGCAGGAGATGCGAGGCTCACTGTTTGTTCTCCGCTGCCTGGCGGATCGCTTGTAATTTACGGAAATCTGGTTGGAAACGACCGTCGGCCACGGTCGTACCATCTGGATAAGAGAATTTTATGAAGCTGCCTATTTTATGTACCTTGGTACCCTCCGATTTGACCAGAAAGTCGGAGTGCAGGACGGGTTCGAAATACACCTGTCGGGCTTGCAGGGCCTGATACATCACATAGATATCGCCCTCACCCGCCAAGCTGATCTGTTTTCTATAGCCTCCAAGAAAGGCTTCGCTCAACCACGGGTAATAGTCCTTCCTGATCGTCAAATCCCCTTCGACCTTGATGTCCGCGCCACCGCGTGGCGAGTTGTTGTGATCGAAGATCACCACCACCCCGCCCCCAGCACCATAGGTGACGTTCTCTCCAAAGCGTGTTGGATCGCCATAGGTCACCCCAAAAGTCACGTTGCTCAATCGCCACTGGCAGACACCGCCACCATCGATCGGTAGCTTGGCCACATAGAGGTCACTTTGTCCCTCACGCACGAGTTGCAGATCGGTACGTTGATAGCCATCGCGTTGATAGGCTTCGCCGAAGGCGGAGCGGTCGGTAAAGGTGCACAGGGTCGAGCGGTACATCACCTGTAGGGTTTCCGTTTCCAGCTCCTTCGGCATTTTCACCGTCACGGTTATCGATTCGCTGTCCGGTGGCGGCGCCAGGCTCTGGTCCTTGGCACAACCGCTGAGGCTGACGAACAGAGTGAGTATCGCGATGGGCGTTTTCTTGATCATGGTCGGATCCTTGGCAGCGCGGGCCGGGCTCAACAGTGGGTTCTTTCGTAGCAGGCGCTCGGGTCGGCCACGGCATCGAAGCGTTGCAACGCTTCGGCACCGCCATCGGCCTGTTGCGTCACCCGCAAGGTGTCGCCGAGACGACTTTGCAAGTCGAGGAACACCCTGTTGCGTGCCAGTTCGTCTTCGACAAGGCTTGCGTAATGATCCCTGGTCTGCTGTTCGAAATTCTGTCGATCCAGTTACCGCTTCAACAACGGCGAGCGCTCGGGGTTGATTGACTCCAGCAACTGGCCATAGATGTACGGCTGGTAATTGCTCATGAAGTGATTGCCGAGACCCACGAATCGGCCGGCCTTGGGATTGCTGAAGGGCGGGAAAAACCTCGCCCGACTCTCGGCGGTCAACGAGGTGGTGAGGCGCTGCTGCGCCTGCTCGGCCTGCTGGTCGTCGTCGGGGCTCAGGCTCGGTACCAGGTAAAACTTGACCTTTTCCGACAGGCGATAGGCAATGGTGGTGTGGTAAGGCGCGCCGAGCCCGTCCTTGTTGCGGTAGGCGGGGTACGGCGAGCCTCGCCGGCGGGTGTGCTGTTCGGTCTTGAAGAACATGGCGATTTCGCCGTGGTGACAAAAGGGATCGCCATGGCGGAACAACTGACTGGCGGTCAACTGCAGCATCGACCAGCCAACCCCTAGAGTAGTGCCCAGCGGGCCATAGAGGTCGTAAAGGTAGTTATCCAACGCCGCTTCAGGTGGCACGCTGGGGATTGGATCGATGTCGTTGACGTGACGGAAATGCACGATCTCGTCGAGGCATTTAACGGCCTTAAGAGTGAAGGTGCGTGGCATGCCGTAGGTGTATAGCAGCGGGTTCTGTGCTTTCAGTGAAGCTGCATGCACTAACCCAAGGGCGCCGCCCAGGCTGTGGCCGCAGATGAACAGTTCTCTACCTTGAATAGCCTCAGGAATCGTCTTACCCAGATCCCTGGCATAAACCCTTCTGGACAGTTCGAACGCATCGCGAAAGCCCAAATGCACACTGCCCTCTGGCGTCAGGTCGGCGCAGGCGACCTTGGGCTCGCACAAGGCCTGCACTTCAGGTTTTACTGGGCGGAAAGTCGCATCAGTACCTAGATCGGACGCCCCCTCGGTACCCCGCCAAGCCACGAGCACCTGGGTGGCATTGATGGCATAAAACAGTTGGGTGTCGCCCTCTGGTGGTCGGACCTGAGTGGTGTCCAACGGTTTGGCGATGGTGTAACGCCCATCGAAGGGAACATCGGTGACCACGCACGGCAATTTCTGACCGCTGTCCAGAATTATGGGTGTACGAGATAAGTCCAAACATTGCAGTTCGAAGAACTCCTTAACGGAACCCAATGTATTCTCGGGCCGCGTGCTGTACGCCAGAATACTCATCAGCGCCAGGTTGTAAGCATTGACCAGGCTGTACTCCGTCTGGTGATGCAAGGTCAGTGACCAGGCACGTAGCGGACAGACTTCCAACACATGCCGGCGATCGAGTTGATCGTCGCCGATGGTAAACCCGCCAAACTTTGGGTCTGGAAAATGGTAGGCCGGAGGTTGCCTGGCATCCGCCAAGGGAGGGTCGAATGTCGGCAGTCGATCGCACAATTGGCCGATACGCAGGTAGTGATAGCCATGCCCGGCTGCGACCGCCTGCTGTTCGATGGGCGAGAAGCCCGAACGCTGCGGACCATACAGCGGCGTGCGATCAGCGAAGCCGGGGCGTGCAGGTTCGGCTCGCTGGGCACGCAGGCGGCGATTTTGCAGTATCTCGGCCAAGAGCTCGGCGCCTATCAGCAAGGTGATGGCCAACGGGTGCAGGCCGTCCAGGCGGATCACTCCCTCGGCATCGGTGCGGCCGCTGTACTCCGGAATGAAGTCGCTGCGGGTCGCCTCGTTCAGCGCGCGATAAGGCAGGTTCGCCAGGGGCGCGCCCTGTTCATCGAGCAATTGGAACTCGATCCAGTGCATTTTCTGTTTGCCGCAGATCACAGTCTTGCAGGAGCCCAGTGTGTCCGTACGGTGCAACCTATCGTTCATGTCAGTCCTTTAATGCTGTTAGTTATTTATTCTGAAACCGTCGCAAGTCGCCAGCGATTGATCTGCACAAAACAACTAAACACACCATTTTTTCCTGAATAAAATGGAAAACAATTTAACAGCCTCAGAAAACAACAGCAGGCTAATCAACCATATAACTGACGTTGCGCCTGCAGCTTTCGAAAGCCATAAAAAAATCGATAGCGAAGGCACAACAAGCAATAACCGAAGTGGTAATTGAACGTAAATTAGATACGGAATCGTTCGCGAACCGACGAAAAACAAAACCATTGAAACAACTATCGACACATTCAGAAGAACTGACAACAACAAGAGCACATCCGAACTAACCCCATGCTCTGACCTTAACTGGACATAGGATTGAATATCGCTATAAAACGGCACCTTGCCCTGGGAAAAATTGAGGTAGCCGAACCGGATAATGTAAAAGAAATCCATCGCACCCCAAAACCAATAAAGCCATTTTATTTTCAGCATCGCTATTTCCCTACCCGATGAAAATCAATGCTACAAACTGGAGCTTTTTCTCTGCCATCAGAAAGGCGCTCGTATTGAAGAAATTCAAAAATATCACCTACCACCTTCTTCACGCAGAAAGCAGCCCGATAGGTATCAGTAGTCCGATAAGCATCAGTCATTTGAAAAACGTAGGTTTTATTTTCCTCAAATTTAAGTGGAGGTATTTTTATTTTCCCATCATATAACTCATAGCCATCGGGAACACTACCAAACTCTATGCATCCCCCAGGCTGTAATACCAGAGGTTTGGCATCTAGCTTCAACGCAACCCCCCAGCCAGGGGCATTTCGCACATAACTTTCTGATACTGATATCCAGCCAACTGAAAAACCCTTACCTACATCACTCGGCAAACAAATAGCCGGCTTATTATTGATAGCAACAATCTTGGCCTCGCCAAGCAGGCCAAAAGACGTGGCGCTCGCCTCTTTCACAACGCAAGACAGCGCAATCAGCAACAATGAAATCGATTTCACGGGCATTTTCATCCTGGAAGATTTTTCTTGCTGGAGGGATCATTCAGAAAGCTTCCGAGCGTAGCCGAAAGAAGCTCTGGGCTTTTCCCAACATTTTTTTGGTCCCACACCCCGAGAGGATTCCCAACCACACAAATGATGTAATAATCCGAAATTATCTCCCCCTGCTGTTCCATGTTATAATTTGAAAACTTACCATCGTTAAACAAACTGTATTCATATGCCTCAGCACCTCGACTGCTAACTGTCAGGCCTTTTTTCTTCACTGGATAACCCAGTTGGTACTGCCACACGTGCGTCATTTCATGCATGAACAGGGCTTTATCTCTGTCGTCTTTTGTACTTGAAAAATCATCTCTGTAGTACTTAGTACTTTCCGGGTAATACATCTCCCCATTCGGTGTCACCGCCGTATTCTGAAACCCGACAAACAACCACCATCCGCCGTGATGTACTTTGACCTTGCTGTAATTGACTGCATCTTTAAAGACGGTTTGCGCCATGGCGATTTCGCCGGACGTCAGGGAACGCTTCTTGCCTTTGGGTAGGCGAACATCTTTAGTCGAGTGGCCCACGTCCGTATCGTTGGTCGAAACATCACTGGCGGTCAGGTCAATTTGCATCGGCGCTTGGGCGTTTTGCGCCGCGCAGCACAACGGTTGCGCATCCTCTGGGGGAAACAGCAGCAACTGGGTGATCTGCGTCGGCTTCTCGGTCACCAACCGCTGCGTGTAACCCTGCCCATCAGTCACGCCATCCAGAATGCGACCGTCAGCCAATGTGGCCGAGTACTTGATGTTGCTTGCCAATTCGCCGTTAGGCCCGAGCAGACGAAGTTGTTCGTCATAGAAGGTGGAATCCGGAAACTCAATCTTCAGCCCACCCGGCAACAAGGTATGAGCGCTCATGGTTCGCCCTTCCTTGTCGGTTACGCCGTTAAACACTTCGCCCTGTTCAGTGGTGATCCGGTAGCGGGTAAACGCCAGCGGTACCTGGGCCTCATTTTTCAGAACGTATTCCGCGGAGTAACCTCCGGGTAACGGTGTTGCCGGCGTATCCAGCCTGGCGCTGCCAAACTTTTGCACATGCTTGGCC
>NZ_JBFUHS010000067.1:0-8381 GCF_056402255.1 Pseudomonas sp. P4_B4
ACGATCTACCGCGAACTGAGGGCGCTGGGAGCCAGCAGCCAAACGGCCCGGAAAGTGGCGGCCAACTCGTATAGCTGGTGGCGTAACAGCCRATTTGAGCTGAATCGAGTGTTGGATCTAGCGTGGTTTGACAGGCTGGGACTGGTGCGCCTCTCATAACCTCAATCTCTCGAACCGCCCGGTGCGGACCCGCATGCCGGGTGGTGTGGCAGGGGTACGGCCTATGAAGGCCGTCCCCTATGCCGATTCTTGCACATTACCAATGTGTGGTGGATGTTAGAGCGGAGCTGGCTGAATGATCTCGACCCAGTAGGCGTCCGGGTCCTTGATGAACGCCAGGCTCTTCATGCGGCCATCGCTCAAGCGTTTCTGGAAATCGCAGCCCAGTGCTTCAAAGCGTTCGCAGGCGGCGACGATGTCCGGTACCGAGATGCAGATGTGGCCGAAACCGCGGGGGTCGGTGTTGCCATTGTGGTAGGCGAAATCCGCATCGTTCTCGGTGCCGTGATTGTGGGTCAGCTCCAGAATGCCCGGGATCGATTTCATCCACTCGGTGCGCGCGGCGGCATCGGCCGGGATCTGGTTTTTGTCGACCAGCGCCAGGAAATACAGGCTGAACTCGGCTTCCGGGAAGTCGCGTTTTTCCACCAGCGTAAAACCCAGAATGCGTGTGTAGAAGTCCAGGGACTTGGTGATGTCCTTGACCCGCAGCATGGTGTGGTTGAAGACAAATTTCTGCGTAGCGGCGTCCGGTTGGGCGGTGACGCCGGGGAAGGTGTTCAATTCGTGCAGGCTCATGGGCCCTCCGGGAAATATGTGGGCTAACGAATGGTGACAATGATACGCAAGGGTTCGGACATCACCAAACCCAAACAGTCGGCTATTGCCTGACAGCCGGCCTGGGCCCAGACTTTACGGCTTGATCCGTGAGCGCCCATTGCAATGATTCGATTCCGTAGCGTGCTGTTCATCTTGCTAAGCGTGTTTTCGCTGGCTGGCGTTGCCCGCGCCGATGCGCCAGTAGTGACCTGGCCGGAAGGCTGGCAGGTCGAAGTCGTGCCTGAATCGGCGTCAGGGGTCAGTCGCCAGCGGGCGGTAAAAAATGATCAGAATGGATCGCCGCTCATGGTGATGGAACTGACCATGAGTCCGGTGCAAAGCGATCACCAGGTAAACCTCGAAGGCGTATTGCTGGAGATGCGCAAGTCAGTTCAAAAAGACTTCTTTCAGGGCGGGTATCAAAGTGTCTGTACGCGTATTCATTCGACTACGTTGAGTCGATTGGCCGCGCTGGAAACAACCTGCACCATCACGCAAAACGGCAGGCATGTGCTTTCTCAAACATTGGTGGCCGCGGTGGATGCCGATAAGGCCTATGTTCTTTCCTACGCAGGGCAGGCCGAGGCTTATAAGGCGAGCCAGGATGAAATAGACGCTGCCCGTAACAGCTTGAAACTTTAGTAAGCGACAGTGCTTTTTCGATGCATGAAGAAAATTTTAGATATCCAAATGGATTAAGCACAAAGTTGGTGGCAGTCAGGTAGTTGACGGGTGTCCGCCCCGGGCATTTAGATAACCCATGAAAAAGCCCTGCATAAGCAGGGCTTTTTTTCGCCGCGAGAGTTAGCCGCGCAGCCAGGAATCAACGGTGGCTGCACCGTACTGTTCTTTCCAGGCTTTCAGGCCGCGGTGGTTGCCGCCCTTGGTTTCAATCAGCTCGCCGGTGTGCGGGTTCTGATAAACCTTGACCACACGGGCGCGGCGGGTTTTAGGTGCTGCCTGCTGCAGGCCGGATTTTGCCGGGTTAGGGTCGAGAATGGCGATGATGTCGCGCAGGCTCTTGCCATAGGTTTTCATCAAACCCTGGAGCTTCTCTTCGAATTCGATTTCTTTCTTGAGCCCGGCATCGTTCTTCAGTGATTCCAGCTGCTTGAGCTGTTCTTGAAGAGCCTTTTCGGCTGCACGAAATTCAGCGAGTCTGGACAATATCTTTACTCCAATAGTGTGTTTGGCTGATACCAACCGCAAACAAAGCTATAAGCCAAGAGCCTTGCAGCGACTCGGTGATAGTGGCTCACCTGCCAATTTAGCGCAGGCATGTAAAATTGTAGTAGTTAATTGGCCAAGAGTAAATCCTGTCTTTTTTTTCATGTAACGGCAGTAGTGTTTTGATTCAAATTGGTGCGTGTAGTCGTTGTTTTCTCGGTTAAATCCGCTAGTTAATGGTTGCTTAATGCACTAATGAACTCCGCGCCGGGCATGGGTTTGCCGAACAGATAACCTTGCAGGAAGTTGACCTGATGAGCGCTCAGGTAATCACTCTGTTCACGGGTTTCGACACCTTCGGCCACCAGGGCAAGGTCGAGCTTGACCGCCAGTTCGATGATGCTGTCCAGGATGTGGCTGGAGAGTGTGTCGATGCCGATCATGGCGACAAAACTCTGGTCGATTTTCAGAAAATCGACATTGAACTGCCGCAGGTAGCCAAGGCTTGAGTGGCCCGTGCCGAAGTCGTCGATGGCGATTTTCACGCCCAGTTCGCGAAGTTGCTCGAACAATTGCAGGGTGATGGCCGTGGGCTCGATCAGTTCGCGCTCGGTCAGTTCCAGTACCAGATGGATCGAGCCTGGTTCGAACGCATCGAGAAACTCGCGGCAATCCTTGATCAGCTCCAGGTCCTGACAATGGCTGGCGGTGATGTTGATACCAATGTGAAACGGCCTGTTGAATCTGGCGGAGTTCGGCGCGAGCAGGGCGGCGGTTTGTCGCATCAGCGAGCGGGTCATCGGCACGATCAGTCCGCAGTGCTCGGCAAACGGAATGAACAGATCCGGACGCACCAGGCCTTCCTTCGGATGTTTCCAGCGCATCAGCACTTCAGCGCCGGACCAGCTTTTGCTGTCGCCATGCACCACGGGCTGGAAATACGGAATGAACTCTGCAGCTTCCAGTGCCCGTTGCATTTCCTGGGTGGGTGCCGATGAGCGCTTTTGCAGGAAGTGACCAATTGCCCCGGCAATCACACCGAAGAAAATCAGCAGGCTGAACAATGGTGGATATTCGCTGCTCATGTATCGCCAGGTTTCGCCTTTGGGGAAACCCGCTTCCACGGCAAAAGCATAGTGCTCGGAGGTCAATCGACTTTGCGCAACGGGCAGGTCAGGCGCAGCGCCCCTGTGAACCTTGCCGTCGGCGGATATCCAGTCCGGGCCAACTTGCAGCAATAGCAAAGTCTTGCGGCTTATCAGGCGCAGGATATTGCTCAAGTGATGACCATAGAGGGTCGTCAGTGCACCTTTTTTTCCTTCGCTCAGGCGGTATACCAGCAAGGCGGTGTCGGGCGTTACCGGATTGCCGCTCATGAGCCATAAGGCGCCCTGGCTGTAGTCACCGGGGGTGACCTGCTCCTGGTAGTCGCCGAACAGAGAGCTGCAATAGAGGTTGTTGTCCCACACCAGATTGGTTGAGCTCACGAATGGGCGGCGAGTGACCTGTTCGCGCAGGGCCAGGCTGACGTCAGCGCAACGTTGGCCTGCCAGCGGCAGTAGTTCACGAGCGGCCTGGGCGGTGTTGTCGAGCATCAGGTCGAACTGGCGAATCGCTTCTTCGGCAGTTTGTTCGGTGTCTTGTTTGAGCGCACGCCCCGCTTGCATGTAAAGAATGGCGGCCCCCAACAGCACCGGGAGCAATCCACTGATCAGAGTGACAGCAATTCTTGTGCTGCGACTGCGGGCTTTGGCTTTCAACGGCATTCGCGAATCCTGTCACGAAGAAGTAAGGCTCTCAAACGCTGGCAGGGCAATACGCCTCCCATGAAGAGTTCGGGTATGGGCCATGATAGTTGGCCGTTGGCGGTTATGCCGCTCAACGCAAGTCAAGGCTTTCGGCCAGGCTGATAAAGGCCAGCGTCGCGGGTGATGCCTGGCGTCGGTCGAGCACCGCCAGGCCGACCTGACGCAACACTGCCGGCGACAGCGGTTTTTTCACACAGCGGCGGTCAATTTGATTGGGCAATGAACCTTCGGCAACGACCGTCACCCCGTCGCCACGAGCGACGACATCCAGGGTGCTGATCAACTGCGAGCAGCGATAACGGATGTTGGGCGTCAGTCGGGCCGCCGTGAACAGGCGTGAAACCAGCTCCGAAGAACCGGCCTCGGTCAGCACGAACGGGAAATCGCACAGGTCCTTCAGGCTCAGGCTGTCTTGAACCGCCAGCGGGTGGGCGGCGGGCAGCAGCGCGACCATCTGGTCTTCGATCAGCGCGACCGTGTCGAAACGCTCCTCGGGCAATACCACGAAGCCGATGTCGATCCGTCGTTCCTCCAGCCACTGGAGCACCTGGCGGTCGGGGCCTTCGTCGATATGCACCTCTATGCCGGGATGGGCGGCGCGGTACTGCTGCAGTATCAACGGCAGCAATTTGATCGATGAGGTCGGGCCGAAGGAGCCGATGCGCAGCGTGCCGCGTTTCATGCCTCGCGCATCGGCCGCTTCCTGGCGCAAGGTGTTGGCCAGGCCGAGCATCGCTCGGGCACGCAGCAACAACTGCTGACCAATGTCGCTCAACTCGACCTGGGATTGATGGCGGCGCAACAACTCGACACCCAACTCCAGCTCCAGGGACTTCAAGGCATGGGACACCGCCGATTGGGAAATACCCAGGCGATTGGCCGCTGCCGTGAAGCCGTGGAGTTCGGCCACGAGGGAGAAAATCTCCAGTTGAGTGAGGGTCATGAGTGTTTGCTCATTTTACGATGACTGGGTATTAGTCGAATGATACGTCATCTCTCCACTATCCGGTCCTGGAATCTATGACGATCTGCGAGCAAACCCTGTCAAAACCCTCGGATTTTCCGGTGTATCTGAAACTGGCGGCGGTCACCATGGTGTGGGGTGGCACCTTCGTCGCCGGTCGCTATCTGGCCGGCGGCCTCAGCCCGATACTGGCGGCCAGCCTGCGGTTTCTGCTGGCCAGCGTGGCGTTGCTGCTGTTTGTACGCATGGCGCGGACACCGCTGGTCCGGCCCAGCCCCCGGCAATGGCTGCAATTGTCATTGCTTGGCTTTTTCGGGATCTTTTTTTACAACCTGTGCTTCTTTTATGGCCTGCATTACATCAACGCTTCACGGGCATCCTTAATCGTGGCGCTGAATCCGGCGGTGATCGGCCTGGCTTCCTGGCTGCTGTTCAAGGAGCGTTTGAACCGGGCCAAAGTCGTCGGTATTGCAATCTGCATGGCGGGCGCGAGCATGGTGATCGTCAGTCGCGACCCGCAATTACTGGCCGGCGGTGCCGATGTCTGGCTCGGCGATCTGCTGATTTTCGGTTGCGTCCTCGGCTGGGGTGTCTACTCGCTGTTCTCCAGAGAGCTGAACCAAACCCTGGGACCGGTGCAAACGGTGACGTATTCGATTGTCCTGGGCACCGTCATGCTCTGGATGGCCTGCATCGTGCGCGGTGAGGTGAGTGTCGCCGCGATCGCCCATCTGGGTGCGCAGCAATGGTTGAGCCTTTTGTACCTGGGGGTGCTGGGATCGGCGCTGGCGTACGTTGGCTACTACGACGGCATCCGCAAAATCGGCGCGACCCGTTCCGGGGTGTTCATTGCCTTGAACCCGTTGACAGCGGTGATCCTTGGCGCGCTGCTGCTGGACGAGCCGCTGACGCTGGCCATGTGCCTGGGCGGCGGGCTGATACTGGCGGGGATTTTTCTCTGCAACAAACCCCTTGCGCGGGCAAGGAAAAAGGGGATTTGATACAGAAGGCGGACAAACTGATTTACGCTGTGTAGAATCGGGTTACGCATACAATAATAATCGTCTTCTGGCAGCAGAAGCCTCGCCCGCAAGAGCCTTGGGTCGACAATGAAGATATTCGGGTTTCAACTGATCTACGGTGACTTTCTCGCCCGCAGTGTGCGGGGCATCTCCTGTGCGCCACCCACTGGTCTCAGCATTGCTTACAACTAACCTTTGTTAATTGATAAAGAATGATGAGGCGCCGACCATGGCAGATTTATACGAAAACCCAATGGGCCTGATGGGCTTTGAATTCATCGAGCTCGCATCGCCGACTCCGAACACCCTGGAGCCGATCTTCGAGATCATGGGCTTCACCAAGGTGGCGACCCACCGTTCCAAGGACGTGCACCTGTATCGCCAGGGCGCGATCAATCTAATCCTCAACAACGAACCCCACAGCGTGGCCTCGTACTTCGCGGCCGAGCACGGTCCGTCGGTGTGCGGCATGGCGTTTCGCGTCAAGGATTCACAAAAAGCCTATAAGCGTGCCCTGGAACTTGGCGCCCAGCCGATCCACATCGAAACCGGCCCGATGGAGCTGAACCTGCCAGCGATCAAAGGCATCGGTGGTGCGCCGCTGTACCTGATCGACCGTTTCGGCGAAGGCAGCTCGATCTATGACATCGACTTCGTGTTCATCGAAGGTGTCGACCGCCATCCGGAAGGTGCCGGCTTGAAGATCATCGATCACCTGACCCACAACGTGTATCGCGGTCGCATGGCCTACTGGGCCAACTTCTACGAGAAGCTGTTCAACTTCCGCGAAATCCGCTACTTCGACATCAAGGGCGAGTACACCGGCCTGACCTCCAAGGCCATGACCGCACCCGATGGCATGATCCGCATTCCGTTGAACGAAGAGTCGTCCAAGGGCGCCGGGCAGATCGAAGAGTTCCTGATGCAGTTCAACGGCGAGGGCATCCAGCACGTTGCGTTCCTGTCCGATGACCTGATCAAGACCTGGGACCACCTGAAAAGCATCGGCATGCGCTTCATGACCGCGCCGCCGGAAACCTACTACGAAATGCTCGAAGGCCGTTTGCCGAACCACGGCGAGCCGGTAGGCGAACTGCAAGCGCGGGGCATTTTGCTGGACGGTTCGTCCGAGTCGGGCGACAAGCGCCTGCTGTTGCAGATCTTCTCGGAAACCCTGATGGGGCCGGTGTTCTTCGAGTTCATCCAGCGCAAGGGCGACGACGGTTTCGGCGAAGGCAACTTCAAGGCGCTGTTCGAATCCATCGAGCGTGACCAGGTTCGTCGTGGTGTTCTCTCCACCGACTAAGCCGTTACACCGATAAAACTGTGGGAGCGAGCTTGCTCGCGAAAGCGTTGTATCAGTCACTATAAAGGTTGGCTGATACGACGCCTTCGCGAGCAGGCTCGCTCCCACATTTGTTTTACGTGACGTTAAGGTTTGCGCTGGCGGACCAGGTGCTTGAACCCTTCGAATACCAGCACCAGCACCGCCATCCAGATCGGGATGTAGGTCAGCCACTCACCAGCCTTGATGCTTTCTCCCAACAGCAACGCCACGCCCAGCAGCAACACCGGTTCGACATAGCTCAACAAGCCGAACAGGCTGAACGGCAGCAGGCGGCTGGCAATGATGTAGACCACCAGAGCCGACGCGCTGATCACGCCGAGCATCGGGATCAACAGCGACAACCATGGATGCTGGTCAAACACACCAAAACCTTGCGCGCCGCTCTGCACGAACCAGAACGCCACCGGCAGCGTCAATGCCATGTCCAGCCACAAGCCACCGAGGTTGTCCGCCGCCAGCCGTTTGCGCAGGATGAAGTAGGTTGGATAGCCAATGCAGACCAGCAAGGTCGCCCAGGAAAAACCACCAACCTGATACACCTCGTTGATCACGCCCAGGCAGGCGAACACCACGGCAACTTTTTGCAGATAGGACAGGCGTTCGCCGTAGGCCAGGCGACCGGTCAAGACCATGGTCAGCGGCAGCAGGAAATAGCCGAGTGATACGTCGAGGCTGTAGCCGTTCAGCGGTGCCCACATGAACAGCCACAATTGCACGGCGAGCAGGGCGGAGGAGGCGATCAGCGCGCCGATCAGTTTCGGATTGGCAGTGGCGCGCCGAACGATCTCCAGCACGCGCTTCCACTCTCCGGACACCACCATGAACACGGTCATGCACGGGACGGTCAGCAGCATGCGCCAACCGAAGATTTCCACGCCGCTCAAGGGGGTGAGCAGCGACGTGTAGTAATACATGACGGCAAACAGCACCGAGGCTGAAACCGATAGAGCGATACCTTTAGACAAGCTGTCCTCGCGTGATTTTGAGTGAGAGTGAAACGGGCGCAGAGGATACGTGGTTTTTCAGACGAATATTGACCGATCAATCAACACCGTCCAACTGTGGGAGATTCTATGGTTGAGGGAAAGCCCTCAACCTGCTTTTGGTTGGTATTCGCTCTGCCCTTTCAGCAGTGCAAATACGATCCGGGCAAGTTTGCGGGCCAGTATCACCAGTGCCTGCGTAGTGCTGAACCCTTTGGCTCTTTGCTCTTCATAAAAGCCTTTCCAGGCGGCTGTGCGGCTGGCCGACAT
>NZ_JBFUHS010000068.1:0-6894 GCF_056402255.1 Pseudomonas sp. P4_B4
GAGCTGAGAAGCGTTACTAGCGGAGCTGAGAAGCGTTACTAGCGGCATTAAAAGCGGGCTGGAGCTACGAAGAACGCTTTAGGTGTAATTAGCCAGCCAAACATCGTCGGCGCTACGCGCCGACGATGTTTGAACTGGTTTTTACACACTCTGGGCCATGGATGGCCGATGGCGGCGGGCCCACGGAGCAGGACCGGAGCGAGGGCATGCCGAGCCACGGCGAGGCACCGAATGTCAGGGGCAAGAGCCCTTGGTTACTTGGGGCTTTTCCAAGTGACCCGCTGTAAGAGCGGAACCATAGGTGGCCGTTACCGCAGAAACGGATATGTACACCATCAAAAATCCATGCCACCTGACACAAAGCCATCGCGAGCAAGCTCGCTCCCACAGGGGACCGGGTTGTTCACAGCAATTGTGAACGACACAGTTCCAATGTAGGAGCGAACCTGCTCGCGATGCGGTTCAGGCAGACACCACTTCAACCACCGGCATTTGCCAGCGCTGATTGACCACCTGCTGCCCAGGTCCATACAGGCGCAGGACCAGGCTGAACGCCCCGCTTGCAGGTGTCGGCAACCAGTTGCTCTGCGCAGTTGGAGCGGTATTCTGCAGGATCAACGTCAACCCGCCGTCCGCATCCATCTGCAAACGATCCCGGCTGCTGAGGCAGTAACGATTGATCGGATTGGCCACCAGTTGCCGGTCCGGCAAGTCATACAACGTCAGCGACCAGAACTCGCTAGCGGGCGGCAATTGACCCGGTGCGAAACGCAGGCGATAGCTTCGCCCGCCCTGCAAGGGTTGCCCCTGATTATCCAGGCGAGTGCCGGTGTAGAAGGCCTCTTCCACGCTGTTGCCGTAGATGCCGACATTCGCCGCGACAGCGCGGTTGAGGTAATTGCCGTTCAGCGCTTCGCGCGTGCCGAACAGGCCGAGGGTGGTGCGTACCTGGCTCACCGCGGTTTGCAGTTGCGCCTGGGCGTCCTGAATCCCGGCGAGCAGTGCCTGGCGCGTTGTTTGCGGCAACGTCGCCGGGTCGAAACCCTGACCGGGCACGATGCCGATCCGGGCAAAGCGTGCGCGCAAGGCTTGTTCGGACGGTTGCGTGGGACACAGGCTGAGGATCTGGTTCAGCACCGGGATAAACTCCAGCCCCAGCCCGGTCTTGCTGTCCCAGGGTAGCCAGCTAATGACGGGTGCAGCCACGGGCGGTGCACTGCCGATGAATTCATGCAACGCACGCAAACCGTATTGCTGCTGCAAGGCACGCACCGCCGGCAGGTCCTCGGCGCTTTTCAGGCCCGTTCTCCCAAGCACCATGACGATTTCGGTTTCACTGCGCAGCACGGCCTTGACGCCGTCCGGTGTCGGGCCTTGCCAGTCGGGCCCGGCGATCAGGTAGTTCCCCGCTTCGCGACCGGTGCTGAGCACGCCGACATAGGCAAAGTTGTGGGTGTACTGGTCGACCAGTTGAAGCACGTAATAGCGCTCGTCATCGACCGCCGGCACGCTCAATATCTGGGGTTCGCTGCGCAGGTCGAGCCAGGCCCAGGAGTACGGCGTGTCGTTGTTCGGCGTGACGATGTCGCGGTTGTTCGGAGTAAACAACTCGCCGTAATGACGAAAGCGGTTGAAGCCGCCGACGTACTCCGGCGCGGCCGGGTTGAGCGCCTGTTTTTCCATGGTCTGGTAATGCATGAGCATGGGGTAGGCGTAAATCCACGCCTCGTTGGCAATCTGCCGCGGGTCATCGGAATCAGCGGCCAGCAACCAGCGTGGAAACATCAGGCTGCCTCCCAATACCCCCATGCTGCCCAACACCCAGCGGCGACTGAAAATCAGGTTCATGATTCGATCCTCGCAATCGTCGGCAACTGATAACTCCCGTCCAATGCCCCGCCCTTGGGCAGGTACAGGCGCAACAGCAGGTTGAACGGACCTTGCGGCGTCGGCAGCCAGTTGCCCTGCGGCGCAGCCATGGGCGCATCGGCCTGCAGGATCAGGGTCAAGCCGCCGTCGGCATCGTATTGTAGACCAGGGCTGCGATCGCCCAGGGCATAACGCTGGATCGGGTTGGCCACCAGCAACTGGGTTTTGCCGTCATACAGGGTCAGCGACCAGAACGCATTCACTGGCGGCAATTGCCCGGCCGGGAAATGCAGGCGATAGGCGTGCTGGCCGGTGAGCGCCTGCCCCTGGGCATCGTGCAACGCCATCGGGTACAGCGCTTCTACCGCATCGTTGGCGTAGATGTAGCGCCAGGCGACCGCGGCACGGGTCAGGTCATCGTCGCCGTATTTGCCGACGTTGGACGGCGACGGCAACCAGCCCTGTTGTTCCACCGACAACTGGCTCGACGCTGCACGCACCTGTTCGCGGCCGGCTTCGGCACCTTGGGCGACGGCTTCGCTCAAGTCCGCCGGTGCCTGGAATTCGGTCCCCGGCTTCACGCCGATGGCGGCGAAACGTGCCAGTTTCTTTTGCTCGCTGGCAGTCCACTGATGCAAAGGAGCCAGCGCGTTGAAGGTGCTGAACAACGCCTGCGCCGGCCCTTGTTTGGTATCCGTGTACGCTGGCAGTTGCAGCGGTGCCAACGGTTCAGGCGTCGCACCGCCGCTCACTGTGGACAGGGGTTGCAAGGCGTAGCCCTTCAGCACTTGCGCGGCGTCTTTCTGATCCGCTTCGCCTTTGACTTCGGTCCGTCCCAACAGGAAGACCAGCCGGCTCGGTGAGCGAATCACAGCGCTGAAACCCGATGGCACTGGCCCCTTCCAGTCCGGCCCGACAATCAGGTAGCGCCCTGCCTGATCCCCCGTGGCGCGGGTGCCGATGTAGTCGAGGTTGTCGGTGCGCATGTCCACCAGTTGAAAGCTGTAGTAGCGGCCTTGCACGGCCGGCACGTCCAGCGCCATCGGTTCGCCGCGCAGATCGAGCAAGGCGCGGGAATAGAAGGTGTCGTTGTTGGGCGACACCACTTTGTTGTCTTGCGGACCGAGCAGGCGCGGTTCGCTGTAGAGACGATTGAACGGCAGTTTCGCGGTGATGGCGCTGAGCACCTTGTCGTGTTCGACGGTGGCGTAGGCGAACACGTAGGCCTCCTGCGCCAGGGCTTTCGCCTGTTGTTGATCGATAGTTGCGGCGTGAACAGTGCCCAGGCTCGCGCCCAGGGCCAGTGCGGATATCCAGTAGCGCATGGCAGATCTCCTGTAGCAAAACATCAGCACACACAGATCCCTGTGGGAGCGGGCTTGCCCGCGAAGAGGGAGTGTCAGTCGACTACATTGCTGCCTGACACGCCGCCTTCGCGAGCAAGCCCGCTCCCACATTGGATTTGCGGTGGTTTGGCGAATGGTTACTTGGCCCAGCGCCGCAGGTCCGACGGGGTGTAGTCGTCGGTCTTGGCGGCGAAGCCCACGCGCATCGGCTCGGTCTCTTCGTTGGCCAGGCCGCCGGCGTAGTAGCGTCCGGAGATCAGGTCGTACGATGTTTCCAGCACGTTGTAGGTGAAGCCGTGGTCGTACTGTTGAATCGCGTGCAGTTCACCGCTGCGCCATAGCTCACCGCGGCTGTCGTACTGGTCCGACTGGGCGATCTGCCAACTGTCCTCGTCCACATAGAACCGGCGCTTGGCGTAAATATGCCGCGCATCAGGCTTGAGGGTCGCCTCCACCACCCACACGCGGTGCTTCTCGTAACGAGCCAGGTCCTGGTTGACGTGGTTGGGCTTGATCACGGCGTCGTACTTGAGGTCGCGGCTGCCGATCTTGTAGCTGTTGTAAGGGATGAACAGCTCTTGCTTGCCCACCAGTTTCCAGTCGAAACGGTCCGGCGCGCCGTTGTAGCCGTCGATGTTGTCGGCGGTGATCAGACCATTGCTGTAACGGGCGCTGTTGTCGTAGGCGATCATCGGTGCACGACGCACGCGACGTTGCCCCGGCAGGTATTGCCAGGCCGATCGCGGCTCGGCGACCTGGTCGATCGGCTCATGCACCAGCACCGCCTCGCCGGACAGACGCGCCGGTTCCAGCACCCGGCTCTTGAACATGAACAGAATGTTCGAGCCCGGCTCCAACCCGCCCACGGTATCGGCAAAGTTGATCAGCGACTGGTTGCGCACGTAACTGGTGGCGCCGTTTTCACGCACCAGTGCGGCGCTGCTGATGCGCTCGTAGCTGCCGCCGCGATAACGGGTCATGTGGTTCCACATCACCTCCAGGCCTTCGGTGGGCAACGGAAACGGAATGCCCCTGGCATAGTCGTGCAAGCCGTTGCCGCCGTCGGCCATGCTGGTCTTGGCGACGTTCTCACGACTGGCCGCCAGTACCTCCTTGGGCAGGTTGGCGCTGCGATGGCTCGGGTAGATGTTCATCTTGTAGGTGTCGGGAAAGCGCTTGAACAACGCGATTTGCCCGGGGCTGAGAAACTTCTGGTACTGCGCCAGGTTCTGCGCGGTGACAGTGAACAACGGTTTCTCGGCGGTATACGGGTCGCTGTAGCCGCCCTTGCTGTCGACGGTGCCGGCGTTGCTCGCCAGGCCACCGGTCCAGGCCGGAATGCTGCCGTCGGCATTGGCTGCCATTTCCGAGCCCATGGGGGTCAGGGTCTTGCCCAGTGCCGCTGAATCGGTGCCTTTGGCCTGAGCCAGGCCGACGGTGCAGGCCATGGCCAGCACGCACAATTGCATACGCATAACGGTTCTCCTTAGAAGTCTGCCTTGAAGCTGACGGACGCGAAATCGCGGTCGTCGAGGGTGCTGTAGTCGTTGGAACCGAAGAACGCGTTGTAGGCCAGTTCCACGCTGTAATCGTTCATGTAGACGCCGGTCAGGCTCACGCCCAGCGCTTGCTGGCCTTCCTGGAACGGCCCTTGTGGATCGTACGAATAGCCCTCGACGTCATGCCGCCAGTTGACGGCCGGAATCAGGTTGATACCCGGCAGCACGTCGCTGTATTCCAGGCTGGCGCGCAGGCGATAACCCCACGACCAATCGGTGGCAAAGCCCTTGTCGGTGCAGAATTGGTTGGTCACACCTGAAGCCACCGTGTTGCACGGCGTGCCGTTGCGCGGGGCGCTGCGGCCGAACGCAGCATTGCGGCCCAGGCGCTCGTCCCCCAGATCGTCGATGTGCACGACCCCGGCTTCACCGAACAGACTCAGGCGCGTCGCACCCAGCACGTTGTCGATGGCCTGGGTGGCCGAACCGGTCAGCTGCCAGACGCCCTTGCGCTCCCACGAATCGAACTGGCTGCCATTGGTGGTGCTGAAGCCCGGCGGCAACTGCACCCAGGAACTGCCCCCCGGTCCGGAGATCACGGCGACGTTGACGTCGGGCGCGTTGATCGCGATCGGCATGTTCGGCCGGTAGCTCAACTCACCGGCCAGGGAAATCCCGGTGACAGGCTCGACGCCGTTGAGGCTGATGCCGTACAGGTGAATGTTTTCCGGGAAGGCCGCCGCATAGCTCGGCCCCTGGATACCACCGGGGAAGGTGCCGGGCAACGCGGTATTCCTGGCATTAATGGTGAAGTACGGCAAACGCGAGTGATAGTTGATGTAGTAGATCGCCGCTTCCGCATCGTTGAGCGCCGGGATCATCTGGCGCAGGGCGAAGCCGAACTGGCCGTTGTCGGACGGCGATTCGTTGCCCCGGGACGTGGCGAACAAACCAGCGGCCTGCATCTGTTGATCGGTCTGTACCTGACTCAGAAACAGCGGCCCGCAACCCGGCTGGATCACATCGCTACTGGCGAAGAAAGTGCCGCAACCGTCGAGTACGCTGGGGCGCCAGTTGTACTGGTAGAAACCTTCGAGGTTGGTGGTGTCGGTCAGGCCGAAGCTGAAGGAGACCATCTCCACTGGCAATTGGCCTTCCTTGATTTCCACGCCGGGACGGTTGAACGCCGAGATGTCCAGCGGGTTGATCACGTTGATGCCGTTCTGGATCAGCAGCGCTTCGCCCCAGGACAACACCTGGTTACCGACCTTCACGCCCAGCGGATGCTCGGCCACCTGGAAGTCTTTCCAGACGTACGCATCGAGCACCTCGAAGCCCTTGAACTTGGCCAGGTCGTCCCAGCCTGAATCGTCGAAATCCTTGAAGCGGCCATTGCCGGTTTCATAGGCGTGGTCGTACCAGTATTTGAAGCGAATGAACGCGCCCTGGCCCTGGCCATCGAGACTGACATCGGTGAGGCCCTTGAAGAGTTGCGAGATGGGGTCGCCCCTCTCGAAGTTCAGCCGGTTGTCGTCGGCGCTGACGCTGGTGCCATTGGCGTTCACGCCCTGAGCCTGCAAGGCGTTGGCGCGGGTCATCAGGCTTTTGTCGGGGTTTTGCGTCGACCAGCTGCTGCCCAGGCTCAGGCTGGTCTTGGTCGACAGGCTCCAGTCTTCGTTGAGGTCAAATGTGGTGGCGTACGTTGGCCCCGTCAGTACGGCAAGAATCGCCAGCGCAAGGGGTTGCGGGCGAGTGTGGCCAAGCCGGTGAAGCCGCGGACGGACTCCGGCTGTGGCCGAGCGTTTTTTTATCATTATTGGGCTCCGGTCAGGTTTGCTCAGCCCGGACACGGTGCCCAACTATCGAGCGCGACACGCAAGCGATGGCCGACAAAAAATAATCATCGGGGTGGCTGCGGGGCAGACGGTATTTGTTTTGAAGGTGTACATATCCGTTACTGCGGTAACGGCGGCTAATGGTTCCGCCCTTACGGCGGGTTACTTGGAAAAGCCCCAAGTAACCAAGGGCTCTTGCCCCTGACGTTCGGTGCCTCGCCAAGGCTCGGCATGCCCTCGCTCCGGTCCTGCTCCGTGGGCCCGCCGCCATCGGCCATCCATGGCCGGCGGCGGCTAACCCGGCATCCATGCCGGGTTGCCCACTGCGCAGAACCTCCACTCGGC
>NZ_JBFUHS010000069.1:0-5151 GCF_056402255.1 Pseudomonas sp. P4_B4
CTCATTTGCTGTCAAGTGGTATTTTTCAGAAGTTTTCCAAGTTTCCTTTGTAACTTCAACCACTTGCGCTTCAGATCTCTCGTCAGCGGGAGGCGAATTCTACAGCGTTACACGCTGCTGTCAACACCTCTTTTTCAACTTCGTTTTGGCTTCGATGACCTGAAGCAACCTGCTGCCGAAAACTGCGTAACTCTTTGTTTACCAAGGAGTTTTCCGTTTCGACTGCGCCGGAAGTGGGGCGAATTATAGGCTTCCAGAATCTGCCGTCAAGCGTTGATTTAGGTTTTCTATCAATAAGCTGCAGAATGCAGCAAAACACGCCCCAAAGGACGCCTATATAGAAGAGCCAAAACGCCCTTCTATATAGAAGAGCTTCCTCACAGGCAGCCACAGCCATGTCATAGCCAAAAAGTGGGACCACAGCGTACAGACGATTAGCCGGCCGCCAAAAAACAAAAAAGCACCCGAGGTGCTTTTTTGTTATCACTATCAGCTGGACAAAGCCGCCACCCTCGCCCGCACCATGTGCAGCTTTTTGTAGCTGTCGATCAGGCGAAGGTGTCTGTCGAGCCCTTCCAGTTTCATGCTCGTCGGCGTCAGACCGTAGAAACGTACACTGCCATCCACGGACCCTATCGCCGCGTCCATCCGCTCGTTACCGAACATCCGGCGGAAGTTGACCTCGTAGTCGCTCAGTTCCAGATCATCGTCCAGCTGCATTTCCAGCACGACGTTCACGGCTTGATAAAACAAGCCGCGCTCGACGGTGTTGTCGTTGTATTGCAAGAAGGCTTCCACCAGATCCTTGGCCTGGTCAAACTTCTGCAAGGCGAGATAAATCAGCAACCTCAACTCCAGGATCGTCAACTTGCCCCAAGGCGTATTGTCGTCGAACTCGATGCCGATCAAGGTGGTGATGTCGGTGTAATCATCCAGCTCGCTGTTTTCCAAACCCTGGGCCAGCGTTCTCAGGCCGACTTTGCTCAGGCTGTGCAGATTGAGGATGTCAGCGCGGAACTGCAGCGCTTTGTTGGTGTTATCCCAGATCAAATCTTCTACCGGATAAATTTCCGAGTAATCCGGCACCAGAATGCGGCAGGCCTTGGCGCCGATGTGCTCATAGACCGCCATGTACACTTCTTTGCCCATGTCTTCGAGAATGCCGAACAAGGTGGCGGCCTCTTCGGTATTGGAGTTTTCGCCTTGACCGGAGAAATCCCACTCAACGAATTCGAAATCCGGCTTGGCACTGAAGAAGCGCCACGAGACCACACCACTGGAGTCGATAAAGTGCTCGACGAAGTTGTTCGGCTCAGTCACCGCCTGACCTTCGAAGGTTGGCTGAGGCAGATCGTTCAGGCCTTCGAAACTGCGGCCTTGCAGCAGTTCCGTCAGGCTGCGCTCCAGCGCCACTTCCAGGCTTGGGTGCGCGCCGAACGAGGCAAACACGCCACCGGTACGCGGGTTCATCAAGGTGACGCACATCACCGGGAACTCCCCGCCCAGCGATGCATCCTTGACCAGCACCGGGAAGCCCTGCTCTTCCAGGGCCTGGATACCGGCCAGAATGCCCGGGTATTTCGCCAGTACTTCCTGCGGCACATCCGGCAGGGCCATTTCGCCTTCGAGGATTTCGCGTTTGACCGCGCGCTCGAAGATCTCCGACAGGCACTGCACCTGAGCTTCGGCCAGCGTGTTGCCGGCGCTCATGCCATTGCTCAGGAACAGGTTTTCGATCAGGTTGGACGGGAAGTACACCACCTCATTGTCCGACTGGCGCACAAACGGCAGTGAACAAATGCCGCGCTGGGTGTTGCCGGAGTTGGTGTCGTACAGATGCGAGCCACGCAACTCGCCATCCCGGTCGTAAACCTTCAGGCAGTACTCGTCGAGGATTTCAGTCGGCAGTTCGTCCTTCGGGCCCGGCTTGAACCAGCGCTCGTCCGGGTAATGCACAAACGCCGCGTTGGCGATGTCCTCGCCCCAGAACTGGTCGTTGTAGAAGAAGTTGCAGTTGAGCCGCTCGATAAACTCGCCCAGCGCCGATGCCAGCGCGCCTTCTTTGGTCGCGCCCTTGCCGTTGGTAAAACACATTGGCGAGTGCGCATCCCGGATGTGCAGCGACCACACACTGGGAACGATATTGCGCCACGAAGCGATTTCAATCTTCATGCCCAGGTCGGCCAGGATGCCCGACATGTTGGCGATGGTTTGCTCCAGCGGCAGGTCCTTGCCCACGATGTAGGTGCCCGCTTCGCCAGTCGAGTGCGGCATCAGCAACGCCTGGGCATCGGCGTCGAGGTTTTCGACCTCTTCAATCACAAACTCAGGCCCGGTTTGCACCACCTTCTTTACCGTGCAACGGTCGATGGAGCGCAAGATCCCCTGACGGTCCTTGGCGGAGATGTCCGCCGGCAATTCAACCTGAATCTTGAAAATCTGGTTGTAGCGGTTTTCCGGATCAACAATGTTGTTCTGCGACAGGCGGATATTTTCGGTGGGGATATTGCGAGTTTCGCAATACAACTTCACGAAGTACGCCGCACACAACGCCGACGAAGCCAGGAAGTAATCGAACGGCCCCGGTGCCGAGCCATCGCCCTTGTAGCGAATGGGTTGATCGGCAATCACCGTGAAGTCGTCGAACTTGGCTTCAAGTCGAAGGTTGTCGAGAAAGTTGACCTTGATTTCCATGTGCGATTACCAGAATAACGAGCTAAACAATTTGGCCGCCATTATCCGGTTTTTCGGCACTGACCGTTAACTTTCCACTATTTTTCGATCAACACCACACCGCGTTCCTCAAGCAAGCGCACAAACATCGTCAGGCTCTGCGACACCGTCCCCCTACGCCACACCAGCCAAGTGCGTAAATAGCGGAACGACTCCGACAACGGCCAGACGCTGACCGTCGTGCACCCAGGCATGCTTTCGAGCATGCTGCGAGGCATCAGCGCCAGGCCGGCACCGGCGCTGACACAGGCCAGCATGCCGTGATAGGACTCCATTTCGAAAATCTTACCGGGCACCGCCGCACCATTGGCGAACCAGCTTTCGAAATGATGGCGATAGGAGCAGTTGGAGCGGAAGGCATAGATGTTTTCGCCATTCACATCCTTCGCCCGATGAATCGGCTCATGGTTGAGCGGTGCGATCAGGACCATTTCTTCCTCGAATGCAGGCACGCCCTCCAGTGCCGGATGCAGCACCGGACCATCGACGAAAGCAGCGGCCAGCCGCCCCGACAGCACCCCGTCGATCATGGTCCCGGAGGGGCCGGTGGACAGGTCCAGTTCGACCTTGGCGTGCTTCTGGTTATAGGCGGCCAATAGCTCTGGAATACGTACCGCTGCAGTACTTTCCAGCGAACCCAGGGCGAAGGCTCCCTGGGGTTCTTCACCCGCCACGGTGGCGCGCGCTTCCTGAACCAGGTCGAGAATACGTCGAGCGTAATCCAGAAAGCTCCAGCCGGCCGGCGACAGGCGCAGGCGACTCTTCTCGCGGATAAACAGGTCCACACCCAGGTCCAGCTCAAGCTGCTTGATTCTGGTGGTGAGATTCGATGGCACCCGATGGATATGTTGGGCAGCCACGCTGATGCTGCCGTGCTCGGCGACAGCCTTGAAGATTTCGAGCTGAACCAGATCCAAGTCATTCTCCAAACGTGAACGTTATGCTCAGTATTATTCAGTTTCCAGAAAACATATAGCCCCATAACCTGAGCACATTCCTACCTCGCAGGACGGTGCCATGACCAACGTATCCAGCCTTACCCATGCCATTTCGATCAACCCGACCACGGGCGAGCAGATCGGCCATTACCCTTTCGAATCCGATTCGGCATTACAGGTCGCGCTGACGCGGGCCGCTACCGGGTTTCGCGCCTGGCGCAGCAAGCCGGTTGAACAGCGCGCGCAGCTTTTGATCAACCTCGGCCAGGCCTTGCGCAACAATGCAGAGGCCATGGCGAACATGATCACCCAGGAAATGGGTAAGCCGATTGCCCAGGCCCGCGGTGAAATTGAAAAATGTGCGCAGCTCTGCCAGTGGTACGCCGAACACGGCCCCGCCATGCTGAGCCCGGAACCGACCCTGGTGGAAGGCGGCAAGGCACACATCGAATATCGCCCCCTGGGCCCGATTCTCGCCGTGATGCCGTGGAACTTCCCCATCTGGCAAGTCCTGCGCGGCGCGGTCCCCACGTTGCTCGCCGGTAATACCTACGTGCTCAAGCACGCGCCCAACATCATGGGCAGCGCCTACTTGCTGCTGGACGCTTTCAGGCAAGCGGATTTTCCCGGAGGTGTTTTCGAGGTCATCAACGTCACCCCGGAAGGTGTATCCAAGGCTATCGCCGATCCACGCATCGCGGCCGTCACCCTCACCGGTAGCGTGCGTGCGGGCATGGCCATCGGTGCTCAGGCCGGAGCCGCATTGAAGAAATGTGTATTGGAACTGGGTGGCTCCGACCCATTTATCGTGCTCGACGACGCGGACCTCGATGAGGCGGTGAAAGCCGCCGTGATCGGGCGCTATCAAAACACCGGACAAGTCTGCGCCGCCGCCAAACGCCTGATTGTCGAGCAAGGCATTGTCGAGGAATTTACCCGCAAATTCGTCGAAGCCACCCAACAACTGGTTGTCGGTGATCCACTGGCTACCACCACCTATATCGGCCCGATGGCTCGCTTCGATCTGCGCGACGAACTGGACCAACAGGTGCGCGACACACTGGAAGAAGGCGCGACGTTGCTGCTGGGTGGAAAGAAGGCTGAAGGCCCCGGCAATTACTATGAGCCCACCGTACTCGGCGACGTGACCGATCAGATGACATCATTCAAACAGGAGTTGTTCGGGCCTGTGGCTTCAATCATCACGGCCCGAGACGCAGCCCATGCGCTGGCGCTGGCCAATGACAGTGAATTCGGTCTCACCGCCACCCTCTACACGCGCAATGCCGAACTCGCCCGGCAGATGGCAGGCGAACTTGAAACCGGCGGCGTGTTCATCAACGGCTATAGCGCCAGCGATCCGCGTGTCAGTTTTGGTGGCGTGAAGAAGAGTGGCTTTGGCCGGGAACTCTCGCATTTCGGCGTGCGCGAATTCTGTAATGCACAAACGGTTTGGCTGGATCGGCGCTAAGGACAGTGC
>NZ_JBFUHS010000070.1:0-5017 GCF_056402255.1 Pseudomonas sp. P4_B4
ACGACTTATCGTGAATTACGGGCTTTGGGTGCGAGTAAAGAAGTCGCCCAGAAAGTGGCATGTAACACCCGTCGTTGGTGGGACAACAGTCGATGGGCCTTGAATTGGGTGCTTAATCTCGCGTGGTTTGATCGCTTGGGACTTCCACGTCTCTCCTGACCTCAATCCCTCGAACCGCCCGGTGCGGACCCGCATGCCGGGTGGTGTGGCAGGGGTACGGTCTATGAAGGCCGTCCCCTATGCCGATTGTTTGTAGACTTTTTGTAGCCATTTGTAGCAATTACCTTCATTCCCTATCCGTTTACGGCTAGGCTGCGGACATCTGCAACGCCGCCACCCGCAATTCAAACAAGAGCCGGCTATGACTGATTTGTCTACATCCCCAGGTTCTGCACACGTTGCTGTCGCGACACTCGACGGGCGCTTCTTCCGCCCGCCGTTGCCCGACGGCCATGTGCTGCGTCCACGTTTGTGCGAGCGCCTGAGTGCCGGGCTTGGTGGCAGGTTATTGCTGGTCAGCGCACCGGCAGGGTTCGGCAAGAGTTCATTGGCGGTGGAGTTTTGTCAGGGGTTGCCGGCGCACTGGCAAAGTCTCTGGCTGGGGTTGAGCCCGCGAGACAGTGACCCAGGGCGTTTTCTCGAGCGCTTGCTGGAAGGCCTACAGGACTATTTTCCGCATCTGGGCAGGCAATCCCTCGGGCTGTTGAAAATGCGCCAGCGCCATCAGCCGTTCGCGTTCGAAGAGTGGCTGGATGGCCTGCTCGACGAATTGGCCGAGCACCTGTCCACCGCGACACCATTACTGCTGGTGCTGGATGATTACCATCTGGCCCAGGGGCCGGTGCTGGACCGTTGCCTGCAATTTTTCCTCAATCATCTTCCCGATGGCTTGCTGGTGATGGTCACCAGTCGCCAGCGTCCCGACTGGCACCTGGCGCGACTGCGGCTGTCGCGGCAACTGCTTGAGTTACATGAACAGGATTTACGCCTGACCCACGACGAGGCCTTGAGCCTGCTCGACCGGCACAGCAGTTCCTTGCGCGGTGAGGCACTGGAAAACCTGATCCAGCGCAGCGAAGGTTGGGTCGCGGGTTTACGTTTCTGGCTGCTGGCCGCCTCGGAGGCGGGCACCGATGGTGCACTGCCGCAATCGTTGCACGGCGGGGAAGGGCTGATCCGCGATTACCTGCTCGAAGAGGTCATCGATTGCCTGCCCGCCGAGGTTCAGTCGTTCCTCTATGACACGGCGCCCCAGGAGCGTTTTTGCAGCGAACTGTGCGATGCCGTTCGTGACGCCCATGACAGCGGGGAGATCCTGCGCTTCCTGCTTGCCCACCAAGTGTTCCTGGTGCCGCTGGACGAACATGGCCACTGGTATCGATACCACCACCTGTTTTCCGATCTGTTGCGCACGCGGCCGACTTCCCAGTCGATGGTGCCGGCCGCTAGCCTTCACCTGCGTGCCTGCCGCTGGTTCAATGCCCAGGGGCTGCTCGATGAGGCCGTGGAGCAGGCCTTGCGTGCCGGTCACCTGGATGTCGCGGCGAACCTGGTGCAAAACCTCTCCGAAGAGCAGCTGCTGGCCGAGCAGAACGTCGGCATGTTGCTGCGCTGGAAAATGGACTTGCCTGACAGCTTGCTGATCAGCACGCCGCGACTGATCGTGCTCTATAGCTGGGCGTTGGGGATGGCGTGCCAACTGGATGCCGCCGAAGAGCTGGCCAGCAATTTGAGCCGTTTCCTGCCTGCGCCGTCGGCCACCGCCCAGAAGTCGATGCTCGCTCAATGGCTGGCGTTGAGCGGCATCATTGCCCGTGGGCGCGGTAACCGCGAACTGACGCTGCGGTACTGCCGCGAAGCGTTGGAAAGTCTTCCGTCCAAGCGTTACGGCCAGCGCCTGATGTGCCTCTCGACCCTGTCCAACCTGGCCATTGCCGACGGTGATTTGTGGCGGGCACGAGGGCTTAACCGCGAATCGCTGGAGCTGGCGCAACGGGTCGGCAACCCCTTGTTCGAAGCACTGGCACATTACGACCGCGCCCGGGTGCTGCAAGCACGCGGGGAAATCTGTCGGGCGCTGGAAGAGGTCCGCCAGGGAATGCAGCGCCTGCAGAGCTTGTCGGCGCAACGGCTGTATGCGGTTCGCGCCCGGCTGACCTTGTATGAAGGCTTTTTGCTGGCCCTGCGCATGCAGCCGCAGGCGGCGCGGGTGCGATTGCAGGCTGGTTTGAGCGAGGCGCGTGCCTGTCGTGACATCAGCGTGCTGATCGGCCACTGTGTGATTGCCAGGCTGGAAGGCAGCAGCGGCGAGTTCGCCAAGGCCTTTGCCGAACTGGCCGAAGCCGAACGGCTGATGCACATCTGGGATGTGCCGCCGATCTACTACCTGGCCATGATCACCCTGGTCAAATGCGAACTCTGGCTGGCCCAGGGGCGCACCGATCTGGCCGAAGCCTGGCTGGCGCGCCTGGGGCAGACCTATAACGGCGAAAACGGGGCAGCACCACCGGAATTCCACCCGCAATTGCCGCTGCATATCGAATTGCAACAAGCCTTGCTCGACGTCATCCAGGGCCAACCGATGCTGGCCGAAGGGCGTTTGAATGCGCTGCTCGAACATGGCCAGCAAAGCGGTCGGCAGATGCTCAGTGCCATGGCGTTGACCCAGAAAGTGGCGTTATTGCTCGGCAGCGGACGGGAACCGGAAGCACGCAAGGCGCTGACCCAGGCATTGGACGCCGCTGGCGGAGGGGTGCTGCAACCCTTTGAGGGCTTGCTGGCCGAGCACCCGGACTGGCTGCGCGGGCAGCTTCAACAGTGTCCGCCAACCCCTGTTTCCCTGAGCCTCAGTGAAAAACTGCCGGCATTGACTGCCCGCCCCGGACCGGAATCCTGCGCGGCTGCGGAGCAGCTCAGCACGCGGGAATTGGCGGTCCTGCGATTGATCGCCCAGGGCTGTTCGAACCAGGAAATCAGCGATCAGCTGTTTATTTCCTTACACACGGTCAAGACCCACGCCAGCCACATCAACAGCAAACTCGGGGTCGAGAGGCGCACGCAGGCCGTGGCGCGGGCCAAGGAATTGGGGGTACTGGGTTAAGGTTTTTTCACGTTACACATCGCGGCCATTGGCTGGATACTCAATTGTGCGAAAATCGTTCATCCCCGTTTATCGAGCAGGCCCCGATGTCCCAGCAACCCACCCTCATCCGCGAAACCTTCCCTGTCGGTCCTTTGCAGTGCAACTGCACGATCATCGGCGATCCGGTAACGAAAAAGGCCATCGTCGTCGATCCGGGTGGCAATCATGAACTGATCCTGGCGCGTCTCGATGCCTTGGGGCTGAAAGTGGTCAGCATCATTCACACCCACGCGCACCTCGATCATTTCCTGGCTTCCGGCCAACTCAAGGAGAAAACCGGCGCGACCCTGCATCTGCACAAGGAAGACCAGTTTCTGTGGGACAACCTGGAAATGCAGTGCCAGATGTTCGGCGTTCCTTATACCCCGGTGCCGTCCCCGGATCGCTGGCTGGCCGATGATGAAGAACTGGCCTGCGGCTGTGGCGTGGCGCTGCACACCCCGGGTCATACACCGGGCTCCATGAGCTTCTGGTTTTCCGAGGCCAAGCTGCTGATTGCCGGTGATACGCTGTTTCGTCGCGGAGTCGGGCGCACGGATTTGTGGGGCGGCGACCAGGCGACCATCGTGCGCTCGATCAAGCAGCGGCTGTACACCCTCGACGAGGACGCGACAGTGGTGACCGGGCATGGTCCGGATACCCGTCTGGGCGACGAAATGCGCGAGAACCCGTTTGTTCGGGGCTGATTTGTAACATTCGGAATTTTTACCCATTAACATGATCCAACGCCCGCAAAGGCTGATGCCTTGGTCCGTTGCACCACAGAATGCAAAAAAGTAGGAGCTTTACATGTTCACCACGCGTCGTTTGATTATTCTCGCTACGGCTGTGGCCGTTTTGTCCGGTTGTGCCTCGCCTAACCCATACGGCGGTCAGGGCCAGGCTCAGGGCCAGACGGATAGCGGCTCCGAAGGCATGAGCAAGACCGCGAAATACGGTGGCTTGGGCGCTCTGGCCGGTGCGCTGGCCGGTGCTGCGATCAACCACGATAACCGTGGCAAGGGCGCACTGATCGGTGCTGCGGTGGTCGGTGCTTCCGCCGCCGGCTACGGCTACTACGCCGATCAGCAGGAGAAAAAGCTGCGCGCCAGCATGGCCAACACCGGTGTTGAAGTGCAGCGCGAGGGCGACCAGATCAAACTGATCATGCCGGGCAATATCACGTTCGCTACCGATTCGGCGAACATTGCCCCAAGTTTCTATCAGCCGCTGAACAACCTGGCGGGCTCGCTGAAAGAGTTCAACCAGAACCAGATCGAGATCGTCGGCTATACCGACAGCACCGGCAGCCGCCAGCACAACATGGACCTGTCCCAGCGTCGTGCCCAGAGCGTGGCAACCTACCTGACCTCGCAAGGTGTCGGCGGTGCCAACCTGAGCGCTCGCGGCGCAGGTCCCGATAGCCCGGTTGCCAGCAACGGCGACGTCAATGGCCGGGCGCAGAACCGCCGTGTAGAAGTCAACCTCAAGGCGATTCCGGGCCAGCAGTATGGTGCTCAGCAGTAAGGTCAGGTTCAGCAGTACCCTTGATCGTCTGATTGAACCCCAGGCGTAAAAAGGCCCGCCCGATTCTAAACAGATCAGGCGGGCTTTTTTTGTCGTCAGTTCTGGCCCCATCGCGAGCAGGCTCGCTCCCACATCTATGGTTACCCCCTTTTCTGCAATACTGTTGTTGATGTCGTGTTTGGCTTGCTTTCATCTATCCGGCGTCTGAGTTGGGGTTGTCGCCCCGCGCCTCGATGAGAATCGATGCCCAACGACCCTAATTAGTGGAACGGCCTTTCAGCCGTGTGAGAGCCCAGGGTTGTCGTCAGGCCGGTTGGCCGTTCACGTCATCAGTTATCCAGCATCGCAAAACCAGGTGGGTGGTGCTTG
>NZ_JBFUHS010000071.1:0-4933 GCF_056402255.1 Pseudomonas sp. P4_B4
GTGTCAGTGATAGATGCATTGACTGACACTCCGCTTTCGCGAGCAAGCCCGCTCCCACATTTTGATCTGTGTTGCATCAGGTCCCGCCAAAAAACGGCCGGATCCCGTGATCACGGAAATACCGTTCGATCACTTTCGGGTCCGCACACGTCTCGGCAATCGCCACATAGGTATCGGGCCGCAGCAGATAAAAGCCGTTGCGCCCCAGGCCCGCGGCTTCGAACGCCGGCCGCCAGTCGAACACATGCAGCGGTAGATGGTGCTCATTGCACCAGGCGATCATCTCGTCGCTGGTGTCACCATAGACATGCACCTGCCAGGTCAGGCACTTGAGCGACTCGAAATTATCCCCCTCACCGTCATGGGCCCAGGGCAGGCGGTCGCCGCCATGCACGTGCCCGGCAACGCCCGTGCTCAGCGGCATGCCCCGATAATTCAGGGTGATCTGCGACACCGTGCGAAACATGAAATCGCGGGAGGTTTCGAACGAGGTTATTTTCGGTATCAAGAAGGGTGCCAGGCGTGTACGCAGCAAATCGGCCATCCGCCCTTCGGCGGTGACGAAGTTAAATACCCGGTCGGTGGTGGCCACCAGTTTGCGGGCAAACGCGATGCGCTCGGTTTCATAGGTGTCGAGCAGCCTGGCCTCTGCGCCGCCGCTCAGCACGGCCGCAAGTTTCCAGGCCAGGTTGATGGCATCGCCAATACCGGTGTTCATGCCCTGACCGCCCGCCGGGCTGTGCACATGGGCAGCATCGCCCAGCAAAAACGCCCGGCCGTTACGGAAGTGATCCGCCACCCGATGATGCACGCGGTAGGTCGAAAACCAGTTCAGTTGCTCGATCTTCACCTTCATGTGCTCGATGGCCCGGCTGCTGACGTCCTCGAAACGCAGGGTCTCGGCGTGTTCGGCGCGCTCGTCGCGCACCGTGCCGATCAGACGGGCACGACCACTGTCTCCCAGTGGGAACACGGCGAGGAAGTCCGCCTCGTCGAGATCCACATGCAGTTCGCCGTTGAATGTCGGGCCGCTGGCCTGCACGTCGGCGACGTAGAAAATCTGTTGGTAAGTGCCGCCGGGAAACCCGGTATCCAGGGTCTTGCGCACAATCGACCGGGCACCGTCGCACCCGGCCAGGTAACAGGCCTGGCAGGTTTCCTGCTGGCCGTCGGGCAGGTCCAGCGTGGCCGTGATGCCGTCTGCGGTTTGCTCGAAACCTGCCAGTTCGGTGTTGCGTTCCACCGTGATACCGAAGGCTTCCAGGCGCTCGATCAGAAGCCGTTCGTGTTCGTCCTGGGGGAAGATCTCGAGAAACGAGTAGGGGGTCAGGCCTTCACCGATCTGAGACAGGGGCAGGCGCGCCACGGGCTCACCCTTGACCCAGAAGTTGCCGGCCTTTACTTGATGGCCGTGTTGCACCACGGCGTCGTCCAGCCCGAGTTGGCGATACAACTCCAGCGTCCGTGCCTGGACGGCCAGCGCCCGGGAGGTGGTGCCGGGGGCCGAGGTTTTGTCGACGATCCGCACGCGAACCCCCAGTTTGCTCAGCCACAACGCCAGGACCAGCCCGGTCGGGCCGGCGCCGATGATCAACACATCGCTGCGGTGCATGAGCCTGTCCTCCTCGCTGTGTGAATCAAGTATGGTCCAGTCGGGGAGGGCGGCAACCGTCGGACTGCCACGGACGTAGCCGCTGACCTGCCATTGGTCGTATGGTTGGCCCGGACAAACGGATTAGATGGAACGACATGCAAATCAGATTGATCACAAGCGTCGCCGTGTTGCTGGTATTGGCCGGTTGCGGCAGCCAACGGACCCAGGAACCGGCGGCGCGCAGCCCGGCCGAAGTGAAGGCCGAGATTGTACGTTTGCTGCCGGCCAAGGCTGCTGACCCCCAGGGGTGGGCCACGGATATCCAGGTGGCGTTTACCGCGCAAGACATCTCGCCGACCACGCAAAACCTGTGCTCGGTGCTGGCCGTGACCGAACAGGAGTCGACCTTTCAGGTCGATCCGGGCGTACCGGGCCTGGGCAAGATCGCCCGCGACGAGATCGACCGTCGCGCCGCCAAGGCACACATTCCCGGCCTGCTGGTGAGCGGTGCGTTAATGCTCGATTCGCCCAACGGTAAAAGCTATAGCGACCGCCTGAGTGCCGCGCGCAGTGAAAAGGAACTGAGCGCCATTTTCGACGACTTCATCGACATGGTACCGATGGGAAAAAAACTGTTCGGCGGCTTCAATCCGGTGCATACCGGCGGGCCGATGCAGGTCGGCATTGATTTTGCCGAACAGCAGGCCAAGGGCTATCCGTACCCGGTGCAGGGCTCGATTCGTCATGAAGTGTTTACCCGGCGCGGCGGCATGTATTTCGGCATCGCGCATCTGCTTGGGTACCCGGTGAGCTACCCGCAGCCGCTGTATCGTTTTGCGGACTTCAACGCGGGTTGGTACGCCAGCCGTAACGCCGCGTTTCAGAACGCGGTGAGCCGGGCTTCCGGCATCCCGTTGGCGCTGGATGGCGATCTGGTGAACTACGGTTCGATCATGCCCGGTACCACGGAACTGGCCGTGCGCACCCTCGGCAAGCAACTGGACATGCGCAATCCGACGATCCGTGAGCAGCTGGAGGAGGGGAAAACCCTGGCGTTCGAAGACAGCAAACTCTATCGGCGGGTTTTCGAACTGGCCGAACGGGCGGAGGGCCGGCCGTTACCCCGTGAAGTGTTGCCGGGGATCGTGCTGCAAAGCCCGAAAATCACCCGCAAACTCACTACCGCGTGGTTCGCCAAGCGGGTCGATGAGCGTTACCAGCGCTGCATGGTGCGGGCCGGGAAGTAATCGCGGCGCAAAAAAAGCATAAAAAACCCGGCGGGTGAGGCCGGGTTTTCATTGAGTCCTGCGGTAAAGCACTGCATTCAGACGGCGCGGCTTTCGATCAGACGGTCCGAGCCGCCTTCAGCGACGCGGTTTTGCAGGAGCTTGTCGGAGCCGCCTTCGGCAACACGTTTTTCCAGCAGGCGATCCGAACCACCCTCGGCCACACGGCTTTCAATCAGACGATCCGAGCCGCCTTCAGCGACCACAGGTTGAGCAGAGGTAGCGGCAAAAGCGTTAACTGCGAAAACCGAGAAAGCAATGCTGAGGAGGGTCTGGCGTTTCATGATGGTGTGCTCCGGGGTGCTTATTGGGTGGGTATGGAGCAGATGTTACGCCGGGGATTTTTTATGAGAACTTCATTGACGTGATGGTGAACATCGACGGCAATGATAGGACACGCGCCATGCCCCTTGTGAGCGTGATGGTGCGATCGTCGGATGGCCGCTGTGTGACGGGTGGCGGCTTCTACACTGGATAGCTGGCGCGTTCCTCTGCCGGGACGATTGATGAGGCACTGCAGAGATCGCGGTGTGAAAGGAGACGTTTATGTACCAGCTCTACGGCTATCAGAACTCCGGGGCGGCGGCCATCGAAGCTGCCCTTGAACTCTGTGATATTCCTTATCGCTTCATCGATGTCGAGGCATCCGCGGAGGCGGCCCAGGCGCTGGAGAAACTCAACCCGCTCAAACAGATCCCGACCTTGCAGCTACCCGATGGCGGCGTCCTGACCGAGAGCGCGGCGATCCTGATTCACCTCGGTCTGTCCTTTCCCGCATCGGGATTGTTGCCGCAGGATCCAGCCGAGCGGGCCCAGGCCATTCGCGGCATGGCGTACATCGTCAGCAATTGCTATGCGGCCATCGGCATCATTGATTACCCCGAACGCTGGCTGGCCGAGGCGGATGAGTCGTCCAGGCAGAACCTCATGGAGGGCGCCCGCCGGCGCCTGCACTGGAGTTGGGAGGTGTTTGCCGATCAGTTCTCGGGCGAGTTGTACCTGGGCAGCGAGAAGCCAGGGGGCCTGGATGTGCTGGCGGCAGTGATCTCGCGATGGGCGGGCAGTCGGGAGTATTTGCGCAACGCGCGGCCGGGGTTTTTCGCCTGGCTGGAACGCATCGACCGCCACCCGGCACTGGCACCGGTGTTCGCCCGGCATTGGCCGGCCTGAATACCCTGAAAGCCAAATGTGGGAGCGAGCCTGCTCCCACAGGAGGAAAGCAAGGTGTCCGGATTTATTCCCCGCGAATGTACTGTTCCAGCTGCTTGATCAGTTCCGCCTGTTCGGCAATCGCTTCCTTGACCAGGTCACCGATCGACAGCAGGCCGATCAGTTTGCCGCCTTCGACCACCGGCAAGTGACGCAGGCGTCTATCGGACATGATGCCCAGGCAGGTCTCCACGGTTTGATGGGTGTCGACGGTAATCACCGGTGACACCATGATGTCGCGCACCGGCGTGCCTACCGAAGAGCGGCCGTGCAGCACCAGTTTTCGCGCGTAGTCCCGTTCGCTGATGATGCCCAGCACTTCATCATTTTCCACCACCAGCAAGGCGCCGACGTTTTTCTCGGCCATCTTCATCAGCGCTTCGAGCACCATGTGGTCGGGTTTGATCTGGTGCACTTCCTGATTTTTCTGATCTTTGAGCTTGAGCAGTTGGGCGACGGTTTTCATGGTGGTTACTCGGGTGTTGTCGTTGTTCTTGAAGAATCGTAGACGCGAGCGTTCAGGGCAAGGGCGAATGCGGCAGATAACACGCAAAAAACGTCATTCGGCGGTTTTTCTTTGGCAAACCCCTCATTTCGGGCCAGCACCTTACCTGTGGGAGATTCTATGGTTGAGGGAAAGCCCTCAACCTGCTTTTGGTTGGTATTCGCTCTGCCCTTTCAGCAGTGCAAATACGATCCGGGCAAGTTTGCGGGCCAGTATCACCAGTGCCTGCGTAGTGCTGAACCCTTTGGCTCTTTGCTCTTCATAAAAGCCTTTCCAGGCGGCTGTGCGGCTGGCCGACATGGCGGCGTTGTGCAGCAGTCGACGCGCTTCCGGGTCGCC
>NZ_JBFUHS010000072.1:0-4020 GCF_056402255.1 Pseudomonas sp. P4_B4
GATGAACGACTCGCACTCGATCGAACCGCGCATGGACAGGTTCTCTAGCACTTGGGTGACTGCGCGAATTCTGTAGTTGGCGGCGTCGGTGAGGATGTCGAGTGGCGCGTGGGTGTCGACGAACAGGGTAGGCATATCGGTGCAGTTGCTGGTCAATGCCATGAAGCGGTTGTCGGGATGGGGGATTGGTTTTTCGTAGGGTGGGTCCGGGTGAATTGTTTTCATTAGTAGCTCCCAAAGATGAATCGGAGCTGCCATCAGCCTTCCTACAGGCTAGGGTGGCAGCTAAGCGCGGGGTAGGAATATCGAGACCTTTGGGAAAACTCGACCACGCCGAAGCGTGCCCGCGCATAGCCGCCGCAACTGATCTTACGGACGCATGTAAACGACCGCAAACCAAGCATTGACGCTAAGTGCTTCCCATCGGTATTGAAGGGTTCCTACACCCCACCACTGAATTGTCAGTGACCGCCAAAGACTATCGACGGAACTCACTTCGCACCACTTCATGAAAACCGCTAGGTTTTGAAGGAAACGTCCTAGGACCTTGTCCAGAAAATTTCCAACCCGCCTGACGAGAATGGAGTGGCATGAAGAATGGGCACACCAACTAGATTGAGTGCCCATTTTTTATTGGTCAGTTACCTGATTATCCCAGACATCGCTATCAGGCCAAGTAGCACCATGCCAGATACAACCCCTAGAAGAGTCCATTGCAGCACTACGAGTTTTCGCCTGAGGTCATGGGGAAAATTGTCGAGATCTTCAGCAGTGACCATACCGCGCTTCAAAAAAAATCGGGGAAACGTAACGACGCTAGATATTGAATAAACCAGCCGAGTCTTACCTCTAAGCCCTGCGTCAATACGCGCAGAGACAGTTATAAGTGGAGAACTGTTTTGGAAATGCTCTGACAGGACATCTCCCTTGGTGTAGCCCAAATGCAGCGCAACCCCAAAAATAACAAGTGCCGCACCGAAAACTATTAGTCCTGATGCCAGGAATAGTGCGTCTGCAACGCTAATACTCATTGAGTGGCCTCGAAAATCCGCTCGCCCATTTGTTAGTTAATAAAGTATTCCTGACCACCCTATACAGGCTAGTAGCGCCATAGAGATGAAAACGCCTATAAAGCCCCATTGCAGCGCTACAAGTTTTCGTCTGAGGTGCAAAGGGAGGTTTCTAATATCTTCAGCATCAAGGATTCCATGCTTCAAAAAAAAACGAGGAAATGTAACAACAAAAGAGATTCCTCCCACTAACTGCATTTTACCGTAAGGGCCTGAGTGCCTGTGCGTAGCGCTAGTTATGCTTGCTGAACTATTTTTGAAATGCTTAGTCATTTCTTCGCCTTGGACATATCCCAAGTAAAGAGCAAGAGCAATACAAATGAACAGGCTAACGGTCACGATGCAACTCAAGCCACCAATAACCAGTCCTGCGGTAGTCATTTCGTCGACTCGTAAATCACTTCACCTTTGAACTCGCCACTCATTTCTCCCAATGCCCCCCCCGCATACGAGCCAGCGCCCGCCGCAACGATACTGCAAGCAAGCGCGAAAAAGCCGCCTATTGGAACTCCCAGGGCAACGCACATACCTCCTACTACCGGCGCGGCTGGACCGGAAAGGGGACTGATTTATTTTCACTCCAGTAATAAACCCGTTCCCTTTTTTAATTTTTTCAGAGGAGCGCCCCTCCTAATCAAACAACATTAAATTCAGCTAGCAACGCGAGACCAAACATAACAGCCAACAAAATTATACCAACCCACTGCAAAGCGATTAGTTTTTGTTTGAGCGGAACAGGTAGCTCTTTTAAATCGTCAGGACTGAGAAGTCCGCGCTTAATGTAGAAGGTAGAGAAGGCCACATAACCTGATATACGACCAATTATCATTATTCTTCCCCACACCCCGCTATACCCAAAGGCATACCCCTCCGTAACGCCCCAGCTGTTTTTAAAACACCTTTGAAGAATATCCATTTTTGTGTTTGCGAGAAAAAGCATGTAGCCAATTCCCGCGAACATTCCTGAGATATCAATAATTCCTAAAACAAGGAATAACGTGTCGGCTGTGCTCAGGGTCAATTAAGAGCCTCATATATTTTTTCGGCTGTAGTTTCGCCAACTTTCTCTCCGGCATAGCTTGCTGAAAGGGTTGTCGCTCCGGTTGCTAAAACGGCACAAGCTAGCGTAGAGAAACCACCCGTAGGGATTCCAAGCCCCACGCAGATTCCACCGACAATGTGAGCGCTTATCGCTCCAGCGAACACGCCGCCACCAATCCCCCCAACAAAACTCCCCGTTTCAGTAAACTTAACCCGCTCGCAAGCTTCGGTATTCCCTGCATTACACACATCCTGAACCTTCATAGCCGACGCCCCACCACCAATGGCAGTGCCAACCCAGCCACCGTACTTCAGATAATTGGATGCCCTGGCCACACCTTCAAGGTGAGTCGCATACCCCGGCATCTGCCCCACACCGCCGGCTTCCGTCCAGCGGTGAACCAGACTGGGGGGAGATAGGAACATTGCACGGTTCAAATTGGGGTGATGTGGGAAACCGATGCCTTTGCGCGTCAGGCTTGTCAGGTGACTATCGAGTTGCGCCAGCAGCTTTTGTCGTTCGGCCCGAAACGCCGGTGAGTTCAGATGTCCGTCGCGCAGGAAGAAACGTTGATGCAGAGTTTCCATTTCACGCAAGATTTTATCGACGTTATCCAGGTTGTTCTTAAAGATGCTCGCGCCGACGCCAATAGCGCCAGAACCGAAGCCCAAGATCGTCTGAATGGCATCCCGGTGTTGCACCATGAAATCCGCCTCTTCCGGGGTAAGCGTTTCCAGTATTTGATTAGTTTTAGCCGCCACCTCCATGAGCAGCGCTTCTTCACGGGTGCACTGGAAATTATTGGGATCGCTCAGCACGATCAGCGAGCCGGCTTTGACGTCGCGCCGATTGGGATTCAGCAGCTTGAATTTACCCATCACCGCCGGGTCGCGCAGGGTGAACAGCGAGGCCTCGAGTTGTTCGCGGGTGGTGCTTTTGGGCACGATGTAGAAGCCAGGCTCTGCTGCCTGCATGCTGCTTTCACGCGTTGGCAGGGGATGGTTTGGCGCAGGCGCGAAGCTGGAAGATCGTGAGGCTACCGGGTTGTTGGCGGCGGTTGGTGTCGCCTGTGGAGTGGCGCTCCGCATGGCGTGCGGCGCAGCACTGCGGCTGGACTCGTAGGTACCCTTAAAAAACGATGGAATCAGCCCGGCTTTACAGGGACAGCTGCTGTAGCTGTCCAGCGAGCCCGCCACCAACCTTCCGTGACTCTTGATGTATGAAACGCCGCCCTCGATGACGTAGGTTTTATTGTCCTTGCCACAGGAAACCGGATCCCCCACACGAGCATGGGCGATGCCAAACATCATGACGTTTGTAGCGCCATCCAGAACCTTGCCACCGCAGGTCGTCTCGTCGTCTTTGCGAATGAAATGTCCCTTTGCCATTGCTGATCTCCCTCTCTACTGGCGCCCCAGTCATGGGAAGCGCACCACTGTTAACGATCGATAAGCCGGCTCTGGAGGAGTGGCTTAACGCAAAGTACGTGGACAGAGAGGAAACTCAAGATGGCCGGGAAAATCAGGAAATGTCTCACGACCAATACTGAAAAGGACCACGGAAATTGGAGGACCAATGCCTGTTTCGGACCTGGGCTGCAAAAAAACGGCCCGCACTATCAAGCTGCGAACCGTTTCTTACATGAAAGAGTTCAATCCATGGGAGTCGCCTACGCCCCCGCTGAAGGCCGCGCTCGCAACCGCCGCCCAACCACTTCCAGCACATCACAGCCATCGCGCAACGAAATGGCGCAGAGCAAGGCAAAGTCGCTGAGGATGAACGACTCGCACTCGATCGAACCGCGCATGGACAGGTTCTCAAGCACTTGGGTGACTGCGCGAATTCTGTAGTTGGCGGCGTCGGTGAGGATGTCGAGTGGCGCGTGGGTGTCGACGAACAGGGTAGGCA
>NZ_JBFUHS010000073.1:0-3414 GCF_056402255.1 Pseudomonas sp. P4_B4
CAAATTGCTTGGGTGTTATATGGTCAAGCCTCACGGGCAATTAGTATTGGTTAGCTCAACGCCTCACAGCGCTTACACACCCAACCTATCAACGTCGTAGTCTTCGACGGCCCTTCAGGGGACTCAAGGTCCCAGTGAGATCTCATCTTGAGGCAAGTTTCCCGCTTAGATGCTTTCAGCGGTTATCTTTTCCGAACATAGCTACCCGGCAATGCCACTGGCGTGACAACCGGAACACCAGAGGTTCGTCCACTCCGGTCCTCTCGTACTAGGAGCAGCCCCTCTCAAATCTCAAACGTCCACGGCAGATAGGGACCGAACTGTCTCACGACGTTCTAAACCCAGCTCGCGTACCACTTTAAATGGCGAACAGCCATACCCTTGGGACCGGCTTCAGCCCCAGGATGTGATGAGCCGACATCGAGGTGCCAAACACCGCCGTCGATATGAACTCTTGGGCGGTATCAGCCTGTTATCCCCGGAGTACCTTTTATCCGTTGAGCGATGGCCCTTCCATACAGAACCACCGGATCACTAAGACCTACTTTCGTACCTGCTCGACGTGTCTGTCTCGCAGTCAAGCGCGCTTTTGCCTTTATACTCTACGACCGATTTCCGACCGGTCTGAGCGCACCTTCGTACTCCTCCGTTACTCTTTAGGAGGAGACCGCCCCAGTCAAACTACCCACCATACACTGTCCTCGATCCGGATAACGGACCTGAGTTAGAACCTCAAAGTTGCCAGGGTGGTATTTCAAGGTTGGCTCCACGCGAACTGGCGTCCACGCTTCAAAGCCTCCCACCTATCCTACACAAGCAAATTCAAAGTCCAGTGCAAAGCTATAGTAAAGGTTCACGGGGTCTTTCCGTCTAGCCGCGGATACACTGCATCTTCACAGCGATTTCAATTTCACTGAGTCTCGGGTGGAGACAGCGCCGCCATCGTTACGCCATTCGTGCAGGTCGGAACTTACCCGACAAGGAATTTCGCTACCTTAGGACCGTTATAGTTACGGCCGCCGTTTACCGGGGCTTCGATCAAGAGCTTCGCGTTAGCTAACCCCATCAATTAACCTTCCGGCACCGGGCAGGCGTCACACCCTATACGTCCACTTTCGTGTTTGCAGAGTGCTGTGTTTTTAATAAACAGTCGCAGCGGCCTGGTATCTTCGACCGGCGTGGGCTTACGGAGCAAGTCCTTCACCCTCACCGGCGCACCTTCTCCCGAAGTTACGGTGCCATTTTGCCTAGTTCCTTCACCCGAGTTCTCTCAAGCGCCTTGGTATTCTCTACCCAACCACCTGTGTCGGTTTGGGGTACGGTTCCTGGTTACCTGAAGCTTAGAAGCTTTTCTTGGAAGCATGGCATCAACCACTTCGTGTTCYAAAAGAACACTCGTCATCAGCTCTCGGCCTTGRAATCCCGGATTTACCTAAGATTCCAGCCTACCACCTTAAACTTGGACAACCAACGCCAAGCTGGCCTAGCCTTCTCCGTCCCTCCATCGCAATAACCAGAAGTACAGGAATATTAACCTGTTTTCCATCGACTACGCTTTTCAGCCTCGCCTTAGGGACCGACTAACCCTGCGTCGATTAACGTTGCGCAGGAAACCTTGGTCTTTCGGCGTGGGTGTTTTTCACACCCATTGTCGTTACTCATGTCAGCATTCGCACTTCTGATACCTCCAGCAAGCTTCTCAACTCACCTTCACAGGCTTACAGAACGCTCCTCTACCGCATCACCCGAAGGTGATACCCGTAGCTTCGGTGTATGGTTTGAGCCCCGTTACATCTTCCGCGCAGGCCGACTCGACTAGTGAGCTATTACGCTTTCTTTAAAGGGTGGCTGCTTCTAAGCCAACCTCCTAGCTGTCTAAGCCTTCCCACATCGTTTCCCACTTAACCATAACTTTGGGACCTTAGCTGACGGTCTGGGTTGTTTCCCTTTTCACGACGGACGTTAGCACCCGCCGTGTGTCTCCCATGCTCGGCACTTGTAGGTATTCGGAGTTTGCATCGGTTTGGTAAGTCGGGATGACCCCCTAGCCGAAACAGTGCTCTACCCCCTACAGTGATACATGAGGCGCTACCTAAATAGCTTTCGAGGAGAACCAGCTATCTCCGAGCTTGATTAGCCTTTCACTCCGATCCACAGGTCATCCGCTAACTTTTCAACGGTAGTCGGTTCGGTCCTCCAGTTAGTGTTACCCAACCTTCAACCTGCCCATGGATAGATCGCCCGGTTTCGGGTCTATTCCCAGCGACTAGACGCCCTATTAAGACTCGCTTTCGCTACGCCTCCCCTATTCGGTTAAGCTCGCCACTGAAAATAAGTCGCTGACCCATTATACAAAAGGTACGCAGTCACCCAACAAAGTRGGCTCCCACTGCTTGTACGCATACGGTTTCAGGATCTATTTCACTCCCCTCTCCGGGGTTCTTTTCGCCTTTCCCTCACGGTACTAGTTCACTATCGGTCAGTCAGTAGTATTTAGCCTTGGAGGATGGTCCCCCCATATTCAGACAAAGTTTCTCGTGCTCCGTCCTACTCGATTTCATGACYAAGAGATTTTCGCGTACAGGGCTATCACCCACTATGGCCGCACTTTCCAGAGCGTTCCGCTAATCTCAAAGCCACTTAAGGGCTAGTCCCCGTTCGCTCGCCACTACTAAGGGAATCTCGGTTGATTTCTTTTCCTCAGGGTACTTAGATGTTTCAGTTCCCCTGGTTCGCCTCTTGCACCTATGTATTCAGTACAAGATAACCATCTTATGATGGCTGGGTTCCCCCATTCAGACATCTCCGGATCAAAGTCTGTTTGCCGACTCCCCGAAGCTTTTCGCAGGCTACCACGTCTTTCATCGCCTCTGACTGCCAAGGCATCCACCGTATGCGCTTCTTCACTTGACCATATAACCCCAAGCAATCTGGTTATACTATGAAGACGACATTCGCCGAAAATTCGATKCTTGCTCATAACGAGCAACTCACAAATTTTACCTTAGCCTGATCCGTTACCAGTGAAAGTAACGTTCAGTCTATCTTTCTATCACATACCCAAATTTTTAAAGAACGAACTAGTCAAAGACTAGAAATCAATATTCACGCTGGAATACTCATTTCTAAACTCTAACGAAACAGACCACCTTAAAGGCTGGCCTCTCGTCTTCTTCAATGAATCAAGCAATTCGTGTGGGAACTTATGGAGCAGCTGAGTCGTCGATTAAGGAGGTGATCCAGCCGCAGGTTCCCCTACGGCTACCTTGTTACGACTTCACCCCAGTCATGAATCACACCGTGGTAACCGTCCTCCCGAAGGTTAGACTAGCTACTTCTGGTGCAACCCACTCCCATGGTGTGACGGGCGGTGTGTACAAGGCCCGGGAACGTATTCACCGCGACATTCTGATT
>NZ_JBFUHS010000074.1:0-3385 GCF_056402255.1 Pseudomonas sp. P4_B4
CGCTGGTGGTTATGTTGCGGCCTGAGTTATGTGATCCCGACCGAGCGAATAGGCAGTTTCTCTGTTGTCGATAGGCGATTGACGCAACATAAATTGCAGCGCCTTGGTAGACCTTCATCCCCTGGAGTGTCTGCCATGTTCGAGAATATCTATTCTTCAAACGCTGCCTGTAAACGCCATCGTGCGGGATCGCTGGCCGCTGAACGCGAGCGATATCTACAGCACTGTGCTGAGCAGGGCTGTACGCATGCCTCCCTTTACTTGAAGGCGTGCTGCTTGCTTTGGATCGCCGAGCGGGTGCAGCCAAGCGACCTCAATGCAATCAATTCGTCACGGCTGCGCCAGATCATTCACGAAGGGCCATTGCCGGCCAATTCTCCTGCAACTGCTACGACGTTGATAAACACCGCAAGACCTTGGTTTAAGTTCCTAGGCTGGTGGCAAGAGCCAACGGCGGAGCCAATTCCATTCGAGGAGAATCTTGAGCTTTTCGTCTCGTGGATGCGGGATGAACGCGGTTTGACACCATGTACCATCAGTCAATGGCGCAGTCGAGCGGCAACCTTTTTGCGCTGGTGCTTCAACACAGGCCGCCGATTTTCGACGCTTAGCCCCGAGGATATTGATGCCTACTTCATCACCTACGGTGCGCAACGGTGGTCGCGAATTTCGGCAGGGCACGTCGCAACAATGTTGCGGGTATTCCTGCGCTACGCGGCAACGCAGGGAACATGCAGCAGTACATTGGCCGACTCGATCCGCTCCCCGCGACATTACGCCCTGGAGTCACTTCCCTATGCGCTGAGCTGGGAGGATGTTCAGCGAGTACTCGCAACTACAAATTCAAGTTCTGAACTCGATGTGCGCGACCGAGCCATCCTGATGCTTCTCGCCATCTACGGTTTGCGCCGAGGAGAAGTTGCCGCACTCCGGTTGGATCAGATCGACTGGGCTGCTGGCCAATTGCGTATTTGGCGATTGAAGCRCCGTCAGCCGCAGGTTTACCCATTGGTCTCCACAGTGGCTGAGGCATTAGCGCAATACGTCGACACAGTGCGTCCGAAGGTACTGCACCCTGAGATATTCATCCGAACTCGGGCGCCGCGAATCCCCATCTCCGCTGCTGGGCTATACAACATCGTCAGCGGCAGATTGCGCCTGCTCAACATACAAGCTGCACATTTGGGGCCGCACGCGCTTCGACATGCATGCGCGGCCAGGCTGCTCGCCAATGGGCTGAGTCTCAAGGAGATTGGCGACCACCTTGGCCACCGCAGCACATCGGCGACAATGACGTACACCAAGGTGGATCTGGTCTCGTTACGTGAAGTCGGTGACTTCGACCTGGGAGACCTGCTATGAGAACCTTGGACGTAGTCAATGCCTACGTGGCTGTCCGTCGTGCCCAAGGCGTGGGCCTGAATAGCAGTGCCAGAGTGCTGCGTCAGTTTGCACGTGAGACTGGAAACCTACCGCTCCCCGAAGTTACTCCAGAGGCAGTAGCCGCATTTCTGCACGGGCACGGTGAGCTAAGCGCTACGTGGAAGACGAAGCGAGGATTACTTGTTAGCTTTTATCGCTTCGCAATCGCACGTGGCCACGCAACGATCTCGCCCCTGCCGGAACGACCACCACAGCTTCCACCGGCACAGACGCCCTATGTCTATGCCACCGCAGAAATACAGCACCTGTTAGATGCCACCGTCATACTGAGTACCTCGCTCAGTCGCCTTCAAGCTGCGACATACAGAACCCTCCTGCTGATCCTTTACGGTGCTGGGTTGCGCGTCGGCGAGGCGATCAGACTAAACCTCTGTGACGTCGACCTCGAGCAGCGAATCATCACCGTTCGTGACACAAAGTTTTATAAGACAAGGCTGGTGCCGATTGGGCCCAGGCTGGCATCGAAACTGCGAGTCTATCTACGACAACGTTGCGCGCTAGCACTTCCACTAGGCCAAGACTCTGCCCTGCTGTGCACTCGTACTGGCCATCGCCTGAACTACCAATACGTCATAACTCTGTTCCAACGCGTTCGTTTGGCGGCAGGCATTGCTCGCCCAACAGGCGAGCTACGGCCTCCGCGCCTCCATGATCTGCGGCATACAGCCGCCGTACATCGTGTACTGGGATGGTATCGCACCGGCAAGGATGTACAGCGGCTATTGCCGCAATTGGCAACGTATCTGGGGCACGTCGACATAAGGTCGACTCAGCGCTATTTGCACATGACTCCCGAACTGTTGCACGAAGCTAGTCGCCGATTTGCCATTTATTCAGGCCAGGAGATTGATCATGATTGACCGCAATCGCCTCGGGGCATGGGTACGTCGCTTCTTGTTGGAGTATCTGGTCGCCGAGCGCAACCTTTCCCACAACACTCAGATCAGTTACCGCGACACGCTGACCCTCCTGCTTCCATTTGTCAGTCGAAAAGCCTCGGTGGCAATCGACCATTTGTCGGTGCTCGACATATCGCCCGCCATCGTGCGCGCATTCCTTGAACACGTCGAACACGAGCGCGGTTGTGGCATTGTCACGCGCAACCAGCGGCTCTGCGCGATTCATTCATTAGGGCGTTTCATCGCTATGCGATCGCCAGAGCATTTGGCGTGGTGCTCAGAGATCCGTTCTATCCCGTTCAAAAAAACTACCCAGGCAGTCATCCACTATCTCGACAAGCCAGAAGTGGAGGCTCTGCTCCGGGCACCTAATCGAGCTACGAGCCAGGGTGCACGGGACTATGCGATTTTGCTTTTTCTATACAACACTGGCGCCCGCGCTGACGAAGCTGCCTGCCTCAGCGTTGGTAATTTGCAACTTGGGACTTCACCCTCCGTGCGCATTCTGGGTAAGGGAAACAAATGGCGCGTATGCCCCCTGTGGGCAGTAACAGCTACAGCGCTGCGGCCACTCATCGTCGAACGCAGAACAGAGGATCGCGTATTCATAGGTCGTACCGGGAATCCCATGACTCGATTCGGCATGTATCGCGTTGTGTCGGTGTATGGACGAGCAGCCGGCAAGCGGGTTGATTCCATGCAAGATAGGCGCATCAGCCCGCACACTATTCGACACACGACCGCCGTTCACCTGTTAAGAGCCGGGGTCGATATCAATACAATTCGGGCCTGGCTCGGGCATGTCTCCTTGGACACAACCCACATCTACGCGGAAGTCGATCTCGAAATGAAGGCCAAGGCGCTTGCATGTTTGGACGTGACAAATGTGCCTAAGGCTGTGCGCCTGCGACCGAATTCAGCATCTCTCATGGCGTTCATGCGGGGGTTGTAGCATGAATTTATGTGCCACTTTTTGCGCCGGACTCCCGATTGGGAGGCGGCGCCCCTTACCCCCGCAACATAACTCAGGCCGCAACATAACC
>NZ_JBFUHS010000075.1:0-2999 GCF_056402255.1 Pseudomonas sp. P4_B4
GAAGACAAGGGACCGGTAAAGAGCCGCCTCTTCGACATCATCGACCGCAACCGCGACGGCAAAATGACCGCCGAGGAACTGCAGGCAGCCATCCGCCTGCCGGCCCATGCGCAATCGATATCGGAACTGATCATTCACAAGGAAAGTGAGTGGTATCACCAGTCACAGAAGTGGGACGCGCTGGACGAGTTGCTCGGCCATAGCGGCTCGACGCCGCATTTGAACTGGTTGGCGGAGAAGCAGCGGATCAAGCAGATAAGTTGGTGGAGTGAGGTAGCGGAGAAAGTGGGGTTGCCGTCATGGGGGAAGGTGTATCACTTTCATCCGGTGGGGATTACAGCGCACCTAAACGATAATCAAAAAAAATGTTACTGCTATCAGCAAGGACTAATAGATGCGCCCTGCCAAACAGGATTGACTGATGTAACAAAAAAACATTTTGAGTTGCTTGCTAATGAACTTGGTGTTGAAAAAGAAGTACTAAGAGCCATCGCATTGGCCGAAACGGGAGATAAAGTTCCGTTTAAAGAATACAGACCAGGAGAAAAACATGCCCTCATTCTTTATGAGCGTCACTACATGCGTCGTTTTTTACTCGCTGACGGGATGCCATCATCTGAAGTTGATGCACTTTCTAATGCAGAGCCGAAGATAGTACATACTTATGAAGCATCGTATTCATACGGCTCACTTGATGATCAGTATTCAAGATTGAAACGGGCGCGCGAAATTAATCGAGCAGCCGCCATCAAGTCATGCTCTTGGGGTAAGTTTCAAGTTATGGGCGAATATTATCGGCATCTCTATGAGAGCGCAGATGATTTGGAGAAAGCTCAAAATTACTGCGCATTGCAGCATTTGCAATACTTCAAGATCTTCTTGACCAAGGAAAAAAATCTTATAGGGCCAATGAAAGATAAGGACTGGACCCTAATTGCGCAAAAATATAACGGAAAGAGTCAAATTGGATACGACACAAAAATAAGGAGCGCTTATGAAAACCTCAAACAAAATTGGTAAAGCATTAGCAGTTGCAATAACGCTAATTATATTTGGCGTTTCAGCTGAAGAATGCAAAAGCACTTCCAGCCTGATCACCCCCCACAAACTAGAAACAAAAAAAAACCTGATATGTATTACTAAAAACAATGAAGAAATTGCCATATTTGTATATAGGAATGATGGAGGGGGCACTCCAATATCAAGAAACACTACGTTACTAGACGAGTCCGATATAACTGAGGGAAGTATGCGACTTGAGTCATCTAGCGATGGCTTTCAAATATATTTTGAATACCCGAACAACATTTACCTGATTGGATTTGATATTGATGCCAAACACATCACTAAATCCTACTCATTAATTAAGCTGAATGCCGCCTCACCAGACACCCCTCCTAAACAAATGAAACTAGTAGTGACTTCAAAGCAACTGGCGGAACTACACTTTGAAACCCTTACCAAGAGGCAAGTTTTCGGCCAAAACGCTTTAAATCTTGAACAGCCATTCAATGCAATAATAACCACCAGAAAAGCTCAGATATTACACAACCCCAATTCAATAAGTTTTTCGGGGATGCACTTGATCCAAGGAGACAGCGTAAGAGTGATCGACTTCAAAAATGGATGGATAAAAATTCAGCATGAGTCTTTGGATCATCTTGATGATAGTGGGTGGATTCTACTGGCAGATATACTTTGATGCTTGAGAAAGTTATCACGCTAATCGTCCCGGCAATGTTGCAAATGACTTTGGTAATGCTCTTAAAATCTTTCATAACATGCACCGGACCTTGGCTGACAATCCGGCACACTGGGGAGTAAATCATGCAAGGTACGAATCTGCTTTATTGGAAATTTATGGCCCATCACGTCGCATGACTGATGCAGATCTTCGTTATAGAAGCCTGAAGAATAAATTATGAAACACCACCTCGCAATGTTATTAGCAATTCCGCTTAACCCCGGAAATTTTGGATACGCCTCAACTGAATTTGTCGGAGTAAAAAAAACATCGTGCATTGAGCATCTTCAGTATAGCGACCCGATTGGCAAACGATATCGTACCCTGACGATACTTAACAACGGTAAAACTATACGAGTCCTTCGTGGAGAAATAGACAATGGTGGGACATTTGAAAAAATAGATCTCCCCGAATTGTCACCAGACGGTAATTTTGTGTTGCTGAACCAAATCGAATCCGGCGAAGTAGAAACCTCAAGCGGCTCAGTAATACACCACGAGGTCGCCTACTGCGAGCTGGTGGATTTACGCAGTGGTTGCATTATAGCAAGAGAAACTGGTGAATTTTGCGGTGGCACGTTTACGCGGGATGGCAGGTGGAAAAACCAACTCTATCCTGAATTTCACTTAACCGCTGAGATTCCTAGAGCAAAAAAATATGTGGAAGGCATGTTGAAATCTGCAGACTCTCCGGCGTCCTCATTTGACAATCTGCTAATTTGCGACCCGCCTGACGCTAATAACAAAGAAGACTATCGCACTATAATTGAGAACAACATCTTCAATTTGGACAACATTCAGCGTGAGTTCTTAAGACAAAATCTGAATGACAACTAGTGCTTTGCGAAGTATTCACAGCGACATTCTCGCAAAACTGTCGACTGGCGCGAAAGTCAAGTTGAGCGGAAAAGTCAATTACCACAAATAGGAACGCGTCAATCAACACATGAATATTGCGTCGCTCCAAGACGTGCTGGCCGCTTCGTTGCGGGGTGAGCCGGCAGCGTTGAGCCGCCTGTTCGACATCATCGACCGCAACCGCGACGGCAAAATGACCGCCGAGGAGCTGCAGGCAGCCATCACCCTGCCGGCCCATGCGCAATCGATATCGCAACTGATCATCTACAAGGAAAGCGAGTGGTATCACCAGCCACAGAAGTGGGACGCGCTGGACGAGTTGCTCGGCCATAGCGGCTCGACGCCGCATTTGAACTGGTTGGCGGAGAAGCAGCGGATCAAGCAGATAAGTTGGTGG
>NZ_JBFUHS010000076.1:0-2470 GCF_056402255.1 Pseudomonas sp. P4_B4
TGAGCCCCGACGACGACCAGCAGGCCGAGCAGGCGCAGCAGCGCCTCACCACCTCGTTGACCGCCGAGAGTCGGGCGAGGTTTTTCCCGCCCTTCAGCAATCCCAAGGCCGGCCGATTCGTGGGTCTCGGCAATCACTTCATGAGCAATTACCAGCCGTACATCTATGGCCAGTTGCTGGAGTCAATCAACCCCGAGCGCTCGCCGTTGTTGAAGCGGCAACTGGATCGACAGAATTTCGAACAGCAGACCAGGGATCATTACGCAAGCCTTGTCGAAGACGAACTGGCACGCAACAGGGTGTTCCTCGACTTGCAAAGTCGTCTCGGCGACACCTTGCGGGTGACGCAACAGGCCGATGGCGGCGCCGAGGCGTTGCAACGCTTCGACGCCGTGGCCGACCCGAGCGCCTGCTACGAAAGAGCCCACTGTTGAGCCCGTCCAACGCCGTCAAGGATCCGACTGTGATCAAGAAAATGCCCATCGCGATACTTACTCTGTGCATCAGCCTCAGTGGTTGCGCCAAGGATCAGAGCCTGGTGCCGCCACCGGATGGCGAATCGATCACCGTGACGGTGAAAGTGCCGAAGGAGCTGGTAGCGAGGCCGATGCAGGTGATGTATCGCTCGACCCTGTGCACCTTTACCGACCGCTCGGCCTTCGGCGAAGCCTATCAACGCGATGGCTATCAACGTACCAATCTGCAACTGGTGCGTGAGGGACAAAGCGACCGTTATGTGGCCAAGCTGCCGATCGATGGTGGCGGTGCATGCCAATGGCGATTGAGCAACGTGACTTTTGGTGTGACCTATGGCGATCCGGCTCGCTTTGGCGAAAACGTTACTTACGGCGCAGGCGGTGGTGTGGTGGTGATCTTCGATCACAACAACTCGCCACGCGGTGGCGCGGACATCAAGGTCGAAGGGGATTTGACGATCAAGAAGGACTATTACCCGTGGTTGAGTGAAGCCTTTCTTGGAGGCTATAGAAAACAGATCAGCTTGGCGGGTGAGGGCCATATCTACTTAAAGTATCAGGCTCTGCAAGCGAGGCAGGTGTATTTCGAACCCGTCCTGAATTCCGACTTTCTAGTCAAATCGGAGGGTACCAAGGTACATAAAATAGGTAGCTTCATAAAATTCTCTTATCCAGATGGTACGACCGTGGCCGACGGTCGTTCTCAACCAGATTTCCGAAAATTGCAAGCGATCCGCCAGGCAGCGGAGAGCAAACAGTGAGCCTCGTTTTTCCTGCCCTGCACACCCCCTTCGAACTGGCACGCAACCGGGTGTTCCTCGACTTGCAAAGTCGTCTCGGCGACACCTTGCGGGTGACGCACCAGGCCGATGGCGGCACCGAGGCGTTGCAACGCTTCGACGCCGTGGCCGACCCGAGCGCCTGCTACGAAAGAACCCACTGTTGAGCCCGGCCCGCGCCGCCAAGGATCCGACCATGATCAAGAAAATGTCCATCGCGATACTCACTCTGTGCGTCAGCCTCAGCGGTTGCGCCAAGGACCAGAGCCTGGCGCCGCCGCCGGACAGCGAATCGATCACCGTGACGGTGAAAGTGCCGAAGGAACTGCTCGCGGAAACCCTACAGGTGATGTACCGCTCGACCCTGTGCACCTTTACCGACCACTCGGCCTTCGGCGAAGCCTATCAACGCGATGGGTATCAACGTACCGATCTGCAACTCGTGCGCGAGGGACAAAGTGACCTCTATGTGGCCAAGCTGCCGATCGATGGTGGCGGTGCCTGCCAGTGGCGATTGAGCAACGTGACCTTTGGCGTCGCTTATGGTTATCCCACTAACTTTGGCGAAAACGTGACTTACGGGGCAGGCGGTGGTGTGGTGGTGATCTTCGATCACAACAACTCGCCGCGCGGTGGCGCGGACATCAAGGTCGAAGGGGATTTGACGATCAGGAAGGACTATTACCCGTGGTTGAGTGAAGCCTTTCTTGGAGGCTATAGAAAACAGATCAGCTTGGCGGGTGAGGGCCATATCTACTTAAAGTATCAGGCTCTGCAAGCTCGGCAGGTGTATTTCGAACCCGTCCTGCATTCCGGCTTCCTGGTCACCTCTGTGCAGCCAAAGGTGAAGAAGAAAGGCAATCACACCAGCTTCACCTATCCCGATGGCAGCGTCGTGACGGATGGCCGCTCCAAGCCAGATTTTCGCAAATTGCAAGTGATCCGCCAGGCAGCGGAGAGCAAACAGTGAGCTTCGTTTTTTCCTGCCAAGTACACCCCCTGCGAACTGGCACGCAACCGGGTGTTCCTCGATTTGCAAAGTCGTCTCGGCGACACCTTGCGGGTGACGCAACAGGCCGATGGCGGTGCCGAAGCGTTGCAACGCTTCGACGCCGTGGCCGACCCGAGCGCCTGCTACGAAAGAGTCCACTGTTGAGCCCGGCCAACGTCGTCAAGGATCTGACCATGATCAAGAAAATGCCTATTGCGATACTC
>NZ_JBFUHS010000077.1:0-1840 GCF_056402255.1 Pseudomonas sp. P4_B4
CAATCGGCATAGGGGACGGCCTTCATAGACCGTACCCCTGCCACACCACCCGGCATGCGGGTCCGCACCGGGCGGTTCGAGGGATTGAGGTCAGGAGAGACGTGGAAGTCCCAAGCGATCAAACCACGCGAGATTAAGCACCCAATTCAAGGCCCATCGACTGTTGTCCCACCAAYGACGGGTGTTACATGCCACTTTCTGGGCGACTTCTTTACTCGCACCCAAAGCCCGTAATTCACGATAAGTCGTCGTTCCCCGCTTCCATTGCTTGAGTTGAATCGCTCTGAGTCGGTGCCGCATCCATTTGTCCAATTCGCGCCAGACGCCTGGTGTTTGCGACAACTTGAAATAGGCTTTCCAACCCAGCAAATAGGGACGTAGGAGGTCGACGACCTGCTGCAAACTGCGGCCACATGAACGGCGAGTGAACTGCCGGATACGTTGCTTGAATTGCTTTTGTGCCTTCTGAGATACCGCACGTTTGACTTCGTCACGGGCGCACCAAAATGCATAACCCARAAACTTGCGACCAAACGCACTGGCCACCGCGCTCTTGCTCTCGTTGACGCTCAAGTGCAGCTTTTCATACAGACGCCTCAGCAAGATCATCACCCGCTGCCCGGCTTTATGACTGCGAACATAAACGTTCGCGTCGTCGGCATAGCGCACGAAGCAATGACCTCGATGTTCAAGCTCCCGATCCACTTCGTCCAGCAGCACATTTGCCAGCAACGGTGACAGCGGACCGCCCTGCGGCGCCCCGCAGCGGCTTTTCTCGATTACGCCATTGATCAGCGTTCCCGCATCCAGGTACGCCCGGACCAGTCGAATAACCGCCCGATCCGCAATCCGTTTGCGTAGGCGATCAATCAAAATGTCGTGATCGACCCGGTCGAAGAACTTCTCCAGATCAACATCCACCACCACTTTGCGCCCCGAGRACACATACCGCTGAGCCGCCAAAACGGCGTCCTGCGCGCAACGTCCCGGGCGAAAGCCGTAGCTGTGTTCACTGAAGGTCGGATCGAGGAGTGGCTGCAAGACTTGCAGCAGTGCTTGTTGAATCAGGCGGTCGGTGACCGTCGGAATGCCCAACTCGCGTTCACCGCCGTCAGGTTTGGGGATGACCACGCGTCTTACCGGACTGGGCCGGTAGACACCTGAAAGTAGCTGTTCACAAATCACTGGCCATTGAGTCAGCAAGGCTTCAGCAGTCTGTTCAATGTCCAGACCGTCAACTCCCGCTGCACCTTTATTGGCTTTGACCCGTTTCCACGCCCGTTTCAGGTTTTCTCTCGCAAAGGCCCGTTCCAGCAGCCTTTGCCCTGCGTTGTCGGATTCATCTTGCGGGCGATTGACCTCGTCGCTGGCGGGACTTCTCACGGTTTCACCGCTCGTTATCTCCATCCGCCCCGCGTTTGGCAGGCATCTGACTTCCGGTCGTTCGCATCAACATGGCCTACAACACTCTCTCTCGTTCGGCCCTTCGTCAAAAAAAAAAAGACTACTACGGCCTCTGCTGACTTCTCGCTCCGGCTCGCACCGTCGCCCTTTCAGACACAAGGCGAGATCTCCCCAGGTAAGAACGCAATCCTTCCCCGCACAACCGCCGGATTTACGCAGCCTGATCCTTGACCACAAGAGCTTCGCGATCTTTTGCTCGCTCGCCCTGATCGGCTTCGCCTTATATCCGGTTCTTGTCCATCGGCTCGCGGTTTCGATTCACGCTTCCTCCCCACACTCGGTCGCCCTCATGCAGTTGCGCTTCACTTCGTTCGCTGTGGTCAGCTTACGACGGGACTTTCACCCGCAAGATTGCGCCCATGCTGGGCGCACAAAA
>NZ_JBFUHS010000078.1:0-1822 GCF_056402255.1 Pseudomonas sp. P4_B4
CAAGCACCACCCAAGCACCACCCACCTGGTTTTGCGATGCTGGATAACTGATGACGTGAACGGCCAACCGGCCTGACGACAACCCTGGGCTCTCACACGGCTGAAAGGCCGTTCCACTAATTAGGGTCGTTGGGCATCGATTCTCATCGAGGCGCGGGGCGACAACCCCAACTCAGACGCCGGATAGATGAAAGCAAGCCAAACACGACATCAACAACAGTATTGCAGAAAAGGGGGTAACCATAGATGTGGGAGCGAGCTTGCTCGCGATGAGGCCTGTACAGGCAAAGCAAACAACAAAACCATAAGCAATTTTCCGCCCACCACCCGCCACGAATAAGCGGATTTCCGCTCACCAAAACACCCTCACCCCTCTAAACCGGCCCTCTTCCCCTTGGCACAGCTCCTGCTATAGCCCCTGCAGGCTGCGTTTAATCGCGCTCCACAAAAACAATTAAATGAAGGATCCTTCAATGGATAACTCCAACTCCCTGCCGCTTGGGTCGGCTGCCGTGCCGGCCAAAGAAAGAACCACTTCCAGCCGCATCAAATCGATTTTCAGCGGTTCCGTTGGCAACATGGTCGAGTGGTACGACTGGTACGTCTACGCCGCCTTCTCCCTGTACTTCGCCAAGACCTTCTTCCCCAAAGGCGACACCACCGCCCAACTGCTCAACACTGCCGCAATCTTCGCCGTGGGCTTCCTGATGCGTCCGATCGGTGGCTGGCTGATGGGCCTGTATGCCGACAAGGTCGGGCGCAAAAAGGCCCTGATGGCCTCGGTGTACCTGATGTGCTTCGGCTCGCTGCTGATCGCCCTGAGCCCGAGTTATGAAGTCATCGGCATCGGCGCGCCGATCCTGCTGGTGTTCGCGCGCTTGCTGCAAGGCCTGTCAGTGGGAGGCGAATACGGCACCTCCGCCACTTACCTCAGCGAGATGGCAACCAAGGAGCGTCGCGGTTTCTACTCCAGCTTCCAGTACGTGACCCTGATCTCCGGCCAGCTCATCGCTTTGGCGGTGCTGATTGTCCTGCAGAACTTCCTGACCACCGAGGAGCTCTACGCCTGGGGCTGGCGCATCCCGTTCGCCATCGGCGCGCTGTGTGCCGTGGTGGCGCTGTACCTGCGTCGCGGCATGGAAGAGACCGAGTCGTTCACCAAGAAAGAAAAAGCCAAGGAAAGCGCGATGCGCACCTTGATGCGTCACCCCAAGGAACTGATGACCGTGGTCGGCCTGACCATGGGCGGTACCCTGGCGTTCTACACCTACACCACCTACATGCAGAAATACCTGGTGAACACCGTCGGCATGAGCATTTCCGACTCCACCACCATTTCCGCTGCCACGTTGTTCCTGTTCATGTGTCTGCAACCGATCATCGGCGGGCTGTCGGACAAGATCGGTCGCCGGCCGATCCTGATTGCCTTCGGCATCCTCGGGACGCTGTTCACCGTGCCGATCCTCACCACCCTGCACACCATCCAGACCTGGTGGGGCGCGTTCTTCCTGATCATGGCAGCGCTGATCATCGTCAGCGGCTACACCTCGATCAACGCCGTGGTGAAAGCCGAACTGTTCCCGACCGAAATCCGCGCCCTGGGCGTGGGCCTGCCGTACGCACTGACCGTCTCGATCTTCGGCGGCACCGCTGAATACATCGCGCTGTGGTTCAAGAGCATCGGCATGGAGACGGGTTACTACTGGTACGTGACCGCGTGTATTGCCGTGTCGTTGCTGGTGTACGTCACCATGCAAGACACCCGCAAGCATTCGCGGATCGTCACTGACTGACAGATAGATCGAAGCTGGCTGTACTGGCC
>NZ_JBFUHS010000080.1:0-1366 GCF_056402255.1 Pseudomonas sp. P4_B4
CGCTCCCACATCTATGGTTACCCCCTTTTCTGCAATACTGTTGTTGATGTCGTGTTTGGCTTGCTTTCATCTATCCGGCGTCTGAGTTGGGGTTGTCGCCCCGCGCCTCGATGAGAATCGATGCCCAACGACCCTAATTAGTGGAACGGCCTTTCAGCCGTGTGAGAGCCCAGGGTTGTCGTCAGGCCGGTTGGCCGTTCACGTCATCAGTTATCCAGCATCGCAAAACCAGGTGGGTGGTGCTTGGGTGACAGCGGGGTCAGGCGTTCATCGCGGCTGGCCCCGCATCGAATTCAGTGTGGTGTGCCGCTATCGCCCAGGCGATTCTTGCCAGTTTGTTGGCCAGCGCACAAACCACTAGATTGGAGTGATGTCCCGACGCCAATAACCGGCGGACCCAGTCCGCCAAAGCGCCTTTCTGTCGCTCCAGTTGTATCAAGTAAACACGAGCGCACTGGACGAGCAGGCGTCGCTGGTTGCGATCACCGCGCTTACTGATGCCCAGCAGGACRGACCTCCCGCCCGTGGAATGCTGCTTGGGGACCAGTCCGATGGAAGCTGCATAGCCTCGGCCGCATTTGAACTGCTTGCCATCGCCCAGCTCGGCAGCCAGGACGGTGGAGGTGATCGGGCCGACACACGGCAGAGTCATCAAACGAGTCGCCAGATCATCTTCAGCGGCCTGGCATTCCACGTCCTTATCCAGCGACTTGATCTCCTCCTCCACATGCTTGAGATGTCGATACAGTCTCATCAGATTTTTTTTGTAGGGCTCAGAAATTGAACTCGCCTCAAGCAGCTCCGGTAGAGCGTTGATCGACTTGAAGCCCGGGGCCAGGCTCACGCCAACYTCCAGAAGCGCGGCGTGAATCCGATTGACGGTTGCGGTGCGATCCTTGATGAACGAGTCTCGGGTGGAGTTCAGCATGGCTAGCACTTGCTGGGCCTGAGTTTTTACCGGCACAAAACGCATCGTCGGACGAGTCGCTGCTTCGCAGATCGCCTCGGCATCAGCGAAGTCATTTTTGTTGCTTTTCACGTAAGGGCGTACGAGATGAGGTGCGATGAGCCTGGGCGCATGTCCCAGCCTGATGGCCTCCTGTGCCATGAAGTGGGCGCCGCCACAGGCTTCCATCACGATGGTGCAGGGCTCGAGATTTGCCAGGTGCTGCATGAGCGTTACCCGATTGAATTTTTTTCGGTACAGCTCGTGACCACGATCATCCTGTGCATGTAGATGAAAGGTGTGTTTTCCCAAGTCGATGGCGGCAATAGCTACTTTGTTCATGGCAACGATCTCCGATGAGCCCCCTGCGAAAGCTTAGTGGGCGATCACAGGGGGCAGCGGGGGTAGCCATTTCATTAG
>NZ_JBFUHS010000081.1:0-1191 GCF_056402255.1 Pseudomonas sp. P4_B4
CTGTGGGAGATTCTATGGTTGAGGGAAAGCCCTCAACCTGCTTTTGGTTGGTATTCGCTCTGCCCTTTCAGCAGTGCAAATACGATCCGGGCAAGTTTGCGGGCCAGTATCACCAGTGCCTGCGTAGTGCTGAACCCTTTGGCTCTTTGCTCTTCATAAAAGCCTTTCCAGGCGGCTGTGCGGCTGGCCGACATGGCGGCGTTGTGCAGCAGTCGACGCGCTTCCGGGTCGCCTCGCTTTGTCAGGCTGCGGCGACCGTCCTTTTGTCCTGACTGCGACACCCGCAAATCCATCCCTAAAAATGCGATGAAGGCATCTGCATTTCTGAAGTCGCCTCGCTGAAAGGCCGCGATCAAGCGCGCTCCGGTTAAAAAACCAATACCTTCAACTTTCATGCAACGCTTCAACTGGGCCAGCAAGCCGGCCTCTTTCAGGCGGTCGTTGATCATTTTCTCGACCAGCCCTTCAAGTCTCTGCATGGAGGCCACTTGCTCGGCAAAAGCGGCTTTGAGCAGCGGTTCATTTGTCCAGCTCTGCACCAGGCGAACCCGCGCCTGAACCAGCGCCGCGCGCCGGCGGAAAAGGCTCAAGAGGCAGCGGTACAACGGCGAGGGCGGAATCCATGGATGGAGCTCTTCATATTCGTTTTTCAGATAGCGGGCGAGCAACTTTGCATCCAGTGCGTCCGTTTTGGCGCGAACTTTCACACCTTTGCGGTAATGGCTCAGTTCATAGCCGCCGACCATGTAAATGGTGCAACCGGCCTCATGGGCCAGGTCGGCGAACTCCAGGTGATAGATATTGGTCGACTCAATCGCGACATCGACCGGCGCCGGCAAGGCTTTCAGCCATTTCTTGATGGCTGGCTTGTTATTGGGAAGCGTCTCAAGCAGTTCCAGTTCGGCCTGATAGATCACCAATTCACTCTTGGCGACATCCACGCCCACGATTGGCTTGATAGCAGAAACCGGCATTGCCATTGAACATCCCCCGAGATATGGTTTTGAGCACTTGAAGGGCTCACCCAGAGGCGCAGGCTTGTTCCTATCGTCGGTCTAGCCAGATGCATTCTTTATCGGCGCTTGGGTGAAAGGAGGAGGGGCGAAATCTCCCACGGATCTGTACTGCGCTAACAGTCAGAATCGAGCCTTGTCCCTCCTCCTCCCTTCAAGTCCTAGCATACAAGCGAGC
>NZ_JBFUHS010000082.1:0-1189 GCF_056402255.1 Pseudomonas sp. P4_B4
AATCGGTGCCGCCGGTGCCGCATCCACTCGTCCAGCTCTCGCCAGATTCTCGGCGTTTGTGACAACCCAAAGTAAGTTTTCCAGCCCAGAAGATAAGGGCGTAGATTCTCGACAACTTGTCGCAGACTGCGACCGCCTGAGCGACGGGTGAGCTCGCGTATCCGTTGCTTGAACTGCTTGCGCGCCTTGACCGCTACCGCTCTTTTGACGCCTTGTGGAGATGCCCAGAAGGCGTAGCCCAGAAACTTGCGACCATACGCACTCGCCACCGCACTCTTGCTCTCGTTGACGCTCAAGTGCAGCTTTTCATACAGACGCTTCAGCAAAGCCATCACCCGCTGTCCCGCCTTGCGGCTGCGAACATACACATTCGCATCGTCGGCATAGCGCACGAAACAATGGCCTCGACGTTCAAGCTCCCGATCCACTTCGTCCAGCAGCACATTCGCCAGTAACGGCGACAGCGGGCCGCCTTGCGGCGTCCCACAGCGGCTTTTCTCGACCACGCCATTAATCATCGTTCCCGCGTCCAGATACGCGCGAATCAGCCGGATAACCGCCCGATCCGCAATCCGTTTGCGTAGACGCTCCATCAAGATGTCGTGGTCGGCCCGGTCGAAGAACTTCTCCAGATCAACATCCACCACCACTCTGCGCCCCGAGGACACATGACGTTGGGCCGCCAGAACGGCGTCCTGCGCACTGCGTCCCGGACGAAAGCCGTAGCTGTGTTCACTGAAAGTCGGATCGAGTAATGGCTGCAAGACTTGCAGCAAGGCTTGCTGGATCAAACGATCGGTGACCGTCGGAATGCCCAACTCGCGCTGACCGCCATCGGGCTTGGGAATGACCACTCGGCGTACCGGACTGGGCCGGTAGACACCTGAAAGAAGCTGTTCACGAATCGCCGCCCACTGAGTGAGCAGATGTTCGGCCGTCTGTTCAATGTCCAGACCATCGACTCCCGCTGCACCTTTGTTGGCCTTGACCCGTTTCCAYGCCCGTTTCAGGTTTTCTCTCGCAAAGGCTCGCTCCAGCAGCCCTTGCCCTGCGTTATAGGGTTCATTTTGCGGACGATTGACCTCGTCGCTGATGGGATTCCTCACGGTTTCACCGCTCGTAGCCTGCATCCGCCCCGCGTTTGGCAGGCATCTGACTTCCGGTCTTTCGTATCAACATGGCCTATGAC
>NZ_JBFUHS010000083.1:0-979 GCF_056402255.1 Pseudomonas sp. P4_B4
ACGAAGTCACCGACCTTGGGGACGTGGTGACCGAGCTCGCCGGTGCCGGCAACGACACGGTCTGGACCTCGCTCGGGAGCTACACCCTGAGTGCCAACGTCGAGAATCTGTTTTTCGGCGGCAGCGGCAACTTTGTGGGCATCGGCAACGCGCTCGACAACACGCTCGTGGGCGGTGCGGGTAACGACGTCCTCATCGGTGGTGCAGGTGCCGACACGATGGCTGGCGGTGTCGGCAACGATGTCTATGAAGTCACCGACCTTGGGGACGTGGTGAGCGAGTTCGCCGGTGCCGGCAGCGACACGGTCTGGACCTCGCTCGGGAGCTACGTCCTGGGTGCCAACGTCGAAAATCTGTTTTTCGGCGGCAGCGGCGACTTTGCGGGCACCGGCAACGCGCTCGACAACGTGATCGCGGGGGGGGCGGGTAATGACGTCCTCGTCGGTGGCGCAGGTAACGACATCATCATCGGTGGCGCAGGTACCGACACGATGGTCGGTGGCGTCGACAACGATGTCTACGAAGTTAACGAACTCGGGGACGTAGTGASCGAGCTTGGCGGTGAGGGTATTGACACGGTCTGGACCTCGCTCGGGAGCTACGTCCTGGGTGCCAACGTCGAAAATCTGTTTTTCGGCGGCAGCGGCGACTTTGCGGGCACCGGCAACGCGCTCGACAACGTGATCGCGGGGGGGGCGGGTAATGACGTCCTCGTCAGTGSCGCAGGTAACGACATCATCATCGGTGGCGCAGGTACCGACACGATGGTCGGTGGCGTCGACAACGATGTCTACGCAGTCACCGAGCTTGGGGACGTGGTGAGCGAGCTTGGCGGTGAGGGTATTGACACGGTCTGGACCTCGCTCGGGAGCTACGTCCTGGGTGCCAACGTCGAAAAYCTGTTTTTCGGCGGCAGCGGCRACTTTGCGGGCACCGGCAACGCGCTCGACAACGTGATCGCGGGGGGGGCGGGTAATGA
>NZ_JBFUHS010000084.1:0-964 GCF_056402255.1 Pseudomonas sp. P4_B4
GTCGTCGACGATGTTCACGTCCAGTGAACCGGTCGCGGTGGTGCCATTGTCGTCGACCACGGTCACGGCGAACTGCTCAGGCAGGGTGTTAGCGTCGTTGGCCGTCGGATGGACTTCGTTATCGTTGAGGGTGTAGCTGTAGCTGATCACCCCGGTCGCCGCGTTAAATCCGGTGATGGTCAGGGTGCTGCCCAACGGCGTGGTGATCGATTGCGGGAAGCCGGCGGCTACACCGCCAMTGACCACGGCGATGCCGCCGACGCTCAGGGTCGTGACGCCATCGAGGGCGGCGACGGTGAAAGTGCCGTTCTGAGTCAGCGCCGTGGCATCCGGTGCGCTGCCGTCGCTGAGGTTTTTCTCGAAGACGGTGAGCTCGCCCCCCTGAGCGTTCAAACCGCCAATCGTGATCGGGTCATCGTTGTTGTGGATCTGCAGCACCAGGTTCGCGGTTCTGCTGTCGCCGTCCGAGTCGGTGAGGGTGTAGGTGAAGGATTCGCTGCCATTGCCGCCACCGTGCAGGGCTTTGAAGTCGGCACCGCTGGGGTTGAGGGTGTAGGTGTATGTGCCGTTGGCATTGAGCACCAGGGTGCCGTAAGTGCCGGTGAAAGTGCCGGGGGTGATGGGGCCGGCATTTTCCCCGACCGTCACGCGGTCGGCGCCTTGCACGTCGTTGCTCARYACGTTGCCGTTGAGGGTCAACAGGGTTTCCGAAGCGGTAYTGGCGTTGCTGTCGTCCACGCCATTGGGCAGGTCGTCGACGATGTTCACGTCCAGTGAACCGGTCGCGGTGGTGCCATTGTCGTCGACCACGGTCACGGCGAACTGCTCAGGCAGGGTGTTAGCGTCGTTGGCCGTCGGATGGACTTCGTTATCGTTGAGGGTGTAGCTGTAGCTGATCACCCCGGTCGCCGCGTTAAATCCGGTGATGGTCAGGGTGCTGCCCAACGGCGTGGTGATCGATTGC
>NZ_JBFUHS010000085.1:0-950 GCF_056402255.1 Pseudomonas sp. P4_B4
CCCCTGGTTCGCCCCCCTGGTTCGCCTCTTGCACCTATGTATTCAGTACAAGATAACCATCTTATGATGGCTGGGTTCCCCCATTCAGACATCTCCGGATCAAAGTCTGTTTGCCGACTCCCCGAAGCTTTTCGCAGGCTACCACGTCTTTCATCGCCTCTGACTGCCAAGGCATCCACCGTATGCGCTTCTTCACTTGACCATATAACCCCAAGCAATCTGGTTATACTGTGAAGACGACATTCGCCGAAAATTCGATTCTTGCTCATAAAGAGCAACTCACAAATTTTACCTTAGCCTGATCCGTTACCAGTGAAAGTAACGTTCAGTCTATCTTTCTATCACATACCCAAATTTTTAAAGAACGATCTAATCAAAAGACTAGAAATCAATATTCACATCGGAATACTCATTTCTAAACTTTCAGAAGCAGTAGTGGTGGAGCCAAACGGGATCGAACCGTTGACCTCCTGCGTGCAAGGCAGGCGCTCTCCCAGCTGAGCTATGGCCCCGTATTTCTACAGGCGTTTCCCACACAAAATTGGTGGGTCTGGGCAGATTCGAACTGCCGACCTCACCCTTATCAGGGGTGCGCTCTAACCAACTGAGCTACAGACCCAATTTCGAGCTGCTAAGGCCGACCTCACCCTGCTCTTAACCACAGAGCATGGGGTGCGCTCTAACCAACTAAGCTACAACCCCAAGGCTGCTTCTTATCGTCTTCTTCAATGAATCAAGCAATTCGTGTGGGAACTTATGGAGCAGCTGAGTCGTCGATTAAGGAGGTGATCCAGCCGCAGGTTCCCCTACGGCTACCTTGTTACGACTTCACCCCAGTCATGAATCACACCGTGGTAACCGTCCTCCCGAAGGTTAGACTAGCTACTTCTGGTGCAACCCACTCCCATGGTGTGACGGGCGGTGTGTACAAGGCCCGGGAACGTATTCAC
>NZ_JBFUHS010000086.1:0-946 GCF_056402255.1 Pseudomonas sp. P4_B4
GCCATTTGCTTTCGCGGCCGGCGGGCCAGGTGTCGCGGTCGAAGAGGAACTTGACCCGGTAGCGCCCTTGCATATCGATTTCGGTGTACAGGGGGTTGCTCTGGGGGTGGGTGATGCGTGCCGGCAGGGTGCCGGCGATTTGTGGTTTGGGCGGTACTTCTGGGCGAAAGCACAGGCGCAAGGCGTAGGGCATGGCTTCGAAATCGCAGGTCAGGCTGCGGTCGCGGGCGGCGCGCGTGGTGATCTTTGTGATCACCACGCGGGAGGCGAAGGCCTTGGGGGCGTCGCCGCTGATGGTCAGCACCTGGCCCGGGGCCAGGGTGGCGCTGCTGCTGGTGCCGCTGAGGTGGGTCTGGTTGTTGAGGTAGCGTTCGTGGCGCAGGCGCGCGTAGAAAAAGCCGCTTTCGCTTTGCAGGTCTTCGTCRCGCAGGTGGGACTTGCCGAGCACGCGGTAGGGTTCGGCGTAGTGGTAGGCSTCGCCGTAGGTGTTGTCGGCGACGCCGCGGGTCGTGGCCACGCCGTGGGTGGTGGGCTCGCCGAGGGTCTGGTCGACCTCGCCGTCGAGGTAGGCGCGACTGTCCTCGGGGTGATAGGCGCGTATGCTGACCTGCTGTTCCACCACCCGGTGGCGGGTTTTCAGAGCCCAGACGCTGTCTTCGACGCTGTTGCTGAAGCCCGAGGGCGAGCGCAGCGGCAGTTCGACGTCGAACTGGTAGCAGCGCTGGTCGTCGCAGAACTCGACGACGTCGAAGGCGAGCTCTTCGTGCTGGATGCAGCGGAACCAGATGCCGACGTCGGCCAGCAGGCGGCTGATGAAGGCCAGGTCGCTTTCCTGGTACTGCATTACCTGCTCGCGCTGCGGGTACTCGCGCTTGAGGTTGAAGCGAAAGTGCCCGGTGTCCAGGCCGTGGCGGTCGCGCAGAATGCTTTTGACGATGTCTGGCAC
>NZ_JBFUHS010000087.1:0-858 GCF_056402255.1 Pseudomonas sp. P4_B4
CAGTACAAGATAACCATCTTATGATGGCTGGGTTCCCCCATTCAGACATCTCCGGATCAAAGTCTGTTTGCCGACTCCCCGAAGCTTTTCGCAGGCTACCACGTCTTTCATCGCCTCTGACTGCCAAGGCATCCACCGTATGCGCTTCTTCACTTGACCATATAACCCCAAGCAATCTGGTTATACTRTGAAGACGACATTCGCCGAAAATTCGATGCTTGCTCATAAAGAGCAACTCACAAATTTTACCTTAGCCTGATCCGTTACCAGTGAAAGTAACGTTCAGTCTATCTTTCTATCACATACCCAAATTTTTAAAGAACGAACTAGTCAAAGACTAGAAATCAACATTCACCATCGWMYCGATGGAATGCTCATTTCTAAGCTTTACACAATCAGAAGCAGTAGTGGTGGAGCCAAACGGGATCGAACCGTTGACCTCCTGCGTGCAAGGCAGGCGCTCTCCCAGCTGAGCTATGGCCCCGTATTTCTACAGGCGTTTCCCACACAAAATTGGTGGGTCTGGGCAGATTCGAACTGCCGACCTCACCCTTATCAGGGGTGCGCTCTAACCAACTGAGCTACAGACCCAATTTCGGGCTGCTTCTATATCGTCTTCTTCAATGAATCAAGCAATTCGTGTGGGAACTTATGGAGCAGCTGAGTCGTCGATTAAGGAGGTGATCCAGCCGCAGGTTCCCCTACGGCTACCTTGTTACGACTTCACCCCAGTCATGAATCACACCGTGGTAACCGTCCTCCCGAAGGTTAGACTAGCTACTTCTGGTGCAACCCACTCCCATGGTGTGACGGGCGGTGTGTACAAGGCCCGGGAACGTATTCACCGCGACATTCTGA
>NZ_JBFUHS010000088.1:0-788 GCF_056402255.1 Pseudomonas sp. P4_B4
ACACCCCTGCCACACCACCCGGCATGCGGGTCCGCACCGGGCGGTTCGAGAGATTGAGGTTATGAGAGGCGCACCAGTCCCAGCCTGTCAAACCACGCTAGATCCAACACTCGATTCAGCTCAAATCGGCTGTTACGCCACCAGCTATACGAGTTGGCCGCCACTTTCCGGGCCGTTTGGCTGCTGGCTCCCAGCGCCCTCAGTTCGCGGTAGATCGTCGGTCCACGCCTCCACTGCTTAAGCTGGATCGCYCGCAATCGGTGTCGTATCCATTCGTCCAGCTCTCGCCAGATTTTCGGTGTTTGTGACAACCCAAAGTAAGTTTTCCAGCCCAAGAGATAAGGGCGTAGATTCTCGACAACTTGTCGCATACTGCGGCCACCTGAGCGGCGGGTCAGTTCGCGTATCCGTTGCTTGAACTGCTTTCGCGCCTTGATCGCCACGGCTCTTTTGACACCTTTGGGCGACGCCCAAAAGGCGTACCCAAGAAACTTGCGACCAAATGCACTCGCCACCGCACTCTTGCTCTCGTTGACGCTCAAGTGCAGCTTTCCATACAGACGCTCCAGCAAAGACATCACCCGCTGCCCAGCCTTGCGACTGCGAACATACACATTCGCATCGTCGGCATAGCGCACGAAACAATGACCTCGACGTTCAAGCTCCCGATCCACTTCGTCCAGCAGCACGTTCGCCAGCAACGGCGACAGCGGGCCGCCTTGCGGCGCCCCGCAGCGGCTTTTCTCGACCACGCCATTAATCATCGTTCCCGCGTCCAGATACGCGCG
>NZ_JBFUHS010000089.1:0-704 GCF_056402255.1 Pseudomonas sp. P4_B4
CACCGTCTATGGCCGCATYACCGCCTGCCAGCGCCTGTCCGGCTCAATCGACGAAGCCCGCTACGAAGTCAYCCTGCAACCGCGCCTGGCCCTGCTCGATCGCGGCCAGCAAACGCGGATCTATCAGCACCAGTCCGTGCCAGACATCGTCAAAAGCATTCTGCGCGACCGCCAYGGYCTGGACACCGGGCACTTTCGCTTCAACCTCAAGCGCGAGTACCCGCCGCGCGAGCAGGTGATGCAGTACCAGGAAAGCGACCTGGCTTTCATCAGTCGCATCCTGGCCGACGTCGGCATCTGGTACCGCTGCACCCAGCACGAAGAGCTCGCCTTCGACGTCGTCGAGTTCTGCGACGACCAGCGCTGCTACCAGTTCGACGTCGAGCTGCCGCTGCGCTCGCCCTCGGGCTTCAGCAACAGCGTCGAGGACAGCGTCTGGGCCCTGCAAACCCGGCATAAGGTGGTGGAACAGCAAGTTAGCGTGCGCGCCTATCACCCCGACGACAGCCGCGCCTACCTCGACGGCGAGGTCGACCAGACCCTCGGCGAGCCCGCCACCCACGGCGTGGCCACGACCCGCGGCGTCGCCGACAACACCTACGGCGACGCCTACCACTACGCCGAACCCTACCGCGTGCTCGGCAAGTCCCACCTGCGCGACGAAGACCTGCAAAGCGAAAGCGGCTTTTTCTATGCGCGCCTGC
>NZ_JBFUHS010000090.1:0-647 GCF_056402255.1 Pseudomonas sp. P4_B4
GACCTAAAAACTCCTCATCGACCCAAGGGTAATAGTCCTTCTTGATCGTCAAATCCCCTTCGACCTTGATGTCCGCGCCACCGCGTGGCGAGTTGTTGTGATCGAAGATCACCACCACCCCGCCCCCCGCACCATAGGTAACGTTCTCGCCGAAGCGAGCCGGATCGTCATAGGTCACACCAAAAGTCACGTTGCTCAATCGCCATTGACAGACACCGCCACCGTCGATCGGTAGCTTGGCTACATAGAGGTCGCTTTGCCCCTCACGCACAGGCTGTATATCGGTACGTTGATAGCCATCGCGTTGATAGGCCTCACCGAAAGCCGAGTGGTCGGTAAAAGTGCACAGGGTCGAGCGATACATCACCTGCATCGGCCTCGCTACCAGTTCCTTCGGCACTTTCACCGTCACGGTTATCGATTCGCCATCCGGTGGCGGCGCCAGGCTCTGATCCTTGGCGCAACCGCTGAGGCTGACGCACAGGGTGAGTATCGCAATAGGCATTTTCTTGATCATGGTCAGATCCTTGACGACGTTGGCCGGGCTCAACAGTGGACTCTTTCGTAGCAGGCGCTCGGGTCGGCCACGGCGTCGAAGCGTTGCAACGCTTCGGCACCGCCATCGGCCTGTTGCGTCACCCGCAAGG
>NZ_JBFUHS010000091.1:0-553 GCF_056402255.1 Pseudomonas sp. P4_B4
TGGTGTTCCGGTTGTCACGCCAGTGGCATTGCCGGGTAGCTATGTTCGGAAAAGATAACCGCTGAAAGCATCTAAGCGGGAAACTTGCCTCAAGATGAGATCTCACTGGGACCTTGAGTCCCCTGAAGGGCCGTCGAAGACTACGACGTTGATAGGTTGGGTGTGTAAGCGCTGTGAGGCGTTGAGCTAACCAATACTAATTGCCCGTGAGGCTTGACCATATAACACCCAAGCAATTTGCGAACTCGAAAGAGGCCAGATTGCGGTGTGTGAAGACGAAAGAACCGAAAGTTCGGCTCTGCTCACAAAAGCAGCACAAAACACCGAAAGCTGTCACATACCCAATTTGCTGAAGCGAGGCCAACCGGTCACGACTCAGTACCCGAATTTCTTGACGACCATAGAGCGTTGGAACCACCTGATCCCATCCCGAACTCAGCAGTGAAACGATGCATCGCCGATGGTAGTGTGGGGTTTCCCCATGTGAGAGTAGGTCATCGTCAAGATTAAATTCCGAAACCCCTATCTGCGTATGCAGGTAGGGGTTTTGTTT
>NZ_JBFUHS010000092.1:0-542 GCF_056402255.1 Pseudomonas sp. P4_B4
TGGTGTTCCGGTTGTCACGCCAGTGGCATTGCCGGGTAGCTATGTTCGGAAAAGATAACCGCTGAAAGCATCTAAGCGGGAAACTTGCCTCAAGATGAGATCTCACTGGGACCTTGAGTCCCCTGAAGGGCCGTCGAAGACTACGACGTTGATAGGTTGGGTGTGTAAGCGCTGTGAGGCGTTGAGCTAACCAATACTAATTGCCCGTGAGGCTTGACCATATAACACCCAAGCAATTTGCGAACTCGARAGAGGCCAGATTGCGGTGTGTGAAGACGAAACGAACCGAAAGTTCGAGATACTCACAAAACACCGAAGCTATCACATACCCAATTTGCTGAAGCGAGACCAACCGGTCACGACTCAGTACCCGAATTTCTTGACGACCATAGAGCGTTGGAACCACCTGATCCCATCCCGAACTCAGCAGTGAAACGATGCATCGCCGATGGTAGTGTGGGGTTTCCCCATGTGAGAGTAGGTCATCGTCAAGATTAAATTCCGAAACCCCAATTGCGAAAGCAGTTGGGGTTTTGTTTTTG
>NZ_JBFUHS010000093.1:0-529 GCF_056402255.1 Pseudomonas sp. P4_B4
ATCCGCTCGACTTGCATGTGTTAGGCCTGCCGCCAGCGTTCAATCTGAGCCATGATCAAACTCTTCAGTTCAAACATCTTTGGGTTTTGAGAAAACCCTAAACTTGGCTCAGCAATCGTTGGTTACATCTTTGATTTCTCGCGGAGTAACTTGTGATGCTGATAATCTGTTGACTAGCAGTCTGACTCCACAAGCACCCACACGAATTGCTTGATTCAGTTGTTAAAGAGCGGTTGGTTAAGATCTTTCGTCTCAACCGAGGCGCGCATTCTACAGCAGCCTCATTTGCTGTCAAGTGGTATTTTTCAGAAGTTTTCCAAGTTTCCTTTGTAACTTCAACCACTTGCGCTTCAGATCTCTCGTCAGCGGGAGGCGAATTCTACAGCGTTACACGCTGCTGTCAACACCTCTTTTTCAACTTCGTTTTGGCTTCGATGACCTGAAGCAACCTGCTGCCGAAAACTGCGTAACTCTTTGTTTACCAAGGAGTTTTCCGTTTCGACTGCGCCGGAAGTGGGGCGAATTATAG
>NZ_JBFUHS010000094.1:0-518 GCF_056402255.1 Pseudomonas sp. P4_B4
AAAGTAACCAAAGCGCTTTGCCCCTTACATTCGGTGCCTCGCCTAGGCTCGGCATGCCCTCGCTCCGGTCCTGCTCCGTGGGCCCGCCGCCATCGGCCATCCATGGCCGGGGGCGGCTAACCCGGCATCCATGCCGGGTTGCCCACTGCGCAGAACCTCCACTCGGCCTCACGAGGGGGCAAGAAGATCAAAAGCCAAAGCAAAAGCGAGGCGGCCTACCGGCCGGCCTGATCGCGGGGTTCGTTCGCCTTTGAGAATTGAGTTGGCCGACACTCCGCCTTCGCGAGCAAGCCCGCACACAGTTGGGCCGGGGACACCTGAAAGAAATTGGTCGGCTGGCAGGCCGCCTTCGCGAGCAGGCTCGCTCCCACAGAAGAGCAAAAGCAGAGCGGCGTACACCCACGCTCTTCACCACTCATCAGGCCGAGCGTTAGCTCGCCTGCAGCTCTTGATCTTGATCCACCCGCCCCCTCGGCAGGCTGAGTGGAGGCGTTCATCCGGGGGGAGGCGCGCAGCGC